>NZ_CP017834.1:2387627-2636294 GCF_001907975.1 Silvanigrella aquatica
TGAGTATAAAAACAATGCCACTTTAACACCTACAACGTGTGGGGTATTAGGCTGTAAATCTGAAATTATACAAAATAATACAGTAATAAGTGATGTTATTTTTAGTGGTCAAGTCAATCCAAATAATAATACTTCTAAAGTAACAATTGAAGTTACAAACAGAAGCAATAATGAAGTCCGCTTTGTTACTTCAATTTGCTTACCAAGCAATGAATGTAAGTTTTTCTTACCCGCTCAGTTTGAAAACGCAAATTATGCTTATAATAATGGTGAATTTGTAAAACAAAGAGAAAAAAGAAATGCTTCGCCTTATAGGGAAACGCTTAAGTGGGTTGGAGGAAGTATGGTTGGAGCTTGGGTTGGGAGTCAGTTTAATGATTTTAATAATAATATTGGAAATATGCTTCAAAAAATCAATCAACATCGTCAAGATTATCTAGTGCGGGGGGGGGGTATTTCAAGAACTGGTGGTGGTTCATACCTTCAAGAAGCACATGGTGAATCTGATTTTCAGCAGTAATATAAGAAATGAAAATTTTAGAATATATCTCCTACTTAATTCTTCAAACAATTTTTAATTTTCTTTTATTTAAATTTATTATTCTTATTTTAAAAGGAAATTTTAGATCAATTGATTTATTAAATATATTTTTTAGATTTATTCTATTTGAATTTTTATTCTATTATATTTTTTTCATGCTAAAGAATTAGCATGAAAAATGCTTTTTTAAATAAAAAATAACTCAACCAATTAATGGAAATCTATAAAATAACTCAATAACTATTATAGGATAATTCTATGAAAATTGTAATTTCAATTTTGTCAATGTTTTTTGCAACATCGGTTTTTGCAAATAATCAAAATTTGAATATTGAAATATCTTCAATAGAAAATAATGGTCAGGAAGATTCTCATAACAATCGACGATCTAAAAGATGTGCTACTCGTAGCCCAGTATCAGGTAATTGTATACCTAAGCAAATATATGAAATTGAAGCCGCGTGCATAGCAACACTAAATAACCCAGCAGGCGCAAGTCCCGAGGGAGTTGGTTTATGCACTTCAATCATTCTAGGTTGCTGGAACCACCCTAGTGTATGTCGGTATCAAGTTTGGTGGGGATAGTGCAGGGCAGTACCTCTGGGGTGCAATGATAGTCTGAAAAAATCCTCACCAATTTTAATTCTCCCACAAAAAAAACTCCGCTTTCGCGGAGCCTTTTTTTGCCAAAGAACTTATATTTAAGAAAACAAACTGGGTGCAGGGAGTTAAAATTAGAAGCGGTAGTGTGCAAATGCTTTGTTTGCTTCTGCCATTTTATGAACGTCTTCACGTTTCTTAATAGCAGCACCACGGCGGTTTGCCGCATCGAGGATTTCGGCAGCAAGCTTATCGCGCATGGATTTTTCATTGCGTAAGCGAGAGTAGGAAATGAGCCAACGAAGAGCAAGAGCTTGCCTGCGCTCAGGACGAACTTCTACAGGGATTTGGTAGTTAGAACCACCAACGCGGCGTGTGCGAACTTCAACTTGTGGTTTGAGGTTTTCAAGAGCGCGTTTGAAGACAACAATAGCTTCTTCACCTTGAGCTTTTTGAGTTACAATTTCAATGGCGCCGTAGAATATTTTTTCTGCTGCGCTTTTTTTTCCATCTTCCATCATACAGTTGATGAACTTAGTGACTAATACGTCACCAAAGACGGGATCTGCTAATACTTCGCGTTTTACCGGGCGACGTCTGCGTGCCATAAATTAAATTCCTTTAAAAATAAGAGAAACTTCAAAGTTTCTGTGAAACCTTTACTCAAAAACAAAGCTTTTAACTTTATTTCTGTTTGATGTGTTCACCATATTGCAGGCAGGGAGCAACAAATCTCACCTCAGCGAAAGCTTACTTCTTGCCTTTTTTAGCAGGTTCAGCAGCCGCAGCGCCTCCCTTAGGACGTTTTGCGCCATAAAGAGAACGGGATTGGCGACGTTTTGCAACGCCTGTGGTGTCAAGTGCGCCACGAACAATGTGGTAACGCACACCAGGTAAGTCTTTTACACGACCGCCACGAACGAGAACAACGGAGTGCTCTTGTAAGTTATGGCCTTCACCTGGGATATAGGAAATCACTTCAATACCAGTCGTTAAACGAACCTTTGCTACCTTACGAATAGCAGAGTTTGGTTTTTTTGGTGTTGTTGTGTAAACGCGTGTACAAACGCCACGACGTTGTGGGCACTCTTTAAGTGCAGGAGATTTGCTGCGGTAAGGGTTTGGCTTACGGCCGCTTGCGACAAGCTGGTTAATGGTTGGCATACGAAACCTTTCCTTGTATGTAGCCTTTTGTTTTCTTTGCACACGGTTCTTTGGCATAAATAGTGTGCATAAAGTTGCCTTAGGCAATAGGGGCAAACAATAGAAAAGCTTCCCGTCAAAGTCAACTCTTTTTTCTAGGGAAAAAGCGCATCTGTTGCAGGAAATCGCGCAGGCACTTTTGGCAGCTAAAAACGCTTAAATTATTATAATATATTAATATTATTAAATAAAAATCCCCCTAAAAGAATTTGCTCATCCTTCCTTTGCAGGGCGCCCCAATGACATCCGCACCCCCTACTTCCCAAGCCAGAGCTCTTTTATGGGGCAAGTTGTGGACTCAAGTTTTATTTCTATATCAGTTACCTTAGCTTTAAAGAAACAAAACTCTGTTTCCTGTTACGGGGGCTACAATGGCAATGCAAACCTCAAATTCGGGTCTATTTTCTATAGGAGCAGTAGCAACTCCTCCTCAAAAAGAAAATAACCTTGAACAACAAGAACCCAAAAAAGGGAACAATAATAATGTTAATTTTGCAAATTTCATCGATGACTTATTTGCAAAATATAGCATGGACGATGAAGGCGGCGAGGATCCCGCACCTTTGCTTTTCAAAAAAAGTGATAATAAAAAAGCGGACGATTTAAACAATCTAATAAATTCTGTGTTAACACCCACATTTCCGTTTCAAAGCTCTCTACAAATGAATAAGGAAGACAATACCTCATTTGCATGGCAGCAACCTAAAGCAAGTTTTAATACCGAAAATAAAGTAGCAATAGATTTAAAACCCGTGGAAAACTTTTCCATAGGAGATTATAAATTTTATCCTATTTATCCAGAAAATATGAATATTTCAAAAGAGGAACAGCCAACACTTATCGATAAAAACGCGCAACCTTTAAATAACTTAATGAAATTTGATGCCGTGGATTTGAAAGTGATTCAAAATCCCAATATCACGGATAATAAATTCACAGCCTTTGATAAAATGAGCGTTCAACCAACTCCTATTGCATTGAAAGATTTGCAAAAGGGTGATTTGGTTTCTATAGCGCCTCTTGATAATAATAAAAATATATTTTTACCCTTTTCAAAAATGAATGTAGAAATACAGAATGCGATTCCTGATGTAAAAATGAATAACGCAAAGTTAGACAATAAAATAAATTTAAATAACATCAACTTATTAGAAAAAGGGAATCCGAAACAAGAAATTATTGATTTTGGTGAGAACTTTTTTGGGTATCCCGTTTCACACTTAGAGCAGGACAATAGCATAAAAACAGATTATTACTTATTTAAGAAAGAAAGCCTACCTGAGGGAGATAAGCAATTATTAATTGGTATTTTATCTAAAGATACCGATAATGATGCTTTACCAAACAATTTTGACTTAGGAAAACAAGGAAAACCCCTCCTTATAGGATATCAAGAAGACAAACCAAAATTTTCAAAAATGATGACTTTAACAGATTTAAAAAATAATATCGATAATTTATTTAACCGTATATTAAAAAATCAAAATGAAGATGATTTTTTAGGCGATGATCAACAATGGAATGGAAAAAACTTTAAACCCGCATTTTCAAATGCTCCAAAATCAATTTTTGATGAACCGCACAAATATTTTTTTAATGCTAAGGATTTTGAAAATAAAGATTTTTTTAGCAACGGTAATTTTAATAATATCAATTTTAAAGGTAAAAATATTGATATTAATCCAAATGCATTAAAAGCAATGGAAGATTTATTAAAAGCGAAAATGCAACAAGGATTTGGAAATATCAATTTTGAGAATGTGGATAAAGATAAAAAAGGACTTGACTTATCAAAGACAGATTTCATTCGTACCAATTTTGAGAAAGTAAAGTTCGAAGGTTTAAATAACAAAGAGAATAGAGAGGATTCTCCTTATTCCTTTATGTCCGACTCTGATAATAATAAAGATACACCCAAAAAAGAACTGGGTGAAAAATTATCATTAGAAAATAAAGGGATCTCTTTTGAAAAAGGCATCACACCTCATTCTTCATCTCCTATTGTGGTTTCAGATAAAAGCAATGCCGATTTTTCAAATACCATTATATCGACAGCAACACGCAGAGCAGTCGATCTCTCTAATCAATTACAAGCACGTGGCGGTGGTACAGCAAAAATTCAAATACAAGACGATAAAGTAGGCAGTCTTGAATTAAGTATTCATATGAAAAAAGACAATACCGTCAGCATGGAAATTAAGGCTTCGGATAAGGATTTAAAAAATATCCTAGAAAAAAATTCTGATACTTTAAGAAAATCATTGGACAATCAAAATATATCACTCACTGATTTTAAAGTTTCCACCATTGAAAAATCAATTCAAACAAACATGGGAAGTGCGGCAGGGCAAGGTTTTTCACAACATCAATCCCAACATAATGGTCAAAATGGAAATCTGAATAATCCTGATAATCCTCAACAGGCTTTAAATCAAAGTTTTTTACAGAATAGTTTTAGCAATGGAAGCAATTCTTTTTTTAAAAATCCTGAGTCCGATTTTTCATTTAATAGAAATCATATTCAAGATTACGTTAATAAAAACGTATCTTTTAAAAATGTGGAAAAAAATTCCATAACAAATATTCAACGCGGTGCAAATGGATCTATTAAAGTTTTAGTTTAATCATGGTATTTTTATTATTATTTAATAGTGGAGTGAGCTATGGATATTGGAGCAGCAAGAGGTCTTGCAAAAATACCGGAACAACCTTTAGAGCCACCGAAAAGTGCGGGACTCAAAATGGAAAAAGGCGATGAGGCTATTAATTTTGATGATATGATTTCCTCATCGAATCAAGCACGTCAGGCAGAAATTGAAAAAGAAAAAAATGAAGCCGGTGGTGATTTCCGTCTCGGTGAAACAAAAAATGATAGAGAATTCCGTCAACAGCTGGAAAAAGTAACAGGAAAGAAATTAAATACACCGAAAAACAAAATGGAAAGAGATGATTATTTGAATTTACTTGTAACTCAATTAAAGTATCAAGACCCTAGTAAGCCCATGGAACACTACGAAATGGCCTCACAAATGGCTCAATTTAATACCGTTGAACAACTTATGGGTGTGAATAAAGTATTAGCTGATATGAAAAAAATGCAAAATGAAGCTAAGGCTGAAAAACTCACTCAATATTTAGGAAAAGATATTGAAATACAAGGTAACAACGTCAGACTTTCTCCAGACGGCACCGCAAATACAATGAAGTTTGAACTCCCTTCAGCAGCTTCTAATGCCATCGTTGAAATTCGCGATGAGCATTTAAAAGTTGTGAAGAGCATTCATATGGGTGCCGTACAAATTGGCACAAATAAAGTAACATGGGATGGCACAAATGATAAAGGTAACAAATTACCAGGCGGTGACTACACATTTAGCGTATTATCATCAACGGAAGACGGTAAACCCATGACAGCAAAAACTTCATTCATGGCTAAGGTGGAAGGCATTTCTGATATTTTTTCAGGTGGCAAGTTAGATACAACCGTGGGCGCCGCCGATCCTTCCAAAATAATTGCCATCCGAAATCCTGAAGTGGCAGATGCAAATAAAGCGAATAAATCGCAATTAGCAGCCTATGCGCAAAATGGAGCACAAGTAGGGCAGCCACAAAATAAAGACCCCGGCGCCCAAAAACAATTAAATCCAAACGATCCCAATAATCCGCCCGCAAATCAAGGGATGAACAATGCTCCTATGAATTTAGGTAGTAACAATCCAAATTCAAGTTCTCCACAAAATTCAGATGCAAATACGGCAAAATCACCTTATGAAAGGGCTCCCTTAAACAATACAAAACCCTTAGCGGAAGCACGTCCTATTTTTAGCTCAACACCTCCTTGGGAACAAAAACCAGGAGCAAGCGCTAATGTAACAGAAGAAACACGATCTCCCCCAGCAAAAACAGTTATGAATTCAACACCTAAACCGCAGTCTAGTTTAGATGAATTTAAAGCCGCTCCTAAATACGGTGGCGCTCCCGCAGTAGCGGGAATCAGTGGCAGGGCGAATTAAGTTTAGTTACCTTATGAAAGGAATAGTATCATGCCAATAAATTATGCCTTATTTAGTGCGGTAACAGGTTTAGGAACAAACGCTGATGGTATGTCCGTTGTTGCCAACAATATTGCCAACGCAAACACCCGTTCCTTTAAAACAGACAGAGCTGAGTTCGAGGATATGCTCGCCGTTTCTTTAAATGAAAATTCACAACTAGGACGTGGTGCCCGCTTAAGAAATATTACAACACTATATAATCAAGGCGCCGTTACAAATACGGGACAAATTACCGATTTAAGCGTTCAAGGTGACGGATTTTTTATCATTAAAAGCGATACAGCAGAAGTAAAAGAATCTAACGGTTTATTTTATACGAGACAGGGAAGCTTTCGCTTTGATAAAGACGGTAAGTTAACAGATCCTTCAGGCGCCCGCGTTCAAGGTTACATGCCCGACCCCGATAGCAACAACCGCCTTTCCGTTAAAATGACGGACTTACAAATTCTTTCCAATATCATTCCACCTAGACCCACAAACATTGTGAATGTCGTAACAAACCTGGATGTACGTGATAAACCACCCGTAGACACCTTCGATTTGTCACGCCCTGCAGACACCTCAAACTTTGCCAGTGCCGTCACAATTTACGATAATTTCGGTAATGGAAGGCAAGCGGTTATTTATTATGTAAGACAAAAAAATGAAGAAGGTGAAAATAGAAATCTCTGGAAATGGTATGCTACTGTGGATGGTGGGGAAGTCAGAAGAGTCGGCAATAAAGACGGTATGGAAGAAGTCACTCCCCAAAGAGATGCCAAAGGAAAGCTCCTTCCTACGGTTATTAAGGAAGGCTCCGTTGAATTTGATGAAGATGGCAAACCCATTCTTCCCTTTAAAACCAAAGCGGGTATTCCTATTCAAATTGATATTATTGAAAAGACCGACGCCGCTCAGGTTGAATTTACCAACGGTGCCAGACCTCAACTTATTCAATTTAACTTAGGACCTACAATTGATGAAGATTTTGTCATCGGTACGCAAGGATCTACAAGCTTAGCAGCAAAGTCAGGAGTGGCTTTCCACTCGCAAGATGGCTACGAAGCGGGCTATTTAAAAACGATTAAAATTGACCTCGATGGCATGATCCGAGGAACATATACAAATGGCCTAGAACGCCGCCTCGGAGCGGTTGCCTTAGCTGCCTTTCAAAATAACCACGGCTTACAAAAGATTGGTCGTAACAATTACATTGCCACACCTAAAGCAGGTGAAGCCCGGATTGGTTTGCCCCAAACCATGTCCCGCGGAAGTATTTACTCCGCCAGCCTTGAGGAATCCAACGTCGACCTGGCGCAGCAATTTGTGGATATGATTTTAACCCAGCGTGGTTTCCAGGCAAACTCCAAAGCCGTCACAACGACCGACACCATGCTTGAAGAAATTATTAACTTAAAACGTTAATAGTTAGCAGAACCCCCTCCACCTAATAAATCCTGAATAGATTGCATTTCTCATTTAAGCTGCTAAATGTAGCATGTATTGTCTTACTGAAATTAATGGTAAGATATTGATATTACGTATTTTTATAGCAGTGTTGTCATGAATCAATTCTCACAAAGTAAAAACCTGTTTCAAAAGAAGCTCAATTTTGCTTGTTCCAATCCCATAAAAGGGATACTCATCATTTTTATGCATCTATGTTTCATTTTTTCTCCCATTTTATTATTTCATTACATTTCATTAAAAAATACATTATTAAACATTATAATAACGACTTTTTTTATATTTTTTAATGGAACGCGCATGAGAGCGCTGGGTAACATTATTCATGAATGCTGTCACTATACCTTTGTTCCTGGTAAAAAGTTAAATACCTTTTTGGGAAAAACACTCTGTACACTGGAACTGAATTGTTTTCATACCTATCAAAAAGAACATTTTTCACATCATCGTTATCTTGGAAACATTTTATACGACGAAGATTTTAAAATAAGACATAAACTGGGAATTTGTGATAAAAACCCATTTAAAATATCCCGATTTTTAAAAATCATTTTTTCACCTAAAAATTGGTATTTCTTATTTATATCCTCTATTAAATTAAAAATAAAATCATTAAAATCTCTCATTTTTTATACGATATATCTTTCTGCATTTATTTGTTTATGTTACTTATTTGGATTCCAACTTATATTTCTATTTATCATAATCCCTTTTTTAACAACATATCAAATGATGAAATTAATGTCCGATTTTCTCGATCATGGTGGACTTTATTTTAGAAAAGATGATGAATTTAAAACACGAAATCATTATTTTTCTATTCCCTTACTCAATTGGATTTTTTTTCCGCGCAGCGATTGTTTTCACTTAGTACATCATTTATACCCACGCTTACCGAGCAATTTTCTTTATAAAAAACATGAACACTTATTAGAGGAAAATGATAATTATAAAAAAAGAAGGCATTGTATTTTTTAAATTCATATTAAGGCCACAATAAATATTGGCTTCCTATGGGATCGCGACCTTCACGAATATAATGTGCTGCTGATTTTTCTTTTAATTCCACATCGTCATAAGGTAAAAAAGTATAATCACCATTTTCTTTTTTTATAGTTAGCGTATTGGGTTGTCTCTGATTTATACCCTTAATTTCTACTTTATCTCCAGAGTCCCAATCATCACCTTTTTTCCTTGCAATTGTGACATCATCCCCTTCTTCCATGTCGTGCAATTTAGGCGGAGGCACCCGACGGATAGTTTGTTTCTCTCCGTCTTTATAGTATTCAACAATGTAAGGCGTACGATCGTAGACTGGTAGAACCAATGATCTCCCCCTTGAGTGGGCACAATTTACCCATGGTTCCGTCGGCATAATTTGTTAAAGGCTTAAAAAATATGAAAATATTTAAACTTATTATCCTCTTATTGTTAAACTTTTTTTTATTTCCAATTTATTTCGTTTTGTATGTTTGTTGTCTTTTTCTATCCTTTTGCCCTATTTTTCCCACTAAAGTGGCAAAGGAAAACCTCAAGCAACGCTTGGGAATGAGAGGAATCAAAGCCCATTTTTTAATTTCTTTAGTTTATTTAGGGTATGTTTTCTATTTTTTTGAAGCTTTTTTCTTTGAAATATTTCATCTAAATATTTGTTTACATGAAAAAGGATTCAACTACGAACAACTTTTGCAGGGAATTCGCGAAAAATACCCTGACTCGCACAACAAAGGTATTGTCTATATTTTATCGCATATGGCCAATGTGGAAATGTACTCTATTCCTGTTATGGAAGAATATCGCAAAGGCAAGCACACTCAGGTTTACGCCTTGGCACAACCCTCCAAACTGAACTTTATCAATAAGCTTCTTTCCTGGTACCGGGTCCGACCAGGCATGGGCGTGATTTGGACAACAAAAAGTCTATTTTCTAAAATGGAAGAGGTCATCGTTCAAAAAAAAGCATCCTTTTGCATGCTTGTCGATCAAAAACCTAAAAGCGGAGGACTATTTATACGTTTTTTTGGAGAATACGCGGCTTTTCCCGTATCGGGACTTAGAATGTGCATGAATCAAAATTTGATTGTGGTTTATGCGGCTGCTTATCGTATTTTACCAGGTATTGTTAAGTTAAATATGCAATGCGGTAAAAATCCTCATCTGAAAAATGAAATAGAATTACCTCATGCACCTCATTATCTATCAACTATGGCCTTATCAGAAGCAGAATTATATCATAAAAATAGTATTAAAGAACGCGAAAAAGATGTCAGCTTAGAAATGTCATTTTTTGTAAATTGGATTGAACATCAAATTCGCAAACACCCCGAGCAATGGAGTTGGGATTATAAAAAATGGTCTCGAGATCCTGCCGGCAATTCTAAATTAATATAGTCATAAAAAAACTGGTAAGTTGTTAACTTACCAGTTTTAAGGTAATTATTAAATGATTTCGCGTCCTGCAATAGTTCCGGCAGTACGGCTAGAACAGCCACAAGTGCGGTTTCCTGCAGATTCAAACATAGAACCGCAAGTTAAACAGCGACGAACACGAACATGGATAGGAGAAAGTCCCGCAAGGCGTCTTGCGATGTTTTTTTGCTCAATATCCTTAATCACACTGGGAGGTAGTGTTTTGACGCGAAGACCGTTTTCAAACCTTTCCCCATTAGCTAACTCAGACACTTGGTTATTGGTAGATTCTTTCGTTGACACGATTTCTGGCTCACTTGAAAGAAATAGGGCACGAAGGTTGCGCTTAAACATAATCACCTCATATATGTGTTTAGGTATTCTTATACTTATAAGATGGGATCTTGGGGGGAAACCCCTTCAGAAGTTCAGAAGTTAATGGAGTTTATACAAATATTCTTTGATCTGGATCAATAACAATTATGATACATTCTTTATCCCCAAAAAAACGCATACAATACCGTAGTTTAGCCAAAACGTCCATGATATTTTTATTTTTTTTCTGCTTCTTTGCAGGATGCGTCCAATCTAAAAACGTACATCACCAGTTTTTTGAGGAGTTTTCGCAGTCTTTTTCATCAAAGTCCAGTAATTCACCATTTCTTTCGTATAACTATATAGATTTAAACCCATATGTAACAAATGGTCTTGTTTGGGCGCCTATGGTTTTACCCATAGAGCCATGGTTTAACATGCGAGAATCCGATCTTTTAATTGGCTATTGGAACGGACTCAACAACCCTATCTTGCCACCTGAACCTGGCAATTGTCGCATTTTAGACGACAACAATCTCGAAGAACTGCCCAAAGGTTCGTTAAAACTCATTCATTTTACTTCCGATCGCATCAATCCAGAGCAGGACGCCAATGAACTCTTCTTTTTATTAAGCCCCAAAGATCACAAACCCTTTGCTATAGTAAAATTAAACCCTTACGGTTTTGCTAGCTGTTTTATTTCACTTTTATCTTATCATATTTCCACAGGATATGGACAATATCGAAAAGAAATGAAAGTTGAAGACAACATACCCAATATTAAAGTTCCCTTTCCTGAAAATGTTTTTATAAAAATAGATCCCACGCCTCAAAATGGAATCATTGAAGGAGATACCTTACGCATTGGAAGAAATATTTCAGAACATGGTATTTCCTCAATAGTAGAAAATTATAATGAAGGACGTTTTTTAATTCCTTCTAAAATTAAAGATGATCTTTATGAACAAGGGAATTTTACAACAAAAAGCTTGGGTGTTGATGAATATTTAAAATCTTCTATATTAATTGGAAAAAATCCTTTTGAAATCACTTTAGAACCATCGTCATACAAATTTGCTATTTTTAGAAAAAACAAATTAATTTGTTTAAAAAGCGCCACAATTAAAGAATTTGAAATTTATGAATTAACTTGTCCTCAATTAATTAAAGATGAGTATGAATTTGAAGACGAATCAAAAAATTATTATCTAGATTCAACTTTTTTTCCATTCACATTTATAGAAGGAAAAGAATTTCAAAATTGGCTTTTTGCTTCATCAAATTATTTTTTAGCAGCTCCCTCATTTGAAAATCTAGATAATTTTTATAAGAAAGAAGATGACACTAATATAAAAAAACAATTTTCAATTGTGTATCAAAATCAAAAATCAAAAGAAGTAAAATATTTACCATTTACTTATTCTGCAAAAGCTGCATCTGAAATAAAAAAAGGAAGTTTATCTGAACTTTATTTAGGTGTAAGTGGAAAAATAAATTCTACATATATCACTCTACTCAGAAATAATCTTGAAAATAATTATTATTTAGGCGTTCCCTTAGGCGGGGCAGGTGAAGAAAACGTTGCAAAATACTCTGTTCCTTTTTCAAGTTATACAAAAATAATTAATTTAGTCCCCTCATTAAACTTTTTAAATTTGTCTAATATTCAAGCAACAAATGGGGCTTTATTTTATTTGTTCGAACCCATGACCCTGCCGCAAAATGAAGGGCTGTTATCGAGTTATGTACAACAACGTTTTCGCCTGAGAATTTCAATTCCGGCATGGAATTCTACTAATGTTGTCGAAATGTATATTAATGGTAAAATTCATCGTCGCTGGATTCTCGACCGTGGCGATATTTCAAAACCTTTTTCTAAAACATTTGAAGAAAATTTATCGGAATCAAATGCTTTTACGGTAAGGTGGGTTGCTTGGGGAGAAGATTTTCTTTCTAATTTTTTAACGGGAACAAACAACACTCTCCCATTTGCCATGACACGGGATTATTGCATAGATACCGTAGGCGATGGGATATGTCATGTGGAGGCAAATAAATGATTATATTTCGTCATAAATCACTTGAACAAGATTACTTAAATCGCTTCGATATTTTAAATAAAAAAAGCGCTTCTTTATATTCCTCATTAATTGATTCTACTCTTTTAAAACAAAGTTCTACGGATTCACAGATTATTGAACTCTGTCAAGAAGCTTTACAAAATTCCTTTAGAGCCGTCTGCGTTCCACCAAACTATGTCGGTTTAGCAAAAAAAATCCTGCAGAATTCTAATGTAAAAATATGTAGTGTTGCTGCTTTTCCTCTCGGATATTGCAGCCTCGATACAAAAATATTTGAGATTGAAAACTTAATCCAAAACGGCGCCGATGAAATTGATTTTGTTCAAAATGTCACTTTGGTTAAAAATAGTAATTTTAGTGAATTAGAAAAAGAATATAAAACCATTGTTTCTGTCGCAAAAGATAAACTTATAAAAGTAATATTGGAAACAGCCCTACTCTCCGATGAAGAAATTTATAAATGTTCTTTTTTAGCTGCCCTTTCTGGAGTTCATGTGGTAAAAACATCGACGGGATTTTCAACTCGGGGAGCCTCCTTAAATGACATTGAAGTTATTAAAAACGCACTGTCTAAATACCAAAATGAAACAGGTTACTACGTAGGTATCAAGGCAAGTGGAGGCATTCGATGTTACCAAGACGCTGTTTCTTTTGTCCAAGCAGGAGCAACCCGATTAGGAACCAGTGGCGGATTAGCCATTATTAACGAAAAAGAAAATCTTTCATCTTACTAATTTTTTTATAGGAATTCTCTATGGAAAATAATACCGAATTGAACCATAATGCAAATTCAGAATCTTATTTAAACAATCTTAATATTTTAACAATTATTCTTGGTATTGCTGGTTTTTTTGTCTCATTATATGCACTCGCTATCCATTTGCAACTCAGCACAAAAGGCGGGGCTCAAATCTGTGATTTCAATTCAACAGTAAATTGTTCCAATGTGATTGGAAGCTCTTACGGTTCCTTTGCCGCCATTCCTTTAGGTGCATATGGAATGACATATTTTGCCATAATTTTATCTGCTTCATTCATGCCTAAATTGGCAAAAGTAAGCAGAAAATGGCTTGCCTTTTGGGAAATGATTATTGCTCTCGTAGGTTTTGTTGTTGTTGGAATACTCATTTATATTTCTTATAATATTTTAAAAATGATTTGCCCAACTTGTTCTATTATTCATGGAATTGTTACTTTGTATACTATTCAAAAAATAGTCCAGTTTTTTAAATCGAAAAATGAACCCAACCTTCCTAAAAATGATTCCTTTTTAAGGCTTATGGCTGTTTCCTTATGCCTTGGCATACCGCCACTTGCCATTGGTCTTATTTCTCCTCTTTTTGCTCATTACTTCATCAAAGAAACCCCAGCGAATCAAAGCAATGCGAGCAATAATACAACCAACTCAAACAATCCCGATCCCTCAAACTTAACACCAGCACACCCCCCAGAAAGTGCTATGTTAACTTTTAATAAAACAAACTTTGTGGGCAATGGTGAGGATTACCGTAGAGGCGATGACAATGCAAAAGTCATCATTCAAGTATTTTCAGATTTTGGATGCCCCCACTGCCGTATTGCTACCGATGCGATTATTAAGGCACAAGATACTGTCGGGCATGATAAAGTTTTATTTGTTTACCGCTTTTTTCCTTTAAGTAACAAGTGCAATCCCTACATTCCTGGAGAAGGAGGCTATCCTTACGCTTGTTCCCTTGCCGAAGCCGCACGCTGTTCAGGACAACAAGGTAAATTTTGGGAATTTAAAGCTTGGGCGTTTGAAGGGCAAACTTGGAGCGACTCAGAAAGAGCACAGAAATTTTCAATGGAAGGGTTAAAAGTACAGGTGACTACCTTAGGTATGAATGCAGAATCTTTTGCACAATGTGTGCAATTAGACACCGAATTGCCAAAAATTAAAGACGATGCTGCCCTTGCAAATAAAATGGGGATTATGGGAACACCTCTCATTGTTATCAATGGCATTCAATATGATGGTCCTCATTCCCCAGACGCTTTTATGCAAGCTTTTCAACAAGCACTTAGCAGAGTGAATTAAAAAATTCTTAAAAAAGAAATTATTTACAACTTTAAAAAATTAAATTAACACTCTACACCATATTAATAATAATTTAATATTAATATGAGCTTTATATTTTTTAATAAATTAAAATAAGAGGTCTTACTTTGAAAAAAATCTTTAGCTTATTTGCCATAATTTCATGCTTTCATTCCGTTTCTTATGCCGACTGCTTTATATTAAGTGAAAATAATAAAAATATTATTAAAGAGGGTGATTGCGAGACAGCTTACACCCCGGCATCCACATTTAAAATACCAATAAGTTTAATTGGTTATAATGAAAAAATTCTAAAATCGGAAACCCAACCCAAATTAAATTTCGAGGAAGGTTATGTCGATTGGCTCGATAAATGGAAACAACCACACGATCCAAAGTTATGGATGGCAAATAGCTGTGTCTGGTATTCTCAATTGATTACAAAAAAAGTGGGAATGGACAAATTTAAAAAATATATGAACGATTTTAATTACGGTAATAAAGATCTCTCTGGCGATAAAAATAAAGATAATGGTCTCGAACGTGCCTGGCTATCAAGCTCCCTCGAAATTTCTCCAGAACAACAACTTAATTTTCTATATGGATTAAATAACAAATCATTAAAAGTAATTGATTTATCTTATAAAATGACTCAAAATATTTTATTTAATGAAGCACTAAAAGACGACTGGAAACTATATGGAAAAACAGGAAATGGAAATGTATTAAATAGAGATAAAACTCAAAAGACAGAGCGTCAAGTAGGTTGGTTTGTAGGGTGGATAGAAAAAAAAGATCGTAAAATTATGTTTGTTCACCTTATTGTTGATTCCGACAAAAAAGACTCCTATGCAAGTTTACGTTCAAAAGCAAAAGCTAAAGAAAAATTAGAACACTATTTAAAGAATAATTAAATTATTATTTTGCAAGAGCTGCTACTCCCACTAAGCTTTTAATATCATCGTCAGTAATAGAAATTCCGGCACCTACAAATGGGAAAGGCTTGTTATATAACACAAGTCCATCGACACCGCCCGTAACAAAGAAATTTGGCGTGATAAATACGTTTGAAAAAGCTTTAATATTAAACGCGCCTTTTGTTCCATATATTGTATCGGAAGGAGTAGGAGCACCACCAAACTGAGAAAATTCAAAAGTTGTTACAAATTTATCGTTAAATGCGTAAAAATCTGTAGCAAATCCTCCAGAGTTGGCAAACATACCAAGACGTAAACCTACAAATCCAAAGCGCTGTGCAATTTGCAAATTAAAGCGTAAATTAGAAAGATTTTCAGGCGTATTTTGCTGCACATTTGTCGTTGTCGTATTTCCATTTGTTGTCGATGTTGTTGTTGAATTTGTTACCTGTCTTCCATAGGGAGCATTGGTAATACCAAGCAAATAATAACGATCAGGACGAGTAGCTAAAGTAACATTAAACTCATTGACGAATTTATCTCCCGTTTCTGCATTTTCAAGGCGATATTCTGCTCTATCCATTATAGTTAATTTTAATTGTGAAATAGGTTTAACGACATCTTGAATACTTTTTAAAGTTGCTTTTACTTCGTCTGCAGTTTCATCTTTTGCTATTAATTGCCCTAAAGTACCTTCACCACCTTCAATTTTAGTAGCCATTCTTTTAATTGATGCTGTGGCTTCATCTACATTGGCAATAATATTTTCAATACGCTCTCTGTTTTCAGGAGTTGAAATTTGTCTTAATTCCGTTGTAAATGATTTCATATCAGAAATAATTTGATCAATTTTAGAGTCGTTTCGTGCAATTAAATTAGAAATATGAACAGCACTATCGCGAATTCCTTTAATGGCCTCTTTAATATTTGTTTTTTGTGAGGAAGTGATATCGCGCAGATCGCTTGTCATACCCTCAATATTTGTCACAATATTGCGAATGGAATTTTCACCATCTTTGGTTCCTAATACGTTAGCTAAGTTACCGCTAATTTTTTTAATATCATTAGCAATCTGATTTAAACTAGCCATCAGGGAGTCCATATCGTTGGACTCAGAATTTCGTGGCATGAGATCACCGGAACTCATATAGCCTACACCCTGATAATTACGAACAACTTCAATATAAACATCACCCAAAATTCCACGAGATCGGATTTCAATAAAAGATCCTTTAGGTATTTTGAGATCTCCATCCACACTAAAATTAATTCGCGCACCATCTTGTAAAATTTCAACTGAGGTGACTTCACCAACCTGAACGCCCGAAGCGCGCACCTGGGTTCTTTCTGCAACCCCTTTCACGTTATTTAAAACAGTATAATAATGTTGTTTTTTAGATGAAAAGGGATTTCCCCCAAGCACAACAGCAGTCGTAGTGAGAACTACGGTTCCCACAATTGCAAACAAACCAACTTTTACTTCCGAGGACAAAGACATGAAAACTTAACCCTTACCTGCCACAGATGGCATAAATAAATATTAAATTAAGCTATAGGAACTTCCAAAGGACCATTTCTGCCGCCGGTAAGAAATTGTTTTACAAGATCGTCTTTACTAGAGCGAAAGTCTTCTGGTGTTCCTTGAAAGTAAATTTTCCCTTTATGCAAAAGGAAGATATACTCAGCGATACTCATTACAGATGTGATATCGTGGCTCACCACAACAGAGGTTATACCACTCATTTTCTTTTGTGTGCTATAGATAAGCTTGTCAATCAGATCGGAGACAAGAGGATCCATACTGGTTGTAGGTTCATCGTAAAGTAACAATTGAGGTTTTAAAGCTAAAGCCCTCGCTAAGCCCACTCTCTTACGTTCACCAATGGAAAGTTCTGGCGGATATTTATTTTCTATTCCAGGCAAACCAACCAACTCGAGCAATTCGGAAACTACATTTTCAATTTCTATTGCAGATAATTTCAGATGATTTTGAATAGGAAAAGAAACATTTTCAGAAATAGTTAAGCTATCGAATAAAGCACCATCTTGAAAAAGAATTCCTATTTTTTTACGAACTTCAATCCATTCATCTTCTTTAGCATTTTTCATTTGCACGCCATCGATCCATATTTCACCAGAGTCGGGCTTTAATATTCCAATAAAATGCTTTAAAGTAACAGATTTTCCTTCACCACTTCGTCCAATAATAAATGAAATCTTGTGTTTTGGAATTTCTAAATTTAACCCATTTAAAACATGATTATTTCCAAAAGATTTTTTTACATTAATTAATGATATAATGCTATCATCATGAGACATTTTTTATTTACCTTACCTGGAAAATCGTAATTATAAAATCTCCCAC
Source organism: Silvanigrella aquatica (assembly GCF_001907975.1). NCBI lineage: Bacteria > Pseudomonadati > Bdellovibrionota > Oligoflexia > Silvanigrellales > Silvanigrellaceae > Silvanigrella > Silvanigrella aquatica. Next base: position 2,405,619 of record NZ_CP017834.1, read on the forward strand.
CAATATAGAAAGCAAGCCCGCAACAACAGCACTTGTTGTCGCTTCGCCGACGCCTTTGGCTCCCCCCTTTGCTTTAAACCCTTTGTAGCATGCGATAGATGAAAAAATAAAACCAAATACCGTGGCTTTTACAAGACCCTTTACCACATCACTCCAATAAACAATCCATTTTAATTGCTGCATAAAAGTCATGGTGTCAACACGATAAAAAAGCACCGCAACAAGGTAACATCCAATGACGCCAACGAATAAAAAAATTCCAGCTAATATAGGCATCATAATTGTACTTGCTATAACCCTAGGAACAACAAGGTAACTAATAGGATTTACACCCATAGCTTCCATAGCATCAATTTGCTCATTCACACGCATAGTTGCAATTTCTGCAGCCATGGCAGCTCCGGCGCGTCCTATAACAATAAATCCACACATCACAGGACCTAATTCTAGTGCTAACGATTTTCCCGTTGCCGCTCCCATTAATCCTTCAGCACTAAATAATTTAAAAATAACTCCCAATTGCAACCCTAAAACAGCTCCCACAAACAATGCTGATATAAATATAATTGTTGAACTTTTATTACCTACAAATTCTAATTGTTTTACAATAAGGCCAATACGAAAAGGGGGTAAAAAAAACCATCTGAATACATCTTTTATAAATATTAAAAAACGGCCAAATCCCGCAAATAATTTAATTAAAAATAATCCAATTGTTTCTGGAATTTTTAAAATTTTTTTCATAAAGAGGTTTTTCCTGTTTTTTGCCTAATGATATCCCCTAAATTAGATAAATCGGAGAGTCTTAATTCGTTATCTAAATCTAAACTTGCTGAAAGAGGGATTTCAATAACATCCACAGAAAATTCAGATAATTTTTGACGAACTTTATGCTGTGTTGAAAAATAACTTGCTAAATAATTAGCAAACATTTTTTCATTGGAATTTTCAGAATACTCCTGATCCAAAAATTTATTTAATAGTTCTTCATCTTTTAAATTTAAAGGAAAAGCTCGATTTATAATGGCTAAACTCGGATTCATTTTCATTTGATTTAAAATTCTTCCAATTTCTTTTGTAACAGCTACAGCATCTTCACGAATAGAACTCACTAAAATAATATTTGTTGAGTTATGCTTTAACCATTTTTGTGTATATTTCAGACGCTCTAATGCCGTAATAAAAACTTTGTCTAGCATAGTCAAAAACTCACCAAAATTAATGATAAAATTTCGACCACCAACCAACGCTAAGCCTTCTAAAATTTTTCGAGCGCCCGACTTAAAAGCCCATGCCACAATGTTGGGCTTTTCTTGAGCACTTCCAACAAACCATTTTAACCAATCAATAATTTTGCTGTCTAAAAAAGAAGATACTTTTTCAGGTTTCGCAATAAAATCTATGGCATGAATTCCAGGTGCCGTATCAATGACCAATTCCTCTACATCGGGATATTGCTCTACCCATTCAGCTACACGAATTGCGGCTAAGGTGTCTATAGCTGTGGCCATTTTACTTGAAAGAGCGACATAATATGGATTTTGAAATAATTTCGTTTGCTCCTCATTTTTTATTCCTTTTTCTTCAACCCAACGCGCTAAACTCTCACCAATATGTAAAATAGCAGCACGTAATTCTCCATCCTTATTTTGCAAGGGAATCAGAGTTCCTACTTCAGAGAGAGCACCCACTCCTAAAGCAGATTGCAGTCTCTTGGCGGGATCAATACTCAATAGCCCCACTTTTTTCCCTGAATTTGCTAATGAAAGAGCAAATGATGCAGAGAGTGTTGTCTTCCCAACTCCTCCTGCACCCAAAAATATGTGAAGCTTTGGAAAAACAAAGGACATAAAAACCTCAACAAATATTTGTTACTTTAAGATATGGAAGAAAAATAATTAGATAATGCTTCAATAATTTGTAAGGGAGATTCAATTTTTTGCAATAATTCAACATCAGGCAATGACATAATGGGAAGCTGCTGATTTGTTTTTGCAGTAAAATCATTCACCCATTGTGTAAGTTTATTTTCATATAGATTTCTTTTGTTGAGCATGGATAATATAAGATCAATTTCTTGTTTAGATTCTTGTTGAGTCAAGCTTGATTTTAAATTTAAAAACCATTCTTCATGTTCCGCCCTGCTTAACTCTGGAAAAAATTGAGCGTTATTCGACTGATTGACAATAACAGCTAAGGGAGGACGCTGCATTTGCGCTGTTAATTTAGGTATAGATTCGAAACATTCCTCAATGGGAAGCTCTTCCGGTAACGTAACAACAAAAAAACCTGTTTTTTCTTTGTTCATTAATAATTTTGTAACCCGCTCACATTCTGCTGCCAAAGGCCCTGTCATACCTAAATTTGCAACGGCAGGTGCAATTCCAAACAATGAAATACCATGTCCTGTCGCAGGAGAATCAACAATAACACGATCGTAATGATAACCCTTTTCTTGTTGTGCTAATTCAACAAGCCAGAACAAGCGACCTAAAAAAAATAATTCCTGAACTCCGGGAGCGGCATGTATAAGACGTTGCACATGGCGATTTTCTATGACCATAGCATAAATTAATTTCATTTTTAAATGATCGACAAAATACTCTCGAATAGCATCGGAAGCAGAATAATTCATCACTTTGAAACCACCTGGCACAGCTGTTTCTTTGTGATGACATGGAGACATAGAATATAATGGAGAAATAGAGTCTTTTAATGACCATTGAACAACAAGGACTTTTTCGCCTTGTTTTGCAAAATAGGAAGCTAAAGAGGCAGATACTGTTGTTCTCCCTACGCCACCTTTACCAACAACAAATAAAAGTTTTTGGCTGATTTGTTTTAAAGGAATCATGCCTTAAACTTTTGGGATATCTTTGTGATCAACATCTACAACTTGTGTTTGGCTTTGTGAAGACGGAGATTTCAATTGCTTTTCATCCGCATTAGAACTGTTGAGTCCTTTTTTAAAATTTGAAATGCCTTCACCAAGAGATTTTCCAACAGATGCCAAGCGACTTCCGCCAAATAACACAATAACAATACCAAAAATAAGAGCAAGTTCACCAAAGCTAAAGGTGTGCATAACCACCCTCCAAATAATAACGAAAAACAGTCCCACTTTACAAAGTAAGGTTTTTAAATAAACCATCTCGCATGGGATAACCTTAGCACAATCATATGTCAAATATCAATTCACCTTTGACAGCGCTGCATTTTTCGCTTCAGGAGGCATAGCCATCACAACTGCTTCGGCCAAATCCATAATTTCAAGATCTTTTGTTGCTTCTAAATTTTGAAAAGCACTCTTAAAATTGATCATACAAAAAGAGCAACCTGTAACAAGCGTTTTTGCACCTGTCTGCGCAACATGTTGCAAGCGTCTTTCGACAATTTTTCCGCCACCTTCGCTTTCATACCACATGTTGCCCCCACCCATGCCGCAACAGCTTGAGGTTTCTTTGCTGGCTTCCATTTCAGAAAGACGAATGCCTGCAACCGCTTCCAAAATTTGTCTGGGAGCATCGAATTCACCATTATGTCTCCCTAAAAAGCAGGGATCATGAAAAGTAACAGACTTATTAACTTCAATAGGTAACTGCAGTTTGTTACTTTTAAATAATTCAGTTAACAATTGTGAGTGGTGATACACTTCGTACTTTCCACCATATTCTTGGTAATCATTTTTTAACGTATTAAAACAGTGAGGACAGTGAGTTACTATTTTTTTAAATTTTAATTTATTTAATTGCTCAACATTACTATTTGCAATTTCAGCAAAAGAATATTCATCACCAAGCCTCTTCACAGGTTCGCCATTGCATTTTTCTGCTTTGCCCATAACGGCAAAGGAAACACCACAATATTTTAAAATATTAACAACAGCTTTTGCGACGCGCTGATTGCCCAAATCGTAAGAAGCGGCACAACCCACATAATACAAATATTCGACTTCCGGAGTTTCTCCCGTAATAAGGGGAAGATCGAGTCCCTCTGCCCACTTAAAACGATCGGCATGGGGCAATCCCCAAGGATTATTATATTGCTTTATATTTTCAATTGCTTTTCCAGCAGAGGCGGGTACTTCTCCTAAAGTTAATGTTTGATAACGACGCAATTGCATAATTGTTCTGAGCTGATCAATTCCAACAGGACATTCATTGACACAGCCCCCACAATTCGTACAAGCCCAAATTTCATTGTGAGTGATAACACCATTTTCAAATAAAAAATGTTTTTCCATTTCACCGTCTTTTGGAAACAAAGCATCGACTGTCATACTATTTTTTAATTTTAAAATAACTTCACGGGGATCGAGAGGTTTTCCAACGGCATTTGCAGGACAAATGTCTGTACAACGTCGACATTCTGTGCAACTGTCAAAACTCAATAAATCTTTCCAACTAAAGTCACGAATATCTCTTGAGCCAAAATATTCCGCCTCTGCATTTTCAAAATCCATTTTTGCAAGAAATACCGTAGGAGTTATTCTTTGTGTGTATAAATTTAAAGTTGCTGTTACGATATGCAGAGCTCTTGTATAAGGAATTGTCGCAATAAAAGCCATGGTTGTGACCATGTGAAAATACCAAAGACTGGTATAAATTCCGTTTGCTGTAGTTGAATTCATATCTTTAGGAAATAAATAACTTGCTAAATAACCGACAAATGCCCACTGAGCATCTAAAGCATTTTGCTCAAAGGCAAGACGAAAACCTTGTAATAAAAATCCTTGAATAACTAATAAAAATAAAAAACTATATAATAAAGTATAACCGAAACTGTGCGAAAAATTTTGCGATTTATTACTACGACGAATAATTCCCATTAATAAACCAATGGCAAGTGCAACTCCTCCCACTTGGCATGTTACTTTAACAAAAGCGTAAAACCATCCATGATATAAATCAACAATGGAATATTCCTTTAATGCAACAATTGTGGTACCAAATACAAGTGCAAAAAATCCGTAAAAAATAAGTCCATGCATCCATGCAGCATAAATGGAACGAGGTTTTGGATCGCGCTGCCTTCGGGAACGCAATACCTTTGCTTGAGCCAACACATTTCTTATAAATAAAATGACTCTTTCATTAGGCCTATCAAAACAAATTTCTGATTTTCCGGCACGCCAAAGTCTGATATGTTTCCATATACCATAACCAAAAATAAGAATTGCTGCTGCCAACCAAATATACGTTGTTTGATGTAGAATATCGTTTAATCCACCAGATGGAGACCAATATATTTGCCGCGTTAAGAGTTGTGCTTCCATGCAATAACCTTTTTAAGCTTACCTTTGCCAAAAGAATTACAAAGGAATTATTGAATAATTTATAGTAACAAAAATTATTGCCCTCGCATTAAATGCTTTTGAACATATTTTGCTACACCTGCTTTAAAGCTTGAAAACTCATGCTTAATGCCTATAGAACGTAACGAAGTCAAATCAGCACAAGTATAATTCTGATACTGTTTTATAATATTAGCAGGCATAGGAATATATTCAATGGACTCAGGCAAAGAAAGTGCCGCAAAAACTTCTTTTGCTAAATTATTCCAAGTTTCTGCAACGCCGCGACCGACATTTAAAAACAAACCATTTTCTGGTAAAATTATTTTTTGATCGGCGTTTTTACGCGCAATAGAAAGACGAATAAGATCCATTGTAATAGCAATGAGATCGTCAATATACACAAAATCACGAAGTTGCTCCCCCGCTTTATATTGTGTGGTATTACTTTCAAATAAACGAATTTTACCCGTGCGTACGGCTTGATTGTAACCGTGGTAAACCATGCTGGCCTGCCCGGCTTTGTGTGATTCAAACTGACCAAAAACATTAAAGTAACGAAGACCAAACCAGGAAGGAGGCGTCTTTTTTTGCTTTAATGCCCATATATCAAAATCAAGTTTTGATTTTCCATAAAGATTTAAAGGAATATATTTTTCACAATCTTCTTTTTTATCAGAAAAACCTAAAGTACCATCGCCATAAGTCGCAGCGCTTGATGCGTAAATATAAGGAACATCATAGCGTACACAAAAATCCCACATTGCCTTTGAATAGCCTACATTTAATTTGCTAAAAATTTCGGGATCAGTTTCTGTTGTAGAAGAACAAGCTCCATTATGAATAACAGCATCTGGTTTTACAGAAAGTGATTCTAAATAAGGAATCAGCTCTTCGTAATCGACATATTGATAACGCGCCGAACCTAAAAAGCGACGTGCCGTAGTACGATTGATGCTGCTCGATAAGTCACTTGCAATTATGGAACATCCCTTTTCTTGATGGCCTTCGGACTCAAAATTAGAAAATTTTAAATTTGATGCTTTAGCAAATCCAAGTTCCTCGGGTGCCATTGAAAGCAATTTTTCAACAACATTTGTTCCAATAAAACCATGGGCACCCGTAACAACAAATAGTGGCATATTCGCTCCATAATAGTTAATAACTAGCAATTCGCTTCATAATAGTTCATAAGTTGAAGCGTTCGGCATTATATGCCAATAAGGTTTTTCGCATAAATTTAGTACTTTCAAAATACTAAACACAGTTTATGCACCATAATACGAGATTTTAAAAAGGGGAAATGAAATGAAAGTTGCAGTCATTGGCGCTGGTTTGGCAGGAAGTGAGTGTTCTTGGATACTTGCAGAAAAATATGGACTCTCAGTCACACTTTTTGAAATGAAATCGCAAAAAACAACACCGGCACAAATTTATCCCCATTTGTATGCAGAACTCGTATGTTCGAACAGTTTAAAATCAAAAAGTCGCTTGAATCCTGCTGGTACTTTAAAAGAAGAAATCTTAAGGCTGGGAAGCTTAATCATCCCCTCCGCACGCCTTGCCGAGGTCCCTGCCGGAGAAACACTCGCTGTTGATAGAGAACTGTTTTCCGGTGACATCACAAAAAAATTAAAATCTCACAAAAATATTAAAACTATAGATCTTATTGTTGAAACAGTAGAAGATGTCTTAAAATTTGGGGATTTTTCTGCTGTTGTCATTGCCACAGGCCCCTTAACGGATGATGCTCTTGCTCAAGATCTCCGTAAAATCTCACAAAGTGAACAATTGTACTTTTACGATGCCATTGCCCCTATTTTAGATGGCGATACCATCGATCACAACGTCGTATTTTTAGCAAACCGCCAATCAAAAACCCATGCCTATGAAAAAAAGAAGGCAAATGAAGCAGCAATATTAGAAGGACTTCCTGAATTAGACCAAGGCGAAGAAGAGGGTGATTATTTAAATATTCCGTTAAATAAAGAAGAATACTTTGCCTTTGTAGAAAAGGTATTAAATGGCGCTAAAGTACCACACAAAGACTTTGAAGAACCTCGTTACTTTAACGGTTGCCAGCCTATTGAAGTCTTAGCAGAAAGTGGTCCCCGCACTCTCTCCTTTGGTCCCATGAAACCCAAAGGGCTGACTGATCCCCGCACAGGAAATAGACCCTATGCCGTTGCTCAACTCAGAAAAGAAAAGCTGGGCGACACTGCTTGGAATATGGTGGGTTTTCAAACACGCCTCACATGGGGGGCGCAAAAAGAGATTCTTCGTTCCTTACCAGGCTTAAGTAACGTCGAATTTTTCAGAATGGGAAGTATGCACCGCAATACTTATCTTGTTTCTCCAAATATTTTAAATGAAGATTTTAGTTTTAAAACCAATGAAAAATTATATTTAGCAGGACAAGTCATGGGAGTAGAAGGTTACTTAGAAAGTGCTGCCATGGGAGTTTTTATTGCCCATGTCATCGGCAATAAATTAACAAAAAAGAAAACCTTGACGATGCCTCCTGCAAACACATCCCTAGGATGCTTAGCGCGTTATTGTATTTATGGAGATAAAAAACGTTTTACACCTATGAATATTCACTGGGGTTTATTTAACGAGTTAACAGAAAATGACATTCGTAAGTTTAGTGTAAATCCAGAACAGCTTTTAAAACTTAAAAAACTAGATAAATCAACAAAAAGAGAGTTGATGGCAGCACGTTCGGAAGAATTATTTGCAAATTGGATAAAAGAAGAAGAGTTATAATCAAAAAAAAATTTTTAACGAAAAGTTTTTCTATTGAACTGAATTAAACAATACCTCTCAAGAGCCCACCTTCCACTCTTAAGGCAGCGCCATTTGTTGCAGAGGATAAGGGACTACAAACATATGTTACCATGTTGGCAACTTCTTCTACAGACGCAAAACGTTTAATTAATGAGGAAGCCCGGTGTTCTTTAAAAAAAGATTTTTCTAATTCTGAATTTGTTTTTTGAGTTTGTTTCGCTAGTTCCGACATAAATTTTTCAACACCTTCTGACCAAGTAGGACCTGGCAATACGGAGTTTACCGTAACACCCGTTCCTGAAGTGGTTTCTGCTAATCCACGAGATAAAGCAATTTGCGCCGTTTTTGTTACCCCATAATGAATCATTTCACTCGGAATATGAACGCCAGATTCACTGGAAATAAAAACAATACGACCCCAGTTTTTTGCCTTCATTTTTGACAAATAATAGCGACTTAAACGTATACCAGACATAACGTTATAATTAATAAATTCTATCCAGTCTTCATCGGAAATTTCGTCAAATGGCTTGGCACTATAAATACCAAAATTATTAACTAAAATGTCAACTTCATTTATCTCATGACACAGTTTTTCAACCCCAGTTTTTGTTCCAACATCTGCTGCAATACCATATATTTTTTGTGAATGCGGATTTAATTTTGAAAGTTTTTCAATAGCCTGATCAACACGTTCCTGAGTTCTTCCATTAATGACAATGGCAGCTCCTTCATTCAATAACGATTGAGCAATCGCATATCCAATACCCGAAGTAGAGCCGGTAATGAGTGCTTTTTTACCAATTAATTTCAAATCCATTTTAGTCCTCACTCAATAAAAAGTTATATTACTTTAGACATTGCCATTCTGATTTTTTTTCATTATAAGACCAAAATTCTCCGTTATTATCTTGTAGCTGCTTTGTCATGGGCTCTGAAATAAGTTTCATTATATTTTTAGCACAATGGTCTAAACTTATTGCACCTTCTAGATTCATATCTGTTTTAACACTACCAGGATGAAAGCTTAATATGGTTATTTTTTTATTTTCAGCATCGCATTGTAAAGCAACTAATTTTGCATAATGAGCAACGGCACGCTTAGAAATACGATAAGCCATAAAACTATAATCTTCATAAGAAGAATGTCCCATAATACTTGAAGTCATCAATATTTTTGAATGGGGAGACATAAAAGGAATGAGAGCATTATTAGATTCGAATATGCCTACAAAGTTTGTTTGAAAAACTTCATCAAATTCACGCGATGATAAATTTAAAGCGTTGCTTTTAGAGATTTCGTTTACAGTTGTTAAAGTTCCTGCATTGTGAATCAATAAACTTAACTTAATATCACTTTTTTCTAATAAATCTGTCAAAGCTAAAATCGAGTTTTTCTTAGTAACATCAAGATATAAACTCTCAAATATTTCTTTTTCTTCAAATGTTACGGGTGAACGCGATGTGGGAATAACGGCATAACCCTCTTTCACTAAATATTTAGCTAAAGTGTATCCTATTCCGCGAGAACTTCCCGTGATAAGAGCGATTCCCTTGGGAGACTCGAGCGCAATTTCCTTTAACCATTTTTTTAATTTTTCACATAATTGTTCTTTGGGATCCCAAATATTCACTTCCTTTTCGTTAATAAAAAGTTTAGGTGTAATGTGACAACCTGACTTTTTAATCATGGCAGTCACACCGCAATAATCCATAAAACTTAACTTAACAGCAAGTGCAACGCGATCGGGAGCTAAATCATTTCCTTTAATATGATAAATTAAATTACATTCCGAAAAAATAATAGGATGTTGTTCCGTGAGTTTACCATTGCATTCCACTGATAAACTTTCCAGAGGTTGTCGCATTTTTTGTAAAATACTGACAACGTCAATACCCGTACATGTAGCCATTCCTTGTAAGATAACTTCTTTTGGATTTGGAGCCATTTTTGTAGATTTATCATCATGTTTTACAACAATAGGAATGCTTTGCCCCTCTTCGCATTGTGCATTAAATTCCCAATTATGTGGAAAGGGCTGAGCAGTCCAAATCGCTTTAACTTTAATCATATATTCTCCAATAAATTGCTATTTATAATAAATATATTTTTTAATTTATTTAATTATCATTTTTTACTAAATTAAAAATAGCTAATTTTTTTAAAACTTCAAAAAAATTTTTGCTAATATCGGAACGCTGTTTTAAATAACTTTCTGAATAAGGTGGCATGATGGGCTTATAATCATAATTTAAAGATTGCAAAGGCCAATCCGAATTTCCTATTGCGATGGAGCCTAAGTTTATAAATGTAGCTCCTAAGTCTATAGCTCGTTTCGCATCATCTGGGGTTTTTATTCCCCCTGTTACGATAATAGGAAAATCTTTTATTTGTTCTCTAAAATAAGAAATAGAACATATATTTTTTTCAGGATATTTTTTTACTGGTTGAAATAAATTCAATTCAGAAAAATCGATGAAGTCAATACCATCTTCAATTAACCACTTTGCTAATTGAAGATTTTCATCTAAATCCAATCCTTTTTCTCCAAAAGTACCTTCTGGATTAATCCGAACACCAATTAAAAAACTTCTAGGAACTTTTTTTTGACATGAATAAATAATATCTCTTAAAAATCTTGCTCTATTTTCAAAAGATCCGCCATATTCATCATTTCTAAAATTCGTCTGCTTACTTAAAAATTGTGTAATTAAATATCCATTAGCACCGTGTATTTCAATCCCATCAAAACCTGATTTATAAGCCCGCTCTGCAGCATTAGCAAAATCATTAATAACATTTTTAATGTCATTTAAATTCATTGCTCTTGGTTTTTCAAAATTGGGGACATCTAATATAAACTCACTGGCACTCAGGGGCTGAGCGCCTGTTACCTTAGAAGGACTTCTTGAACCCGCGTGAAAAAGTTGTACAATATTTATGCTTCCCTGTTTCTTTAATGAACAAGCCAACTCAGTTAATCCTGGAATAAATTTATCATCATATATTGCAAATTCATTATCCCATCCTTGCCCTTGTTTAGAAACATGGCTACAGCAGGTGATAATCAAACCAAATCCACCTTGCGCACGCAAGGTTAGCCAATGAATTTCCTGCTGATTTACTGTTCCATCTAAGTTACTTTGTAAATTTGTCATGGGGGCAAGAGAAATTCTATTTTTAACTTTGATACCCTTATGAAATTGAAATTCGCTATGATAATTTAGCATATGAGGAACCTCTGATTAAAAATTTTATTTATAAACAATACACAGAGTTTCTGAAACAAACAATAAGTCCCTAAGCTTCTTTTTTTATATATGATATAGTATTAATTAGTGATTTTTTTCTTTTTAATTAAATTATATATTGAAATAAATAATATAATAAATGCAAATATAAAAGTCACAAAATTTGCTGAAATAATAATAATATCTTCAACGAGAATCCCATAGACAAGCCAAAAAAATATCCCTATTGTAAATAAGGAATACATCACAGCAGATATGCCTTCTGTGCATTTTGTCCGAATCGTTTTAATTGCCTGAGGCAAAAAAGAAAATGTTGTCAAAAAGGCGGCTAAATATCCAACATAACTATTCATATTCTCAATCATAAAAGTTCCTTCCTCTAAAGATAGACTTGCTTTTACAAATAAAAAAACAACTTAACATATTTTGTCTAAGTTTAAAAAAAAATTAAAGCAATTTATCAAAAAATGCAAGAACTTATCAATTAACTTCCAATAATGACGCACTTTGTGGCCTTATTTAAGCATATATATTTAAAAGATTATTTAAAAATTCAAGAATAAATTTTTTAAACATTTTTAAGTATTTATAATGTTTATTTTAATACAATAATATATTTATTAATTATTATAAAAATTGAAATATACAATAATTAAAAATTTTTAATCACAATTCAATCTTATCTATTTTTTTTAATTTTTTAATATAATATAAATTTGACAATTAATTTATTTAATCTATAAATAAATAAGTTTATTTTTTTAATAAATAAACTAAATAGTCTATATTATATAATTATATTAACAATTTAAAAAACGGGTTAAATATGAATTTATCAAATTCCAGGGCTTTTTTTATCTCTTCTCTCTTATTTCTTAACTCAGAATCATTTGCACATAATAAATTAATAAATGGAATTGGTGTTCAATGTCAAAATGATATTCGTTTCCCAATTCCTAAAGTCCACTCTGATAACAGTATGCCATGGAGTTCACCTATTCCACAAAGTCAATTATGGCCAGAAGGAAAAGTTTATTATAAACTTTTCCCTGGACATTATACTTTTGAACAAGAGTTAAAAATTAAAGAAGCAATGCAAATTCTTGAAGGAATTGCGGATATCCAATTTATTCCCGCAACGACAAAGGAAGGCAATAATCATATTTTAATTAAACGCCTTAGTGAGCATAATGAAGAATTTGGCTGCTTTGCCCAAGTGGGAAGAGTCCCTCCGAATAGCCCCTATCCCCATCCTGTTGGTTTAGGGAGTGCCTGTGTCAACGACAGAGGAACAATTTTACATGAGCTTTTGCATGTTTTAGGATTTTTTCATGAACAATCAAGAGAAGATAGAGATTCTTATGTCACTTTATTAAGTGAAAACCATGGGAGATCTTTAATAGAAAATCATAACTATTTTCTTTACAACAAACACAATAACACGCGATTCACCTCCTTTGATTTTGCTTCTATTATGCTTTATCATCCTTATGCTAATTCAATTAATAATTTACCAACACTGTTGCCTTTACGATGTAAGGCTGATTACGATAAAGAAAATAGCATTCATTATAGCGATATAACAAAACATAAATACCACTGGTGGAATTTTAGTCAAATTTCAAATTGCCCCGAATTAACCCAAATGGCAGAACATAAAACAAATTTAAGCCAAAACGATATTTATTCTTTACAACAAATGTATGGCAAACCAAAATCAATTAAACCAACCCGTCCTATTCGTGATACGACAAAAGAAGATAATGATAAAAATAATATTAAGTTACCTCCTTATAATGAAGAAGGTTATATTTTATGTCAAAAAGAGGGTAAACCTACCAAATGGTATGAAGATGAAGATACAAATCATCAAGAAGGTATTAAAAATTATCACCAATTTTCACCTTCTGACGATGGTATTTCTTGTAAATTATATTATGTAACTTATACTCGTGATAAAACAACAGATGAATGGGTTTACTCTCAAAAAGAATTCATAATACAAAAATAGTTTTTTAAAATTTATTTATGCAAATTTTTTAGGAAATAATTTATTTAATACCATTGCAAATACAAGTATTCCAACCATAAGTCCTAAAAATAGCCCTTCAGGCATGGGTTTATCAATGGTTAAATAAGTAAATCCTAAATTGAGATCTTTTAATTTTAAGATCACATTTAATCCTGCTATACCGACAAGAACAAAGGCTGTTTTTTCTAGAATGGGGAATTTCTCGATAAGGGTAATAAAAAACTGCGCAGCAATTCTCATAAGTAACACACCTAAAACGGCACCTGTTACCAATACCCATTTTACATCGGAAATAGCTAAAGCAACAGCTATAGAATCGATGGAAAACATCAAATCCATTAGCTCTACTTGCAAAATAACCATAACAAATGCTTTCGTACCAACAAGAAGTGAAGAGCCATTGCTACCACCACTTCCATTATTTAATTCATCAAACTCATGGGCATTATTTTTATGGAAAAATAATTCATGAATTGCTAAATAAACTAAATAAGCTCCTGCGAGTGCTTTAACCCATTCATATTTCATCAGCCAAACACCAACAAAAATAATTCCAATTCTTAGGATATAAGCACCCCAAATTCCCCAAACGAGAGCTCTCTTTTGTTGGATGGGATCTTTCAATTTCTTTCTCACCAATGCAGCAAGAGCCAGGGCATTATCAAAACTGAGTAACCCTTCAAGAATAATAAGCTGTATGATTATAAGGATATATGTAAAATTAATATCTATCAAGGGAGATTCCTTTCTCTATAAAGCAAAACAAATGAATGCAATTAATGATTTCGCTCAAATCTTATGATAATGCAAGGATCGATCTCATTTCATATGAAATGGCTATAATAAAGCTATTTTGTAGTGAATAATACGGAAGGAGCCTTGAAAAGTGCATATAAGTGATCAATACGTTTCGGAATTATTTTCAATTAAGGAAAAAATGAATAATTGCTTAAAATCTTTTCAAAAAGGAGAGCTTATTTTAGTAGGAGATGATGGCTTAAGAGAAAATGAAGTCGATCTTGTTTTTCACGCTAATGGCGCCACTCCTGAAAATGTAAACTTCGCAATTACACATGCAAAAGGCTTACTTTGCGTTTCTTTAAGTCATGATCTTGCGAATAAATTAGGATTTAGCACCGCGCCTCAGTTACCTGGAGGCATGGCTCACACAAACTTTACAATATCTGTAGATGCCAAGCACAATATAACAAATGGAATTTCAGCAAAAGATCGTGCCCATACGATTGGCTTAATGGCACAGCCTCAAGCTACGCACGATGATTTTATTTCACCAGGTCATATTTTTCCGTTACGAGCTATGAACGGAGGATTATTAGCACGTGCAGGGCACACAGAAGCACTCTATGAGATTTGTCGCATGAGCCATTTGCCTTACGCGGCTGCCATGTGCGAGATTTTGGGAGAAAATGGAGAAGCGCTAAATCCCCAACAGCTTTCAAAGAATTTAGATAAAAAATGCGTTTTTCATAATATCCCTTATATTTCAACTGTGGATATTTTATGGAACCGTATTTTATTTGAAAAGAGTCATGAAACCCAATTTTATGAAGATAAACAATTTCTTTCCTCCACAAAAAGAGAAGAGCCCATATCTGTTTATATATTAAAACCGGGGCTCGAAAAAAATATAACATTGCCGACTGTCATAAGTATTTATGATAAAAATATCACGCCTGAATCCATACGAATAACAATAACAAACTCTTGTTCTAAATGGGAAAACTCTGTTTCTTTAAAAGAATGTTCTGCCGAAATATCCCTATTCAGCTTAGGAAACTGCATTGAAAAAATTCCAAAATTTGTAAAAGATTTTTGTGATATGAGTGCAAAAGAAGGCTTAAATGGAACAAAAACTTCAGTCAAAAGAGCTATCAGTATTCTTCGTTCCCTGCAATTTATACAAGAAATAAATAATCACAATATTTCTCTTCAATATATTGTTCAAAAAGTGAAATTTTTATCCGACGATGACAAAGAGTTTTTTATGGCTGTCAGCAAAATTTCATCTTAATGAATTTAATAAAATAATATTTAATTAATTATTTGTCTCTGAAAATAAAGCATTTACAAATTCATGAGCCTCAAATACTTCTAAATCTTCAACAGACTCACCTACGCCGATATAACGAATAGGCACTCCGAGCTCAGCGGCAATGGCAATGGCAATGCCGCCTTTTGCTGTGCCATCTAATTTTGTTAATACAAGCCCCGTAATATTTACGACTTCTTTAAAGACGCGTGCTTGTTGCAGCGCATTTTGACCCGTTGTAGCATCGAGAACCAATAAGACTTCATGAGGTGCATCGGGGTTTTCTTTAGCAATAACACGACCAATTTTTGCTAATTCTTGCATGAGATCTTGCCTATTTTGAAGTCTTCCTGCCGTATCAATTAAACAAATACTTGCATTATTCTCTGAGGCCTTTTTCACTGTTTCAAAAGCCACAGAAGCAGGATCGGAGCCTTCCTTTAAACGAATCATATCCGCCTTGGAGCGCTGTGCCCAAACAGCGAGTTGTTCTACAGCGGCAGCACGAAAAGTATCAGCTGCTCCTATAACAACTTTTTGGCCACGAAGATGCGATTTAAATGCCAGCTTTCCAGTCGTTGTGGTTTTACCCACACCATTAACGCCCACAATCACGACAACATGAGGAAGTTTTTTATCCGCTAAACTTTGCAAGGGATTTTCTAAAGTTCCTTTAGGATTTTCTCTTGTCGCCGTAAGAATGTTAAATATTTCTTCACGCAAAATATTTTTAAATATTTTCGCATCAGAATAATCTTCTTTTTGAATTCGACTTTTTACTTTATCCACTAAATATTCCGATGTTTTTACACCGACATCGGCTTGAACTAACAACTCAAAAAGCGTTTCTAGTGCTTCTTCTCGGGTTGCTTTATCTTGTTTTGAAATAAAAAACTCATCGAGCCCATGCACAATTTGTGTGTGCGTTTTTCTCAAACCGGTTTTTAAACGATCAAACCAATTATGAATTTCAATGGTGTCTTTAGGTGAGACTTCTTTAGGCACATCAGGAACAAATTTATTTGATTTTTCTTTCGGCTTTTCTGGAACAAGATTGGGATCGTGTCTTCTTTCCGAAATATCGATAATGGTCTCACGAATAGAATCTTTGGGGAGAGACTTAGGAGGAGCTTTTTTTCCATTACGAATAAGATTAACAATTATAAGTAAAGCAATGACAGAAACGGCAATGCTGACTGCAATCGTGAATTGATCGCTGCTTAAATAATTCATTCCTAATTTTTCCTATTATACCAAAAATATTCTACTAAATTTCCGAAGGGATCGCGAAAATAAAACGCTTTACCATCGGATCTCTCTTGAGGTTCACGCACAATTTCAAGATTAAAATCAACAATACGGCGGTAAAAATGATCGACTTGTTCGGGACTTTCTGCTTGAAAACCATAATGGTCAAGAACCTGTCTTCCCATATCACCCGTTTGGCGAGATTTATCTACAGCATCTTTAGAAAGTTTTGCAACAAATACGGAAGAACCCATTTCTACCATAATTTGCTCACCTTTATACATATAAAAAGGTGTTTGCAACACTTCACCAAAAAACCACTTTCCTTTATCAAGATCATCAATAACAAGGGCAAGATGACCAATACTTCTTACCCACGGGCTGTTATTGCTCATGATTTTACATCCATTTATGATTTTGAATAATAGAATGAACCACACCTAAAAATCTTGAATTCTCATCGGTCATGGCTGCTTTTGAAAGCTCTAAAATAATTTCTTTTGCTTTTACGCTCTGCAGAGCATGTTCTTCCAAGCATTCCAGTGCAGCCATGCGGATATTGTCATCGCGACTTGTCAAAAATTCTGTTACTTTTTCAACTATAGCCTCGCTATTTCCCCTGACATCTTTAAGAGCAAGTAAAATTTCTTCATTTCTTTCTAAAGAAGTTTCATCAAATACTTCAATATTAGAGTCGAGATTATTTAACAAAATATCCACATATTCTTCATGAGAAAATATTTTTTCCGCAATTTTAATGGGCCACGAAATTTTTCGTTGCTTAGCAAGAACGTCCGCAATAAATGCCTTTGATTTATCACCAAAGTTAACAATGAGTTTTAAACATTGCTCTTTTTCTTTTGTATCTTGAATACCAGAGTCAACTGATATTTCAAATCTTTTTAGAAGCTGCGGCACGGATTGCTCTGCGGTTAAACCTTGCAAGGCCTCAATGGCTTCCATCCGTTGCTCTTTTGTTGTCATTAATTTTTTTAAAACATCACCATATTTGTCATATGATTTTGAACTAGATGAAAAAAATCTATCGAAAATTCCCACATTTTTCCCCTTAACGATAATTCCTTGCAGCATAAAGTATAATAACTAAGCCAATAATACAGCAAATAATACCTGTGATAATTCCTATATCAATAAAAAATGAAGAAATTTGTGAAGCATTGTGTACTTTAATAATTTGGCCAGTCATGGTTCTTTCCTTAGTACGCCAAAAAATGGCACTGATATTTCTTTGTAATCGGGATCATTGGTTTTGACAACAAAAAAACCTGAAACATTGACCCCAGGAGCCCCTTGTGCATCTGAGCTTACACTATTGAGTTTTTTAGGATAAAAAAGCTTAAAAGAAACCAAGTACGATGTGACACTGCCATCTGAAGTTGCTTGAGGATGAATTGTCCTATCTTTTCTGACTTCAAATAATTCAGAATCTTTAATATTTTTTAATTCAGGTAATTTTTTTAAATCAACTTTTACTCCCGTAACGGTAAATCCTTTATTCATTGAACGTAAAGTAATCACGCGTTCTGAAGGTCTTGAGCCATTAACAACGCCAAATTCAACATATTTTGCTGATACTTGTACATGTCCAACAGACTCTCCTATGACAGGAATTTCAAAGTTTTTATAGTAAGTAGAATTATTCCAAACTTTAATTTTCGCATTGATAGAACCAATAGGTAAAGATTTTTCATCAAATTGCACAATTATTTGCGGTGGCTGCCCAGTAATTGTAGGTGCTAATTTAACTTTAATATAAGGGACACTGGATTCGACTGCTATTATTTTTAAAGGTTCTAAATTTGATAATATACTTTCTTTAAGGGTATCCGCAATTTTTGAATTTGAAATTTCAGATAAAATATAATCTAATTTAGAATTATTTTCCGATTTAGGTGTTGATTTAGCTCGACTCATTAAATTCATAGTTATATTATAAGACTTCTGAATTTCACCCTGTATTTTACCAACATATAATAAAGAGGGATTAGAGGTTAATTCTTGTAAAACATTTGCTGTGACCGTTAAAGTAACTGTCGGAGATGACGATCCCATATTCGTTTCTAATGTAATGGTGCGAATAAGATTCCCGGAAAAATCCTGAGAATTAAATTCAACATTGACAACTCCTGTTTCATTAGGTTTGAAAATATTTTTTGCCGTTTTGCCATCATCTGCATAAATTTTTGTGTTCATACACCCGCATGCCGCATGAATATTACTAAATACAAGTGTGCCATTACCCGTATTTTGAAATTTATAAGTATGAAGTAATCTTTGTCCCCGATAAATATCTCCAAAATCATAACGAGTTGAATCAAATTCAGCACGTGGAATTTGTCCTTGGGAATTTATTTCCGTTGGGGTCTGCGCAAGAGCATAAAATGAAAAATACGTAAAATTTATTATAAATATAAAAATCAATTGTAATATTTTAATTATTCGAGAAAGACACATATTGTGATCCCCATTAGCACATGTTATCATCCTACCCGCTGTTGGTATAATCTTTTTTAACGCTTAAGTCCAAACCCTGCAGGTTATAATAAAACATGGTAACAATTAAATCACAAATTCTAAAGTACATTGCCCTTTTCATAAGTGGCACCTTGGTTTCTATGGGATTTCCCGGTTTTGAATTTCCAACATTAGGAATTGGTATCGTTTTACCTTTTTCACTTATTCCCCTGTTTCTCATCCTTGAAACTCTTCCTAAACAGCGATCTGCAAATTCAAATTTAAAAAAACATTATGCGACATTTACTCCCAATCAGCGTTCTCTTCATGCTTTTTTTGCTATATGGTTTTTTGGCTTTGTAGTACAATTATTTGCCTTTTTTTGGATTACAAGTCCTATGATTTATTTTAGCTCATTGAAACCTTATGCTGCCTATCCAATGTTTGTTGGCATTTCGGCAGTAACCTCACTCTACTTTCCATTTATTTTTTCACCTTTAATTCTAAAAACTTGGATTACAACAAGACATCCCACTCGAAATTTTCCAATCACAGCCTTAGCAATGTGCTTCGTTTTTATGGAAATCATAGCTCCTCGATTTTTTAATTGGACGTTTGGAAGTTTGATGCATTCCGAAATATATGTAAACCAATTATCAAGTATTTTTGGATTTAATATTATTTCATTTTTTATTTTTTTTACAAGCCTTTCTTTAGCAAAGGCAGTCTTAAAGTTTACAAAAGACAAAGGTCTATTTATTTATACTATAGTAATCAATTGCCTTGTGTGGAGTAGCGTAATCACTTTTGGTTACTTTAAAATTCAAAATGCAGATACAAATCCAGAAAATAAGAAAACAACACGCATTGCCTATGTGCAACCTAATTTTACCTTTAATTCTATTGCCTCATTGCCACTGCCCGCAGCCGACGCGCAAAGACAAAACTTATCTCGACTTATTGAAATGAGCCATGAAGCAATTGAAAAAGCAATAAAAAAAGATGGTAGAAAACCCGATCTTATCGTATGGCCCGAAAGCGCGACACAAAGTTTCTTTCTTTTAGATGCACAAGATGTCAATATAACAAAAAAGTTTGCCGCTCAAACTCAAGTCCCTGTTTTAGTTCAAGCGACAAAATGGAATCCAGAAGATATTAAAACCTTAGGATTTGAAAAAGCGCCATTGTGGTCTGCTTCTTTTTTAATTCGTCCCGATGGTTCAAAAAGTAAAGATTTTGAAAAATGGATTCCCATGCCTTTTGGAGAAAGTTTTCCCTTTGAAAAATACTTTCCCTACTTAGGAAATTCTTATAGAAATATTTTTGAAAACGCGAGTAAAGTGGAACCGGGAACAAGTTACGATGCACTTGCCTATACCGAGCATGAATTTGTCGCACCATTAATCTGTTTTGATTCTATATTTCAAGAACTGCCCCGATTAGCGACAACAAAAGGAAGTGCCAGTCTTTTTGTAAATCAAGCCAATTTTGTTTGGATGGTAAATAGCAATGCAGGATTTGAATTCAGTGTTCTAAATAAATTTAGAGCCATTGAAAATTCAAGAGGGCTTGTTATGGTCTCAAACACGGGTCCTACAATGGCATTTGATCCCTACGGTCGCGTTATATTGCAGCCCACAAAATTGCTGACGCAAAGCACGGGATTTATAGACGTTCCTCTTTCTAAGGACACAACACTGTATTCTCTTTTTGCAAATTGGCCCCTCATTTTATTAGGAATATTATCTTATATTTGGTTATTTATTGCTATGAAAAAAAACACTTATGAACCAAGAAAATAAATTAAACACATCATTACTCGCAGAAAAGCTCAGACCTAACTTACAAGAAAACCAAAAATTCTTATTAGGGTCTGCAAAAAAAATTTGGGATCGCGATCTTTCACAGTGGTTGCATAAAAATAAATTTCACCTCATTCTTTGGGGGCCTCCCGGTTCTGGAAAAACAACTTTAGCTAAATTATTAGGCGAAGCTAGTAAGCTGCCTTTTGTAAATTTATCCGCTGTCCGAGATGGGGTTAAAGAAATCCGCGCAGCAGTTTCTGGGAAACAAGAAAAACCTATTATTTTTATCGATGAAATACACAGATTAAGCCGATCCCAACAAGACAGTCTTTTGCCTATTTTAGAATACTCAGAAGCTTGGATTATAGGAGCAACAACAGAAGCCCCTACTACGGAATTGAGCGCCCCTATTTTAAGTCGCATGAGATGTATTTATATTTCTGCTTTAAACGAAATTGAGATATTAGATGGATTGTATAATGCTTTAGCATTCACTCAGGAAAATGACCCACATATTTTTAGTGATAAATATCCTGAATTTAATTCGCATTTAAAAAATAATATTTTGCCAAAAATTGCTAAAATGTCAGGAGGAGATCTCCGTTTTTCTCTAAATCTATTTGAAAATATAATTCATTGCCAAAATATTGAAGAAGAAAATGAAGTCTTTAAAAACTCCTTAAAATCTTTTTCAACTAAAAATCATTATGATTTTATAAGCGCCATGATTAAAAGCATGAGAGGCAGCGATCCTGACGCTGCTTTATTTTATGCCATAGCTTCGCTAGATAAAGGTGAAGATCCTTTATTTATTTTAAGAAGATGTATTATTTTTGCTAGTGAAGATGTTGGCAATGCCGATCCTCAAGCTCTGACTCTTGCAACGAGTGCTTACAAAGCTGTGGAATGTGTTGGCATGCCAGAAGGACGCATTGCTTTATCACAGTGTGTTACTTATTTAGCAAGCACACATAAAAGTAACAAATCATACATTGCTATCGATAAAGTAAGACAATGGCGTATGGAAGCTGAAGAACATGGATTCTCAATTGCACCTCCAACTGAGCTTACTGTAAAAGGAAAAGAAAAATATAAATATCCACATAATTTTGAAAATTCATTCGTGGCTACAGAATATTTGCCAGAATCTATTTCAAAAATAAAGAAACAAGAAAAAACACCCGCATATTTGCCTTCCGATTATGGAGTTGAATTGAGATTAAAATCAAGACTTGCAGAATTATGGAGCAATACAAAAAAATAGAATTTTTTATTTTAGCAAAAAAATTTCTTATTTAATTGTAATTGTATAAACATTAAGCTGCAGAATTCGTAGAAGAACTATCGCTATTTTTACTGTACTCTGTCGCTTTACCTCTAGGCACATAACTTACGGTATCAATATAACTTAACACCAATCGGACAAAATGCCTACGTGCACGCACCACACTTTTTGTTTTTGAAATATCGAAATCAAGAAGAGCTTCACGTGTATTCTTTGAATAAACAATCATGTGTAAATAATCAGAATTTAAATTTGTATCATATTCAATGACGACAGATCCCATCTGTTCCCAAGTATAAACCACTTTTTTTAATCCATAAAACACTTGAATTCCACCAAGTCCTACCAAGATCTTTTTTATACCCTGCAAATTTAAAAATAATAATAAAATCCAAGGGACAACAACTAAAGATAAAAAAGATAAAATGAGCCCAGATGTAACAGGTGCTGACGAATTTTCAAAAAAACTGGGACTCGTAATGAGAAAAAGAAAACATCCCATCAGCCCCATTAACGAAACAAACATTTGTAAGGGAGAGAATTGAAAATACCATCTTCCTTCAGGAGTGAGTCTGCTATAAATAAGAGATTCTCTATCTTCCTCAATCCGTCTATCAAGCTCTTCAAAAGGATCTTCATCCGAGGAAGAGAGTTTACCTAACTGGTGCAAAATCGCTAAAGACTCATCAAATCGCCCCCAAGAATCAAATATGAAGGACTTCATTTTGAGGGCTTCCGTATTACGCGGAGATAGCGACAAAAGATTTTCAATAATCTCTATTGCCCCCGCAGAGTCCCCTTGTTCCAGTAGAATTTTAGCATCTTTTAAATGTTTCATAATTCTAAGATTCGGCAAAAAACCCGTGAACTTGACCCCAAAACATGACAAAAAAAAGCAGATCAATCGACATGACCTGCTTTTTTTTAAAAACTAAATCTTATTCAGGTTTAGTTTTGAGCCACAACCCAAATATTGAATTGAGCCACAACTTCAGGATGAAGCTTCACAGAACCTTTATAAACGCCAACAAGCTTGATGTCGTCAAGGATAGTGATCATACGGCGATCAATGTCATGACCGGCTGCGCGAAAGGCTTCTGCAAGTTCTTGAGTTGTAACAGTTCCAAAGATCTTATCTTCTTCACCAACAGGTTTTTGAATTGTAAGTGAAAGAGCGCTGATTGTAGCAGCAAGTTCTTTCGCTATTGAGAGATCTTTTTGTTTTTTAGCTTCCGCTTGACGGCGTTGATGATCGAGAAGTTTCTTATTTCTTTCATCAGCTAAAACAGCTAAATCGCGAGGAAAAAGATAGTTCCTAGCGTATCCTGACTTCACTTTAACAAGGTCGCCAATGTGACCTAAGTTTGGTACATTTGCTTGCAAAAGTACGAGCATAATTTTTACCCTCTTAATAATTAACAAAGTTCATTTTGATATACGTGATAAAAAGGTTTTTAAGCCTTTATCCCACGCCAATCATACACATAATCTAATAAACCCACAGTCCCAAAGACGGCGAGAACAGCATAAGGCCCTATAACAAAATCAAGCCGAGAGCCGATAAATAACAAAAATGCCATAATAATCAGCAAAAATAAGCTTGGCACTCTTTTATAAATAGTAAACATCCCTTGTAAAGCTATAATTGTGATGGCAATAAAAGACAACACAGATAAAATAGCAATAAATGGAGCAAATACATTATGTTCCATTGAAGTCAGGATTGTTTCAAGGTTTCCATACCAAAAACCCATTGCTCCTAAAACGGCAATGGAAAGACATGCTAAAGGGAATGGTAATGAAAATTCTCTTAAACTCCAAGGACATTTTCCTTCAAATTGAAAAGAATAACCTTGCCAATACATCATATTTTTAGGCTTTATAGGCTTCCAAAAAGCTAAAACAAAACGCCATCCGCCTTCACTCTCTGAGGATGACATTTCTACAGATTGATTCCCGTGATGATTGATAAATAGAGGTGTTTGTAACCGATTGGAGCGCACCATAGGCAATGCAAATAAGGCTGTGCTCAACTGCGCCGGAAAAGCAGCAGGATTGCGTTTCACATAATTTACAATAGCTCTCAGACGCTCAATTTGCTCAAAGCCAAAATCAACAAAGACCACATTAGCAATTGAAATAAGCAAAACAATTAAAAATAAAGAAGCGCCCATTCCAAAAACCATATAACCTAATCTTTGCCAAGCGGAATAACCAAAAAATTCACGAACAAAAGGCACCGCAGCAAGTTCATCTACCTGCTTTAATAAAGCCTGAGAGGAATCCTGAGCTGCTTTTTCAGCTGCTGGATTTTCCTTAATAGCCGCTGCTGCCTTTGCAGTAACCTCCTGTTTTACTTCAGTTATTCTTTGTTCAAACTGAAGATGGCTGTAGGTTGGTATTGTAATCAATACCCCCAACAACAATAAAACGGGAGTAAACAAAATAGCGGCCGCATAGAACCAAGGGCGTTTCTTTTCGCGAATAGATATAGCCAGCATAAAGATAGGAATGGTTGCTAAAACCAAAAAACCTGTAAACAGCAAAGGGCTATTTCCAAATAACCCTCCTAATACGACAAATAACGCCGCAATACAAAGCATTAAAACAAATGCTGCTTTTTTGCCAAGCACGGCAGCTACTTGAGAAATATTAAAAAGAGCCAAAGGAATTAACATCACAATAAAACTAACGGCCACAAAAAATGCCGAAAACAAAAGCGCGGGCGTAAATTTTTTCACGGGCGGTTTGTCATTCTGAGGGGGATTAGACCCTTGTGGTTGGTTAAAATTTTGAGTCATTAAAATCCTCAATACTTTTTTAATTTCAACAAGTTGAAAACTTTTTTTATTAAAAAAGAGTTACTCGTCGTCGCGGCCTCTACGTGCACCGAGAGACTCAGATTCCGCTTTTTCACGAGCAGCCTCTGCAGCTCTTTGAGCAGCAGCTTCTGCTTGTTTTTGAAGTTCTAAACGGCGATCTTCAACATTAACTTGATCGGCAAGTTTGATAACCATGGAGCGAAGTACGTTTTCTTCGAGTTTTAAAACGCGCTCAAGCTCGTGGACATTCACTTGATTTGTAGCAACGTCATAGACAAAATAATTGCCGCGATTTTGCTTATTTATAGGATAAGCAAGACGGCGAACGCCCCAAGATTCTTTTTTAATGACTTGTCCACCATCAGTTCCAATGATAGTCTCCCATTTAGAAACCATCTTGGATAGTTCAGCTTCAGGTAAGTCAGCCTTAGCAATAATCATTGCTTCGTATTCACGCATAGAATTCTCCTTATGGATCGCGCAACTAAAACTTGAGCCCCAGACTTGAGGAGCAAGGAGTTTGGTCGAAGTATGTCCCCTAACTTTATTTCTTACTTTTTTCAAGTCTAATTTAAAAAGACTATTCTGTTTTATAATTATTGTTTCTGAATTTTACTTGAAAGAGAGCTTTCTTTACGGAATGGAGAGAGAAATCACTCTTTATCCTTTTCAAGATATTCAACTATTTGAGAATAACGGAAAAACTAAAAAGGTACGTTTTGGAGTTACTAAAAGCCTAATAAATATCAATAACTTACCTTGCTTCTTTTTTATAAACCAAATTCCGCTATTATATTCGATACTTCAAATAGGTGCGAGCGGCGCCACGGCATCTTCACAAAGAAATAATGTGTCCCTAATATATAACACCTCAAATCAAGGAGATATGCTTTTTTTCAGCCCAAACGAACAGGATGGATTTGGAAACTTAACGGGAAATTTACCAGAAACGAACGTAAAGCCCCGACTTCTAAAGTCGGGATATAAGTGAGCTGAAAAGGCCGCAGCATCAAACGGTGCAAGGTTGAATTGAAAGCCTGACGAGGCATGCAAAAAGACAATAGGAATTTTTGCTTGTCGAAAGTTAGTTTTAGCCGCTCTTTAATCAGACGTAATTATAATTATTAATTTTTGATATAGAAAATTTGATATTTAAATAAATCGGTAGTATCCTATAATTAATAGGAGAGATTCATGACGTTTGAGTTAGATTCTAATAATCATTCTGTATTTAGTTTAAACTATCATTTGATTTTGGTTATTAAATATAGAAAAAAAGTTTTAACAAATCAAAAAATGTTATTGCGACTTAGAGAAATTGCAGAATATATTGGTAAAAGCCACAATGTAAAAATTAAGGAAATGAATGGGGAACCCGATCATGTTCATTTTTTGCTTAGAACAAAACCAAACTGTGAACTTTCTAAATATATAAATGCGATGAAATCGGCTACAAGTAGACTTCTTAAAAAGGAATTTCCTGAAATCAAAAAGAAACTTTGGAAAGAATCTTTTTGGACAACATCCTATTGTTTAATAAGTGTAGGCGATGCTCCTATAAATGTTCTGAAAATGTATATTGAAAATCAAGGTGGAGTTGAGCATTAATGATAACAACATATCACTACAGAATTAAAGATTCAGGGAAAGCAAATAGAGTGCTTTCTAAGATGTCTCGTTCTGTAAATATGGTATGGAATTTTTGCAAACAAACTCAACAAGAGGCTCTTAAAAATAAATCCGTTAAGTTAATAGATGATGATAAAGAAATTGGTATCGATATTGGAATTAAAACCCTCGCCACTTGTTCAAATGGTGAAAAGATTGAAAGGCCAAATTTAAGAAAAAATGCTTTAGCAAAAATGCGGTATTTAAAAAGATGACAAAAATTTGCACAAAGAAAACAATCAAAAAGTAAAAAATATTATTCTCTTCCAAAAGCAAAAAAAGAAAGAAAACTACATGTAAAAGTTGCTAATATAAGGCAAGACTATTTGCATAAGGAATCTACAAAACTTGTTAAAAAATGTTTCCTTATTGTTGCAGGTGATGTTCCTTGTAAATTCATGAATCGCAATAAAAAGCTATCAGGAATATCACTCGATTCAGGAATAGGGATATTTAAAAATATGTTGAAGTACAAAGCCGTTAGAGCTGCTTCAATATACAAAGAAATTTCAGAAAGAGATTCAACTCGGACGTGCTCAAAGTGTAGTGAAATACTACCACGGATCGGGCTTGGAGTAAGAACATGGACTTGTGAAAAGTGCAATACGATCCATGATCGTGATGTAAATGCGAGTATAAACATACTCAATGCATACAAGAATATGTTCTCTATCGGGCATGATAGGCCGACTCGTACGAAGAAAAATTCTAGCTAGTTTTTCTTTTGTATCTAAAGAATCCCCTTCCTCAAAAAATCGACGTTAGGAGGTTTTTAGGGAGGAGAGGATGTCAAATTGGTTATCTTATGACCTCAGCTAACTATAGCTTTGAAAATATGGATACTTGTTCCACAATGCATGGTTCACAAACAGTCGATGCTATTATAAACGGCTTTATTGATGGATTGCATTGAACAGAATTGTAATATAAAATAAACAGCTTATTATAGTTTTTATAGCTATAATATTAATTTTGCTATATAAAGAATTAAAAAGGCTGCAAATGGAACTTATATCAGTTGTTGTACCATGCTATAATGAAGAAGAAGTTATTAAAGAAACACATAGTCGACTCGCTCGTGAAGTAGAAAAAATAGCAATTAATTTTAACGTTAATTATGAAATTATTTATGTCAATGATGGCAGTAAGGATAAAACGTTACAAATTCTTCAAAGCTTAAAAAATATTCATCCTATTGGGAGTGGAAATGTCGTCATTATTTCTCTTGCGAAAAACTTTGGCCATCAAACGGCACTCACAGCAGGATTGAATTTTGCAAAAGGCGACGCCATTATTTCCATTGATGCGGATTTACAAGATCCACCTGAAGTTATTGAAGAAATGATGAAAAAATGGAAAGAAGGCATGGATGTTGTTTACGGGGTTCGCACTTCCCGAGAAGGAGAAACCTGGTTCAAACTCATGACTGCAAAATTATTTTATATCATTGTCCGAAAAATAACGAAGTTTGACATTCCATTAAATGCCGGGGACTTCAGATTGATCAGTAAAAGAGCTTTGGAAGTATTTAAATCAATGCCCGAACGCAACCGATTTATTCGCGGCATGATCCCATGGATTGGTCTTAATCAAATACCCATTTATTATGAAAGAGCATCACGATTTGCTGGGACAACAAAATATCCATTTTCAAAAATGCTAAAATTAGCTTTAGATGGTATCGTTGGATTTAGTAACAGCCCTTTAAAAACAGCTTATTATGTTGGATTTGTAATAGCATTGCTATCATTTGCATATGGAATATTTATTATATTTTATTCATTATTAAAAGGTTTTCCTGTTCATGGCTGGAGTAGCATTATGGTGACAATTCTTTTCACGGGAGGTGTTCAACTCATAACAGTCGGTATTTTAGGAGAATATATTGGAAGAATTTATGATGAAGTTAAAAAGAGACCTCTCTATATCATTGATGAACAAGAAAGCCGTTTTTAATACAAATAATAATATTTAATTACATTTCACTAAAACAACTTTTCCAGATTTATCCACAATCCGACATTGTTCAGGTAAAGGATAATTTAAAGTAAAAAATCCGTAATTATAAAAATGACTTTGTTTATCTAATATATCTATTTTAGAATTTTGAATAACTTTACTTGAAATATTTGTTCTTTCTGCAAAACACACTCCTAAAAAAGGTGCTTCTGTAATATCAGATTTAAAAACATATCCTTGATTCCAAGGAAAATCTAAATTTCTATTTTTTAATTTTATGCAGTCTGCATAAGGAGTTTCTGAAGATTCTCTTCGTTGGGCACTTAATCCTCTTAAATCAAAATAAATTATTTCATAAAAGCGAATGATAAATAAACTCACTAAAATAATCTTTATACATTTAATATATATATTTTTTCTATTTTCTAGTAACTTCCATGTTGCAAGAGCAATAAAACAGAAGGAAGGAGACAATGAATAAGCATAATAAAAATGAGCAAAACTATGTCTTCCATCCAAAATTGCGAGCAATAAAAGCTGAACTAAAATCAGAAACCATATTTTAAAATAAAGAATTTTTCTCTCTTGAAAAGAAAAATAAGAGATAATTAAAATAGAGCATATTAATCCAAATGGAAATAGAGCATGATAATTTATAAACTCAAGAAATTCATTAAAATAATAAAAATACTCTTTAAGAAAGGTTATTCCTATATCTTTATGGACTCCAAAATTTTTTGGTATTTCTCTATATTTTTCAATATAAGATAAAATTTTATAATAATATAAAAATCCAATACCCACTGCAGGAATTAACCAAATTAAATTATTTTTCTTTTGCCAAAAATTTTTATGAGCTATATATAATGGAAAAACCAATACTGAAATAGGTTTTAATAATAAACCTATAGTTGTAACTATAAATGGCTTTGCATATACATTTTTTTCCCACGTTAAACCCAGTGCTATTAAACATAATTGAACAGAAATAAAGTCAGGCATAAAGCGCCAACCAATTGGAGCAGAAAAAGAAAACATGGGAAATAAAAGCATCGCATTAAAAGCGCTCAACCCACAGACCGTAATATTTTTCCAAATTCTTAAATTAACAATAATTAATGAAATGATAATCGACCAAATAAAAAGCCCTGCTAAAACCTTCCCCCAATAAGGACCAAAATAAAAAAAAGGAGCGGTCAGAATACCGAAAAATGGAAATTCCATAGGCATAATTCCAGAACTCGCTCCGCTATTTAAAACAGCAGGCAAAATTTGAGTACCTGCATCGGACTCATAAACCCACCTTGACCAATATCGTATGGCAACAGCAAGAGTATCTGTTTGCCTGACAACATGCGGCATATCAAATGGTAAAAAACAATTAATAAAAGCAGCAATAGCTCTTGTTAATAGCAAAACAATAAGTGTTTTTTGAAAAATAGAATATTTCTCTCTGAATATGGTATAAATACTAAGCATTGCTAATCCTAATTTCAAAACAAATTAAAATATATTACAAATGTGTAACACGCGAATCAATAGATTATAAATTTTTAAACTTGTAAAGCTCCCCTTCTGCCAGAGAGATAAAAAGCTTCAGTGCCTTAGCTCAAAGAACTTCTTGTAAATCTGTGAGTTTTATATTCAGCACTCCTTTCTATACATTGAGTCCAATATATGATAGCTATTTTTTAGATATAAAGTTGATACTCTTAAATTTAAAAAAGAAAAAAAATGAGTAATTTCAATGAATAAATCTTTTCGTCATAATAATTTAAATAATTATAATATTAATTTAATTACTTATATTTTATAAAATTAATATTTTTAAATAATAATTAATAAATATTATTTGTAATTTTTTTTGGATATCTTTAAAATGGAATATTCTTAGTATTAAAGACATTTTCAATTTCAATTTTTTATTTTTTTTTAATAATTTATAATATTAATTTCTTCAAAAAATGTAATTAAAAATTTTAGGAAATAGAGTTGCAAAATTTTATAAATATATATATCAATGAACTACAGAAAAATTATTGATATATATTTAAAACATCAAATAAAAATTATATCTTACATTATAAAGATTGGATTAAAATATGAATAAAGAAATTATCGCGCCCAAATTTTTATTACCTTATTATTATTCTTGGAAAATAAGCAAAAAAAGCAGAAAATATAATGTTTGTTTTTCATATACCCTTAACAGTTTTGTAAATACTCAAAAACTGAGAGCTGCGATTGAAATTCTCGTAGAATTAAGACCAAACTTACGAGCTCATTTTAAGCTAACTCATAATTGTATTAAATATGCTGTAAATAAAAATCTTCCACCCATTTTTAAAAATATTAATATAAAAAATGAAGAAGATTATTACAAAAAAATAAATGAGCTCATGAATGAAGAACATAACTTACATCAGGGCTCACTTTTAAAATGTACTTTTATAAATCGCTTATACAATAATGATAATGTAATTTTCTTTAATATTCATCATGCCGTCATTGATGGATCTACAGTAGATAAATTCTTAGAAGATATTTGCAAAATATATAACGGCATCTGTCCTCAAAAAGAAAGCGATAATGAACATATAAATTCATTACTAAAATTATCTAAATTAGAACAGAAAATTGACGATAAAGATTTAAAAAAATACATAAATAAAGTTAATGAAATTAATAATAAAAATGAAAAATATATTTTTGATGAAAAAAGTGACATTATCTCTTCACGAGGAAAAATAGATAATGAAAAATCAATAAAAATAGAACAATTTTTAAAATATCATAATATTAGCGGATTTAACTTCTTTTTGCTATCATGGTGTATTTTTGAAGCAAAATTATTTAATAAAAATGGACTCATCGTTACTTATCCAATAAATATTAAAAATCATAAAGATGAAAATGGCTGTATGGTTAACACCATAAATTATCCATTTCAATATAACAATCAAATTAGTATTCTAAATGTCATCGATGAGTTCTTACAAAATATTCCTGTTCTTAAAAAATTACGTTATGTCAATTTTTTGGATTATATACAAAGTAATGATATTAATAATAGTCATTTTACAAATTCACAGTATGCAAAATTCAAGCCACTGGAGTTAGAAAATGAAATTTATAATCCTATAACTTATCCTCAAATGGCAAACTCAGCTTTTGGAATGAAATATATGTGTGATGGAAGGAATTTTTATTTTTTAAGCGATTGCTATAAAGATATTTTACCAGAAAATATTTCAAAAAATTTATGTCATCGATTTATAAATTTCATAGAAAAATTAATAAAAAATCCACAAAAAAACCTTTCAAATATAGATATTCTATTTGAAAAAGAATATTATAAAATTGTGTCTGATTTTAATAAAACAGAAAAAGCATATACAAATAATAAAAGTATTAGCAAAAAATTTGAAGATATTGCTGAAAAATTTAGCGATAAACTTGCCGCTATTGACGAATTTAAATCTTTTACGTACTTAAAATTAAATCAACTAGCCAATCAGCTTGGTAGAACTTTAATACAAAAAAACATCAAACAAACCGATATTGTACCTATTCTTATTGATAACAGAATAGAAATGTTAATTGGAATATTGGCCGTTTTGAAAGTCGGAGCAGCATATTTGCCCATTTCACATGACACCCCCTTAGAAAGAATAAAAAATATATTAAATGAAAGCAATTCTAAAGTCATGCTCAGCATTCCCAATCTAAGTATAGAACTAGAGAATAATATTCATATTATTAATTTATTTGATCAAAATAATTTCCACGAAAATACTTCAAATTTAGATATTAGCGTTTCTGAAAAAAATGCGGCTTATGTTATTTTTACTTCAGGATCCACAGGAAAGCCAAAAGGTGTTGTCATTGAAAACAAATCTATAATTAATTTAATTGAATTTCTAATGAATAAATGCAATATATCTGATAACGATAATATATCTAAATATTCTTCTTTTAGTTTTGACGCATCTGTTATCGAGATATATACTACGTTATTGAGTGGAGCAACTCTGTATTTTGTTCCAAATGATATAAGAATTGATGTTCATAAAATAAATAGTTATTTTAATTTAAATAATATTACATTTTCATTTTTACCCACACAATTTGCTGAAATTTTTACGTCCTTAAATAATTATTCTTTAAAAAATTTAATTATTGGAGGAGATAAAATGAAAGTTTATAATAACATAAATTATAACTTGATAAATGCCTATGGACCAACTGAAGCAAGTGTATGCACTACAGTATTTGATGTTAATAAAAATTCAAAAAATATTCCTATAGGTAAACCAATTCAAAATGCAAAAGTATACATCTTAAATAAAGATCTTTCACTTTGTCTCAATAATACTGAAGGAGAAATATATATTGGAGGTGAAATATTAGCACAGAAATATTTGAACAATGAAAAATTGACAAATGAAAAATTCATTCCAAACCCCTTTCAAACCTTAGAAGAAAAAATTCAAGGGATAAATGCTCGAATTTATAAGACGGGTGATTTAGGTAAAATAAATGATGATTATAATCTTTTAATAACAGGAAGAAGCGATTTTCAAATTAAAATTAATGGATTTCGCATTGAATCGGGTGAAATTGAAAATCAAATGCTCCTTATAAATGAAATTAGAAATGTCTGTATAATAGATTTTAAAGATAAAAGTGATCAAAAATACCTTTGCGCTTATTATGAAAGTAACAATATATTGGATACAGATTATTTAAGAAATTTTCTAAAAAAATCATTGCCCTATTACATGATACCAAGAGTATTTCAACATATGAATTTCTTTCCAATCAATAACAATGGAAAAATTGATAGAAAAAAATTGCCTGAACCTAATCTTAAAAAGTACATTTCAAATAATAACATAGTTCCGAAAAATGAAAAAGAAATATTAATCGCAAAAATATTTAGTGATATTTTAGAAATTGACAACCTAAGTACATCAGATGATTTTTTTCAATTAGGAGGTAATTCATTAAAAGCCATTCATTTGACCTCTAAATTGCAACAATACTTTGATGTCGATGTATCTAAAGTATTTATTTTTCGAACCATTCAAAATCTTTCAAACTCTTTGGCTTATAAAAATTGAATGAGTAAAAAATTTAAATTTTAGATAAAAAAAAGACTCTATGTAAGAGTCTGTTGCAATAATCACCTTGCCACTTTAGTGTGCTGAGGAGCCGCTTAAAAANNNAACTCGCGACCCTCTGCTCCCAAGACAGATGCGCTACCACTGCGCTAACCCCCGACTCAGTGAAACGATACTTGCCACATAAAATTTTTAAGTGCAAGCTCTGAGTCTGATTTTTTTGTTTTCTTTCGGTTTATTTTTTTAAAATAAATAATAACAAGGGGTTATAAGTGTCTCAGGAAGTTGTTGGAGTCCTTTCGAAGGTGATTTTTGAATCGGATAGGGGTGATTTCCTTGTTGCAGAGTTTATCAATGCCCAATCAGCTAAAAGATTTAAAGCCTCTGGCAAAATCCAACTCTCTCCCAAAGCCGATGCCAAGCAACGCTACCGGCTCATAGGACAATGGGAAAGCACTCCAAAATATGGAGAAACCTTCGTAACCATTTACACGGAAGCCACCAGACCCACAGAGCTTTCCGGAATCGCACCCTATTTAGCCAATAATGTGAGGGGTGTGGGAGAGGTTACAGCAAAAAAACTTGTGGAATCTTTACAAATTAAAGATCTGGACTCCTTAGTGACAATCTGTCGCGATGAAAAAGAAAAAATATTTCAATTTTTTGGGGAAAAGAAACGTAAAATCGCTGAAAATGTGGTGACATCTATGGTCACCGATGAAGTTTTCCGAAATGTGATGATTTTTTTGCATGAACACAATATCCCACCTCGTTTTGCCAAGCGAATTTATGAAAAATATGGTTCTGCTTCATTAACAAATTTGCTCGAGAATCCATACCGTCTCATTGCTGATTTTAGGCAAGTGGGTTTTTTACGCGCCGATGCCATTGCGCAAAAACTAGGTTTGCCGAGCACATCCCCTTTTAGGCTTGAAGCGGCTTTTGTCTATGCTCTTGAAACAGCTCAAGAAGAAGGCCATTGTTGTCTTCCTCGTGATTTGCTCGTGGATAAATCACGAGACCTTTTGGGCGCAAAAACAGACCCCACATTTTCTCGAGAGTTTGTATTGGAACAACTCCGTAAAATTTACAAGAAAAATCGTGATGAAAAGAAAGAAACCTTTCTCATACGAGAATCTGCTGCTTTTCAAAAAACCACACCTGAAAATAGCGTGCCTGAAATTTTATTTTATTTACCAGAAGTTCTTCGTATGGAAGACGAAGTCGCAGGATTTATTGCGGGTCTTTTAAATAATCAATCAGCCTTAGAGCATAAAGAAAAATTGGCACAACAAGAGGTGGAAAGCGGTGAAAAAACTTTTGAAGAAATATTTCCTAATTTACCTTGGGAAAAGCTATCAGACGAACAACAACTTGCTGTTAAAATGAGTTTAAGTTCTCGATTTATGGTGTTAACCGGAGGGCCTGGCTGTGGCAAAACCTTCGTTCTAAAAGCAATCTATGGCATTCAACGAGCTTTGAACAGGCGTGTGGCGCTTTGTGCCCCGACAGGTTTAGCTGCAAAAAGAATGAGTGCATCCATTGGTGAACTAGCGAGTACTTTGCACAAACTTCTTGGCCTAGGTAAAAGGCCGCAAGAAGAAACGCAAAATGTGATTGAAGAACTGGAAGGAAGCACAACAGCCCTAGAAAATGTCAACGTGGTCATTGTTGATGAAAGTTCCATGCTAAGTCTCGATCTATTGCACTCCCTACTGTCTGCATTGGGTGCCCATAGAAGACTGATATTGGTTGGAGATGTGGATCAATTGCCAAGCGTAGGAGCGGGTAATTGTCTACGCGATATTATCAATTCAGGAAAAGTTCCAATTGCGCGTTTGACAAAAATATTTAGACAAAGCTCGGAAAGTCCCATCCCGCTTGCGGCGCGTGATATTATTTCTGGAATAAAACCGGAATATAGTTACGTTAGCAGAATATCTTCTTTTCCTAGAGCAGAACCATTTGCATTTATTCCTTGCTCACAACAAACATTTTATGAAGTTTTATTACCTTTTTTATGTCAAACAGTAGCAAATATTTATAACCTCGATCCTATTAAAAATTCACAAATATTAGTTCCTATGCGCAGAACGGAAGTCGGTCAAGAAAACATTAATAAAATAATGCAAAATCATTTAAATCCTGCTTCACCCGATAAAAATGAATGCTCATTACCTTTTGGTGGAATATTAAGAGAAGGTGACAAAGTCATTCAAACAAAAAATAATTATGAACTTGATGTTTATAATGGTGATTTAGGTTATTGCAAGAGTATCACTAAAACAAAAGAGAAATTAGAAGTTATTATTGAATTTAGTGATCGCATTGTTACTTATGAAGATGATGAAGTTGATGATCTGCAACTTTGTTATGCCATGACAGTACATAAGTCCCAAGGCTCTGAATTTCCGCTATGTATTATCCCTATGTTTGGCGTCTATTATACAATGCTTGATAGAAATTTACTTTATACCGCAATAACGAGAGCTAGTAAATTTGTAATTTTATTTGGTGAAGATTGGGCTATTAAAAAGGCTATTGGAAGTCAAAATACAATTAAAAGGTTTACATTTTTAGATATTTTATTAAAGGAGTTTATAAATTAAATCTCATCTAAAATATTTCTTTATTCTCCATGAGTTAATTTTTTCATCTAGACTCGTCAATTTCACCGTCTAAAAAGCAGCATTGAACTACTCTACATGTTACGTTATTCTCTTCTACGAATAACTGTCAAATGCAATAAGTAAATTATTAGAGTAACAAAACTATGTGGATTATAGAACTTGCCTTACGAAGACCCTATACCATAGCTGTCAGTGTTATTTTAATTTTTTTACTTGGTTTAATTACTTTACAAAGAATGATTATTGATATTTTTCCAACCATTGATATTCCTGTTGTCAATGTTCTTTGGAACTACCCTGGATTAACACCAAATGACGTAGAAAGACGCGTTATTTTTTTAGCGGAACGCGCTTTTACAACAACAGTCAATGGCATATCAAGACTCGAATCAACATCAATTCAAGGTTTAGGAATACAACGAATTTACTTTGAGGATGGCACAGATATCGGATCTGCTATCGCACAAATATCTGCCGTTTCAAATACGGCATTACGCTCTATGCCACCAGGTATGACATCTCCTGTTATCTTAAAATTTAATGCCTCAAATGTACCTGTTTCACAGCTCACGCTTTTTAGCGATAGCTTAAAAGAAGAACAAATATTCGATTATGGGTTAAATTTTTTAAGAGTGCAATTGTATACCTTACCAGGTATTGCCATCCCAGCACCTTATGGTGGTAAACAAAGACAAATTAGCATAGATCTCAATCCCTTTTTATTAGAATCCAAAGGACTCTCACCGCAAAATATAGTCGAAGCCTTACTTGCCTCAAATATCATTGCCCCTGCAGGCAATGCGCGCATTAATAATTACGAATACAGTATTTTGATGAATTCAAGTCCCGATATTTTGAGTGAATTTAATAAAATTCCCATTCGTGTATCCAATGGTGCTGCTTTAACCATGAAGGATATTGGCACAGTAAGTGACTCTTTTGCAGATCAAACAAACATTGTCCACGTCAATGGAAAAAGAGCATCTTATTTAAATATTTTAAAAAAAGCAGGAGCATCCACATTAGATGTGATCAATAATGTGAAAAAGAAAATTCCAGATTTACAATTAATCGCACCAAAAGATCTTAATATGAGATTAGACTTTGATCAGTCTGTCTTTGTTAATGCTGCCATTATGAATGTTTTAACAGAAGCTCTTATTTCATCAGGACTTGTTTCGTTAATTATTTTGATTTTTTTAGGAAGTTGGAGAAGTGTGATCATTGTATGCACTTCTATTCCTACTGCTATTTTCGCGGCAATAATTGTTTTATTTATCACAGGTAATACAATAAATATTATGACTCTGGGAGGGTTATCTCTAGCCATTGGCATGCTCGTTGACGATGCTACTGTAGCTATAGAAAATATTCATCGCATCAGAGCATTAGGAAAACCATTAACTATTTCTATTTTAGAAGGTTCAAGTCAAATAGCCCTCCCCGCCCTCATGGCAACGCTTGTCATTTGCATTGTATTTTTTCCTGTTGTTTTATTAACTGGTCCTTCTCGTTTTTTATTTATTCCCTTAGCCCTATCCGTTGTTTCATCAATGCTTGCTTCATATGTTCTCTCACGAACACTTGTTCCTTTATTATCACAGATGTTACTTAAAACGGAAGATCCCCATCATGATGAAAGAAGTTATTTCAATAATCTCTTTAAAAAATTTCAAGATAATTATGGAAAATTTTTAACTTTATGCTTGAAAAATAGAAGTTTTATTTTATGGATTTGCCTTGCTTTTTTAATAATAACGAGCTGGATTCCTTTCATTATAGGTACAGATTTTTTTCCAAATACAGATGCGGGAATTATGAAATTGCATTTCCGCGCTAAAGCCGGGACTCGCTTAGAAGCAACAGAAAAACAAGTGTATATTATTGAAAATAAAATTCAACAAATAGTACCTAAAGAAGAACTTCTTACAATAAACTCTTTAATTGGAGTACCAATATATTTTAATCTTGCTTTTGTCCAAACTGACAATATTGGACCTATGGACGCAGAAATTTCTATTGCATTAAAAGAAAATCATAAACCATCAATTGAATACATGAAAGAAATTAGAAAATATATTGCAACAAATTTTCCTGAATCAAGCTCATTTTTTCAACCAGCCGATATTATTAATCAGGTTCTTAATTTTGGACTCAGTGCTCCTATTAACATTCAATTTGAATATTCCGATGTTTACAAATCCTATGATTTTGCAAAAATATTAATTCAAAAGTTAAAATCTGTTCCAGGAATTGAGGATATAGCATTAAAACAAATTTTCAATTACCCCGCTCTCTTTGTTAATGTCGATCGCATTAAAGCGGCGCAACTTGGGATAAACCAAAGAGACATTTCCAATAGCATGCTTGTTTCTTTATCTTCTAGTTCACTGGTTGCACCTTCCTTTTTCTTAAATCCTTTAAATAATGTGAATTATAATGTTGTTGTAAAAACACCTTTAGATAAACTCTCTCGAGTTACAGAAATATTAAATACACCCATAACAGGATCGGGCGGAATTTTAGATAGTAACTTAACGTCAACATTTCTTAATCAACCAAATTCAAATGCGAATAAAATAAAAACAGTACCATTAGGTAATTTAAGTACTGTCACAACAACAGAAACATTAGATGCGGCATCTCATTTAAATGTACAAAGAGTTGTTGATATATTAGCAACACCCGAAGGAAGAGATTTGGGATCAGTCATCAAGGAAATCGAAAAACAAATAAAGAGTTTGGGTGAGCTTCCTAAAGGTATGAAAGTAACAATAAATGGCCAAGGACGAGTTATGAAGGATGCCTTTTCAAAACTCTCTGTAGGATTGGTTCTAGCCATAGCATTGGTATATTTACTTATGGTCGTCTTATTTCAGTCATGGCTTGATCCTTTTATTGTTATGATTGCCGTGCCAGGCGCCTTATGTGGAATTCTATGGATGCTTTTCATCACAGGAACGACAATAAATGTAGAATCTTTTATGGGCGCTACTATGGCTGTAGGCATCGCATCTTCCAACGCAATTTTACTTGTAAGTTATGCAAATGATGTCCGCGTTGAAAAAGGTCTTTCAGCATTAGCGGGCGCCTTAGAGGCTGCAAAAACAAGAATAAGACCTGTGCTTATGACAGCTATTGCCATGATCATTGGCATGTTACCTTCCGCTTTGGCACTTGGTGAAGGCGGCGAACAAACAGCACCCTTAGGAAGAGCGGTCATAGGAGGTCTCCTCATGGCAACAATTGTTACGTTAGTCATAGTCCCAATCATATACTCATTATTAAGAACGAAATTACCACAAAAATATCTACTAGATGAACGTTTGAGAAAGGATAAAGAAGGATAATGCCACTCTTCAATGCTCAAACTAAAATTAAAATAGTTTTTTTATCAATAATATTATTTTTTTTAATAATATTTATTGCAATTCTAGTTAATAAAAATTTATCTCTTAGAACATCTGAAGTCTCTAAAAAAGAAGAAATTGATAAGGGAATTCGAGTTAAAACCACAAAAATATCATTTTCTCCTGCTGAAAGAGAACTATATTTAAACGGAGAAACACGCCCCTATCAATCCGTTACGTTATACGCTAAGGTCAGTGGCTATCTGAAGAAAATTAATGTAGATAAAGGTGACATTGTAAAGCAAGGCCAGGTCATCGCCATTATAGAATCACCTGAAACAGATGAAGCCTATTTAGCAGCTTACGCAAACTACAAGAATAAAAGTTCTATTGCAAAAAGAACAATACAGCTTGAAAAAGAAGATTTAGTTTCAAAACAAGAATCGGAACAGGCTGTTTCCGATGCAAAAATTGCGGAATCGCAATTCCATGCTCAAAAAGTAATAAAAGGGTATGAAACAATACGAGCTCCCTTTCCGGGCACAATTACAGCTCGATTTGCCGATCAAGGTGCTTTAGTACAAAACGCAGAGAATTCACAAAGCAGCGCGCTCCCAATTGTTACCTTATCTGAAGTCAATAAACTCCGCGTTGATGTCTATATTGATCAACATGAAGCTCCCTATATTCAAAAAGATGATCCTATTCTAATCGAATTTAATGGAGTACAAAAAAAGAAAATCTTAGGTCATATTGATAGACTCTCAAATCAATTAGATACTAAAACAAAAATGATGCTCGTTGAAATTGATATTCCAAATGCAGATGGTGCATTAGTTGCAGGAAGTTTTGTACATGTAACAATTAAAATTAAAACTCCGGTTACCATGACACTCCCCGTTGAAGCATTAATTCTCCAAAAAGATAAATCTTTTGTTGGCGTGATATCACGTGAACAAAAGATTATTTACCGGCCTATTACAATTGAAAATAACGATGGGAAAATGATTTCAATAAATGGAGATTTAAAAGAAGACGAAGTCATTGCCTTAAATATTGGTTCAGACATTCCTGAAGGAAGCAAAGTTCAGCCTATATTAGACAAAAAGTGAGAGTGTGTGAATAAAAATTCTATTATAAGAAAATTAATAAATTTCACATTTTATTTTATGATGATACAAAATAATGTTTATTGTATAGAATTAACAGGTATTGATTTAGATAAAGACAAATCTAATTATAATCTTGACTTAAATTATTGTATTAAATTAGCAACTAAAAATGCAATTGATATTTTAAAGCAAAAGAGCAGCGTTGAGCTCAATGGGGCAGAAGTTTTAAAAAGTTATGCCAGTTTTTTGCCAAATTTAACTTCACAAGCAAGTTATAATTATACAACGGGAACTCTATATACAACAACGGCAACACCGGCATTTATTACAGGAGATGGCACTTTTTCAGCAATTACCATTTCCAGTGACTTTAATATCTTTAATGGATTTTCAGATTATGCAAGTTTAAATTCCTATTTACTTAAAAAAGATTCTTCCGAATTAACTCTTACAAGAGTAAAACAAAAAATTTCTTTAGATATAGCGCAAAGCTTCTTGCAAGTGATTTTAGATAATAAAATGATTGAAATTGCAAAACAAAATTTTGAAGAATCACAAGCAAGAGAAAAATTATTAGAAGCACAAAGTCGTGTGGGTTCCAAAAGTATTTCGGATTATTATTTGCAACAGGCTCAGACAAGTTCAGCTGATTCCTTTTTACAAACATCAGAAAATAAATTACGCAATGATGAATTGATTTTATTACAAAAATTAAGACTTGACATCAAAAAAAATTATAAATTTATTGAAATAAACCTAAATAATTTACAAGAAGATAAAAATTTTGAAAATGAAAGTCAACTTATAAAAGTTGCATTGAATAAAAGAATAGATTTAAAATCTATCAATAAATTAAAAAAATCTGCAGAATATGATGTACAGAATACTCAATCAGGATATTTACCAAAACTTGACTTTGTAGTAAGTACCACTTCAACAAGTTCCTACTTAAACACACAAACCGTTAACGGAATTAATGTTGTTCCCCCTTCACAAAGCCCTATAACTGATCAATTATCAAATCAAGTTAAATATTATATTGGAATAAATTTTACCTGGAATATTTTTGATCGCCTAGTTACCTATGCAAATGAAAGTCAATCTCGCACAATGGCTTATCAAATAAAATTAGATGAAGAAAATTTATACAATCAAATTATCGTTGATGCGAGAACAGCATTTGGCAACTATAAACTCGCCTTACAAAATCTTGATTCCTCCTATAAAGGTTTATTTGCATCCGAAAAAGCATACCAAGTCATGTCAGGTCGCTATAAAGTAGGATCGGCAAGTTTTGTCGATTTGAGTACAGCACAATCCACTCTTGTCCAAGCGCAGTCGACACGCGCACAGGCTCTCATCAATTTTAAGTTGCAAAATTGGAATGTTAAATATGCAACAGGTGAGCTCGAAGTACTTTGAATAAAATAAGTATTATAATTTTTTATAAATTTTTATTATTATTTAAAAAATAAAATATATTTTATTGCAATCAAGCAGAACTAATGATAATTATTTTTTCTAATTATATATTACTTTAAATTCCATGCAAAGGGGTTTGCTATGACTAAAATAAAATTTATTAAAATTATTTCGTCCTGCATTTTTACGATCATTTCATTGAACTCAAATGCAAGTTGTCCTGAAGTAACTCAATTGAGATATGCAAATGACAATTCTATTTATGCGCAATCAAATAAAGGCACATGGAGACAGCTTATAAATACCGAAACAGTAAACTCGAATCAAATTCAATTAGATCGTTTATTTGTTTTTTATATTTTAGGGAACGGCTATAATTCAATAATTAATTACAGTGCAAATATACATAATATTTATTGTGGATATAAAGATTTAAACAAGAATTATATTATCCTTAAATCACCAGAAAATCAACGCTACCGAATTTCAATGCATCAAGACCACTCAACTCAGGATTTTTGGAAACAGAGTAAGGAAAATGAATTTGTATGTTTAAAAGACGTCAGAAGATCAAATTACCAAACACTCTCTAATCAATGTGAATTTATGGCGAATTAATTTATTTACTTTTGCTAAAAAAACTATAAATAATATCTTCGACATGCTTAGGATGTTCCCAAAAACAAGAATGCCCTGTGTCATTAAAAAAGATACTAACATCATTAAAATACTCTCGAATATAGCTCTTGTGAAAACCAGGATCATTTTCACCAATAAGTAACTTAATTTTATCTTTATTTTTTTCTACACATTCTTTTGGACTAACTCCCTCGAAATTCATGATCGAATTCATAACATATTCACGCATAATCCCACTTGAACGAAGGACAGAATTTAATATTTTTTGAATATGAATTTTGGAATGGTCACAACTTTCTTGAATTCCACCAAAATCCAAATAGAATTGAGCTTCTTCAACAGTATAATTTTTTTTAAATAATAAATGAGTTGATTCATTAAAAATATATACATTTTCAAAATTATTTTCTTTATATGAAACAGGAGGATATCCATCTAGTATGATTTTTTGAACCCCTGAAAAATTTTCTAATAACTGTAAAGCTACGGCACCCCCCAATGACCATCCATAAATAAATAATTTTTTTATATCTAAAAAATTTAATAGCTCAATCAGCGAATCGGCAAAACCAGGAATAGAATACGCAATATGAGGATCAATTGCGTCATCGCTCTTACCATGGCCAAGGAAATCAATAGTAATAATGCGAAAGTCATTTTTTAAAGTTTCAATTTGTCTATAAAAAACATCTTTAGATAAAGAAAGACCATGAATAAAAAGAATTGTTACTTTATTGCTTTTATTATCACAGTATGATATTTTTCCGTAACGTGATTGGTAATCAATATTATGCATAAAATTATTTTCTCTAATATTATTGTTTTTTTTGCAAAAATTAATTCTAATTGCAGAAAAAAAAGTTTAATAAATATTTAAATAACTTTTTACTTATTTATCAAAAAAAATAAATTTAGTCAAATGGAGTCAAGAATGAAAAAAAATAGACCAAGCGATACCGCAATCATTATTTCTAAGAGCATAGCACTTGCATCTGGAAATCCACACTTAAAATCAATTGTTGATCCTAAAGCTTTAGAATTAAATTTTAAATTTTTAGAATCAGCTATAGGTTGGCAATCAAATCTGTTTAAAAGTTCTGGCCGATATTCTTTGACTAAATTTTTGTACAATTTTCTTGAATCAATCACATTACCTGGAATTCAACTACATTATTTGCTAAGAAAACTTCAAATTGAAAAGCTGGTTTTAGAAGCAGATAAAGCATTAAATGGATTAAAGCAAATTGTTATTATTGGAGGAGGAGCCGATTCATTAGGCATCCGTCTGGCGGAAGCAAAACAGAATATAAACGTATTTGAGATTGATCATCCCGCTACTCAAATAATTAAAAGTAAGGCATTTAAAAATTACGCAACCGATGGGATTAAAAACTTTTATTTAATGCCAGTAGACCTTTCAAAAATTGATTTGCAAGATGCTTTAATAAACACACATCATTTTAGTTTTAATAAAAAAACAGTATTTGTTGCTGAAGGGGTTTTTCCTTATCTTCCAATACATGTTGTAACGAAAACATTAAAAATAATGAATTTATTTCCTAATGAAAGTGCACAGTTTATATTTACATATTTATCACCGAATGATAATGGAAATTTAAAACTTTCAAATGAATCAAAAATTGTATCTTTTTGGCTTAAAATTAAAAAAGAACCTTATTTATGGGGATATCAATCAAAAGAAATTGATAATTTATTATTGGAATTGAATTTTAAACCTGGAAATCATTATATAACAGATTCTTTAAAAGATGATTATTTTAAACAAAACATATATAAGTATAAAGATATACCAAAGGGAGAAATTATCACATTTTCACGAAATTAAATTTAATAAATTATCAAAGAATTTTCATATTTAATAAAAGGGAT
The DNA here is from genome assembly GCF_001907975.1 of Silvanigrella aquatica. Lineage (NCBI taxonomy): Bacteria > Pseudomonadati > Bdellovibrionota > Oligoflexia > Silvanigrellales > Silvanigrellaceae > Silvanigrella > Silvanigrella aquatica. The sequence goes on from NZ_CP017834.1 coordinate 2,450,461, forward strand.
TTTTCCATTTAATTCTGGCTGAATATCATTAACTTTTTCAATTTTAAATTTAACAGTTTGATCAATATTTAATTTTTTAAGATAATCTTCAAACGATTCTTTGCATTTTTGAATCCCCTCATCATCACCCACCAGTAATGTTTTAAAGCAATTATGACCTATATGCATTTGTGCTTTAATAATTCCTGAAGTAAAAATTGTAATTCCATAAAAGCTCAAATATGCTATTTCAATTTTATCACCACTATTATTTTTAAATTCTAAAGGCTTATAACTTCTTCCCTCTACGCCATTAAATATTTGTTCACCTTTTTCATTTATGTAATTTAAAGCACAGTCTCCAATATCATAACGAATAAACGGTTGTGTCCTGTTTATAAAATTTGTAACAATAACTCTACCTAATTTTCCCGCAGATGCTGGCTTATTATCATTATCGAGAATTTCAATGTGACATAAATTCGGGAAAATCATATATGGTTTTTCATTTCGTTTAAGCCCCATATTAAAACACTCTGAGGCATTATATGAATTTATCAATTTACATTTAAATATCTCTAAAATTAATTTTGTATTTTCATCTGATAGAACTTCACCCGATAAAATAATTAGCTTAGGATTAATTTTTAATTTCCCGTTTTTTTTATGACTTATAAGAGATACAAATATTCCTGGATAAGAAATAATTTGCTCAGGCATAAAATTATTTAATTGCTCAATTATATTATCAACTGAATCTAAAATAGATATTTCTTTTCTATTGTAAATTGATTGTGGACAATTTCTAAATATAGAAATACCTGCACCACGCCCATTTATTAATCCTATTAATGCAATTTTAATTTTTTTTCCAAATAAAAATTTAAATGACTTTGAACCGTAAATAAATGAGGTAAAAATAATTTTTCTAAAATCAATTAATGAATTTGAAACTGGAAATTTTGTACCGAGACTTCCTGATGTTGCATAGCATATATAATTATTTTTATATAACTCTGGCGATTTTTCGTCATAAATATATTTAAAAATTTCATCTTTATTTAAATCTTTTACGGTATACACTTCATTAATATTTTCTATTATTTCTTTTTTACTTATTACTGGAATTTTTTCAAAAGTAATAGTTGAAAGGTCATTCTCAAAAATACCATGATCATTATAAAATTTTCTATAAAAACTCGAATTAAAATAGGCATATTTACATATTTTTCTTAATTTATAAATTTTTATTTTATTCAATGCCCAATTTTTAATTTTTGGATTTATTTTTCCAACTAAATTAATAAATTCAATCAATATAATTTCAAAAAAAATGGAAATTAAATACATTTTTTAGGTCCCCGTAGTTCTGATATTTTTCTTTAATCATACTATAACATAAGCATAAGCAATCAAGCCGAATTAAGTCTTAATTTTAATATATTTATTTATTAAAAAATAGAATTATTAACAAAATTTTTTCATACTTTATTTATTTTTTAATATAAAATTTTGAATTAATCACATTTTTTATAAAATATTTAGAGAAATTAAAATATATTTTGATGAAAAAATATATAAAAAATATTACAAAATAAAATTAGAAAAGCTTCAATCTCTCAAATAATGACAAGTATATCCACCAGGATTTTTTTGTAAATACTTCTGATGATACTCTTCCGCAGAATAAAAATCTTTATAGGGAACAATTTCAGTTACAACAGGATTTTTCCATTTTCCCGATTTATCCACTTTATTTTTAATTTTTTCCGCTATCAATTTTTGCTCAGGGGAATGATAAAAAACGGAAGAACGATATTGAGAGCCCACATCATTGCCCTGCCTGTTTAAAGTTGTAGGATCGTGCAGTCGAAAAAAATATTCCAAAATATTTTCAAACGTGATGACCTTTGGATTGTAATGAATTTGAATCGCTTCGGCATGCCCTGTTGTCCCTGTTTTCACTTGAGCATATATGGGATTAGAGGATTGTCCACCACAATAGCCAACTTCTGTTTTATGAACTCCATTTAATTTCAAAATAAGTTCTTCAACTCCCCAAAAGCATCCACCGGCTAAAGTTGCTAACTCTGTATCCATAAATGTCCTCCCTATAAATAAAAGCAACAACGAGCATACCAAATATTGAAAAAATTCACAAAAATTTTCTTTACATAATATACTCAATATGATAATTCCTTTAAAATACCTGGTACCTTAGGATTGTTTCAACACTAAATCGAGGTAATATCTTATGACTTTGGTTACTCCTTACATAAAAAATTCATCGCATCTGTCTTTCAATGATCATAATATAATCTCAATTTTTTCTGCCCTACTTCTACTACTCCTAGCATAAATCAAAGTTTTTCATAACTTAAAATTTAATATCTAAATACATTATTTACTTTTAATTTGATTATAAATTTTACTTAAATTCTCGTATTACATTCATTTGGAGGTTGTCATGGTAAATCAACAAATAAAAATTTTTGATACAACGTTACGTGATGGACAACAATGTCCTGGAGCGGGTATGTCATTTGAAAATAATTTAAAATATGCACATATTGCTGCAAAAGCTCAAGTAGATATTTTAGAAATTGGTTTCCCAAGTGCGAGCAAACTTGATCATGCCATTGTCAATACGATTGCAAAAGAATTGTCAGATTATAAAGCGCCTCCCATTCTGACAGCATTATGCCAATTGAGAGAGAATCAAATGGAAATAACTTTACAGTCTTTAGCGCCTGCATTAAAAATTAAAAAAGCACGCTTACATACTTATTTTCCAGTTGATGTTCAATTAATGAATGCTTTAGGAGAGTATGGCAAAAATCATTCAAAAATACTTAAAGATATATTCCATCTCATTCATCAAATAAGCAAATCGGGTATTGAAATTCAATTTTCTCCAGAAGGTTACTCACGAATGGGAGAAAACTTTGATTTTGTAACAGATATCATTCGTGCTGTAATAGAAGGAGGAGCCACAATCATAAATTGCCCCGATACGATTGGGGGCGCATGCAAACTTCAAGGCGATGACTATTTTGTTGAGCACATGAAAAATCATGCTGCTATTATTGCTAAAGAATATCCTCACAAAAATATCATCTGGTCGACTCATTGCCATAATGATTTTGGGTTGGCTTTAGAAAACTCCATGAATGCCATTTTTTATGGGCCAGCAACTCAAGTTGAAGGATGCTTTAATGGAATTGGCGAAAGAGCAGGAAATGTTTCCTTAGAACAATGTATAATGTATATAAAAAAATTCGGTAAAAATTTTAAAAATAATTTGAGTTATTTTACAAATATGCGTTGTGAATTCATACAAGAAATATCAGATTTTATTTCTACAAACATGTTACAAAGACAATTCCACTGGCCCATAACAGGAGAAAATGCCGCAAGACATACATCAGGAGGGCATACAAATGCTATAATTAAAAATCCTCTCTGCTATCAACCCTTTGATCCCAAAGAAATTGGTAATGAGATCAGTTTCCAATTCGGCCCATTTAGTGGGAGCAATCATGCAAAAGAAATTATAGAAAAAAAAGGATATTCATGTTCTGAGCAAGAAAAAACAGAAATCGCCCAATTTATTAAAGACTTTTATGCCGATCGACGAAAAGGAATTACGGATTCTGAATTAATGAATGCATATTTCATTTATAGAAACTCAATTAACTCAGAAAATAAATCTAAAAATTAATTTAATCACAATTAAAAAAGGGAGATTTATGCAAAAAAATATTGTTGATAAAATATGGGAAAAGCATTTAATAAATCATTCTGAAGGAAATTTTTCAATTTGCGGCATCGATTTCAGCTTTTTACACGAAGTGACTTCAGCACAAGCATTTCAAAAGTTAGAAGATCGCGGGATTGCAATTATGAATCCAAAACAATTTATTGCAACCATTGATCACAGTATTCCGACACGCCCTAATCGCAATGAGATATTTGATTTGGCAGCAAAAAATCAGGTAGAATTACTACGTCATAATGCGCAAAAACATGACATTCCTTTTTTTGATTTTGATAGTGGACATCAAGGAATTGTGCATGCCATTGGACCTGAACTCGGTATAACACAGCCTGGTATGACAATTGTTTGCGGAGATTCACACACAGCAACTCATGGCGCTTTTGGTACTTTAGCATTTGGTATTGGAACCTCCGAATTGGCACACGTATTAGCAACAGGATGTTTACTTTTAAAAAAACCCAAAGTCATGAAAGTAGAATTTAAAGGACAAAAAGAAGAAGGTATATACGCTAAAGATCTCATTATGAAACTGATCTCTACCATTGGAATTGGCGGAGCTACCGGTTACGTTATCGAATACACAGGACAAGTCATAAAAAATATGTCAATGGAAGAACGTATGACAATTTGTAACATGAGTATTGAATGCGGCGCCAAAGCAGGTTTGATAAATCCCGATCAGACGACCTATGAATATTTAAAAGAACGCCCCTTTAGTCCTAAGATAGAACAATGGGAGAAGATTATTTCCTATTGGAATTCTTTTGTAAGCGATGAAAATTGTTTTTATGATAAAGAAATTATCATAGATATTTTTGCCATGCAGCCCATGGTCACATGGGGCACAAATCCGGCACAGGCAATAGAAATAAATTCCCTTATTCCCACTAAAATTCAAGTCTCGCCTGCTGAAGAAATAATGTATGAAAATGCAATTCAATATATGCAATTAAATGGTGGTGATAAAATAGAAGGAACCCCCATTGATTGGGCATTTATTGGATCATGCACAAATGGACGTATTGAAGATTTAAGAATTTGTGCAAAAATTTTGAAAGATAGAAAAGTGCACCCTTCTGTTACTCTTTATATTGTTCCTGCATCGGAAGGAGTTTTACAGCAAGCAAAAAAAGAGGGGCTTGATTTTATTTTTAAAAATGCGGGAGCTGATTTTAGAATGCCAGGTTGTTCCCTCTGTTTAGGCATGAATGATGATAAGGTACCAGCAGGTAAAAGATGTATAAGTTCTACCAATAGAAATTTTGTAGGCAGACAAGGAACGGGAAGCTACACCCATCTTGCTTCACCTGCTACAGTTGCGGCAAGCTCCATAAGAGGAAAAATCACTTCACCATTAGAATTTTTATAAATTAAAGGAACAATCATTATGAATAAAATCACAAAAATTTGTGGTAAATGTATTCCTCTTGAAATGAATGATGTCGATACGGACTTAATTATCCCAGCTCAATATCTCACATCTACTTCACAAAAAGGTTATGGAGAAAATCTCTTTAAACGACTTAAAGATCAATCACCTGAGTTTGTTTTTAACCAGCATAAATATTTAGGGGCATCTATTTTAATTACAAAAGAAAATTTTGGATGTGGTTCCTCCCGAGAACATGCTGTTTGGGCATTGCAGGAATATGGTATACAAGCTATTATTGCCAGCTCCTTTGCCGATATTTTTTCGGGTAACAGTTTAAAAAATAGATTGATTTTAATTCAAATGGATAAAGAAATAATAAATAAACTTATTTTAAATTCTAAAAAGAATGATTATTTTCTTGATATTCATATTGTGCATAATAAAATTTATTCCTCACTTGATGAAGACTTTTCTTTTGAAATGGACAATTATCAAAAATCATGTTTCATAAATGGATTTGATGAATTTGATTATTTGCTATCATTTAGAAATAAAATTGAAGAATTTAAACAACAGCAAATTAAAGATAACATTATTCCCAGTTATAATAGGAATCCGAAATGAAAAAAACAATTGCTATTCTACCAGGTGATGGCATTGGCCCTGAAATCATGTCACAAACACTTCGTATTTTAAAAAAAATTGAAAATAAATTCGATCATCAATTTCAATTGGTAGAAGGATATATCGGCGGTTCTGCCTTTGAAAAATACAACTCACATTTTCCTGAAATAACAAAAGTTATTTGCGCAAAATCCGATGCTATTTTATTTGGTTCCGTTGGCGGGCCTCTTGAAAAGGCAGAGTTTCCTAAATGGAAAGATTGTGAAAAAAACTCTATCCTCGCATTAAGAAAAACTTTTCATTTTAGTTCAAATATTCGACCTGCAAAGGTTTTTGCGGAACTTAAAGAGATTTGTCCTTTAAAAGACAGCATCATTGGTAATGGTATCGATATTGTCATCGTCCGAGAGTTATTAGGTGATATTTATTTTGGAGAGCATCTCACATATATTGAAAATCAATTAAGAAAAGCAAAAGACATTTGCGAATATGATGAAAAACAAATTTCAATTGTAGCTCATCAAGCATTTCGTATGGCGAGGAAAAGGAACAATAAAGTCACTTCTGTTGATAAGGCAAATGTCCTCGATACTTCCAAACTCTGGAGAAGCATTGTAAGTGAAGTGGGAAGAGACTATCCCGATGTTACTTTAGAGCACATGCTCGTAGATAATTGCGCTATGCAATTCTTTATTCAACCTACACAATTTGATGTGATTCTCACTTCGAATTTATTTGGCGATATTCTTTCCGATGCCGCCGCTGCTTTTCCGGGAAGTTTGGGCTTAATGCCGTCAGCCAGTTTCAATGAACAAGGATTTGCTCTTTACGAACCTAGTGGAGGATCTGCTCCCCATCTGGCCGGAAAAAATATCGCAAATCCTATAGCACAAATTCTCTCATTATCCCTACTTTTCAAACATTCTTTCGAACTCTTTGAAGAAGCAGATATTATTGAAAAAGCTGTTCAAAAAACTCTACAAGCAGGTTATCGGACAAAAGATATTTGTATTAAAGAAAATGAAGGTATTTCTACAACACAAATGACTGATATTATTTTAAGTCATATTTGATATTTCATCATATATAAATTCAGGTAACCATAAAAAAATTATTTAATTGGTTATGGCACAATAAATAAAATAACCCCTTTAAAATTGATATTTAAAAAATAAAAATGTATAGTATGCTTATTATTTAGAATCTTTTTTACATTTCAAATTAAATTTAAATATGGAGATTATATTATGAGAATTTATATGTTCAAAAAATTTATCAATTTTATATTTTTAATAACAATAAATACATTTTTAATATATCATTCTTACGCAATTCATTTCAATGAACTTTCAGAATCTCAAATTGAAAATATTGTTAAAAGATCATATCAATATGTAGCATTATATAATGTTATAAATAAAGTAGCCATGGCAACGGATAGTCCCATTTCAACAAAGGGATGGAACAAACTCTTTTTAGGAACAAAACTTGCAAATGATTCACTTCAAACCATTGCCCGCGCTAATAGCGATACTCTTTATTCAGTTGCTACATTGGATTTAAGAAACGATCCTATGATTCTTGAAATCCCTTTTATCAATTCCAAATATGTTTCCTTACAAACCTCATCATATGATAACTATATGAATATTATCTTCTCAAAACGTGATGATAATTATAAAAAATCGCAAAAAATTCTTTTTTATAGCGCACGAACAAAAAACTTTAATCCTATGAAAAAAATAAAAAATATTGACCAATATGTGGAATTAAGTGGAGATTTTGGGATAGCTCTTCTTCGTGTCCTGCCCCATTTTAAAAATCAGGAAAAATATCATAATATCGTTCAAAGTATCAATCAAATAAATTTAATATCACTATCAAATTACCTAAATAAAGGATTTCTCACTGCAAAAATAGTTGAATTTCCTCACTTTAGCAATACAGATATAGAAACATTTGGAAATAATTTTTTAGAAGTGATGCAATTTATTTTAAATCATACTACATTTCAACCTGAAAAATATCAACTTGATAAAGAATTACTCGAGTCTTATCAAGCCATAGGAATAGAACCAAAAAAAATTTGGAATCCCAAAAACTTTAGAGATGTTGATCTTCAAAAAGTTTCTCTAATTGCTCAAGAAATTAAAAACAATCAATTTGAAATTATAAGAACACCTGAACAAATTAAATTGTTTGTACCATATTTATTTTTACCAAAAGGATTTGCAAATTTAGATACGATGCTTTTGCAATCTGTGATGGAGCCACTTGGGCTGCCGCAGCTTGAGCAAAAAGACCTCTATTCAATAAGAATGTAAGAACCTGATTTAGAAAAAATGAAATCCAGGAAAATAATGATGGGGAGAGCGATTTTTATCACCCAATAAAATTAAGATAAATATTTTTATTTAGTAGTAGCTTCATTATCTACTTTATTCGCGATTTGCTGTTGAATTGCTTTTTTAAGATCATTTTGTGAATCGCGCTGTGAAAATTTCTTCATTTCTTCCATTATAAAATGCTTTGTTTGATATTGAGGATCTTTTAAGACAACTTGTTTTCCAACACGATTGCTCAAATTAAAAACTAAGGGTGCCTTCAAATTTGCACTCATTTTTTTAGGATCCATAGGAATTGTTACGATAACAGAAATGACAGCATCATTTGGATTTGTAAGTTTTAAAGTAGCAACTTCCTCTTCTGTCACTTCAACCATATAGTCGGGTCGAAAAGAAAGAGGACTTATAACAATAAATGCCATTGTGGGATCGGTAGTGGATTGCAGCCACTTAAAAGGAGAATCATTGTCATGATCAAGAAGTATAAATTGATTTAATTCTGGAAAACCAATAAGCCCATCTGGAAGAGAGATCATATCACCTTCATTGATTTCAACTTCTCCGAAGCGCGATGTATTTATTTTCAAGACAACCCCCTTATCATCACATCAAATCATGACCTCAATTCCAAGGTTAAGTGACAGCATTCAAATGTGCAATAAGAGCTGCCTTTTTTATTGACGTGTCAAAATATCTTGAGCTTAAGAGGCATCAAATGCATACTCTAAATTAAAATAGATTTTATATTGAGGTATGAGAGGAATATTACCCGGATTGAAATTAACATCGCTTGTTTGTCCATAGGGAGTTGCCATTTAATATCTGTATTCTAATTTTCCCAGCCATGAATTATTTATTTTATCTTCGAATTTTAAATGAAGTGATGTAATTTCAAAACTTGGATCATAATGAGTAAACTTAATTTAGAGTAAAATATATTTGTTTGAAAATCATCGCTATATCAAACATTTCCAAAACCTACGGAAATATTTGCCTCCCAATATTTCATATTTTCATCAGCAAATAAAGAAGTTTTATAAAAGATAATAAAACAAAATAAAGACTTATAATAAATCTTCCGATAATTCATATAAACCTGACATATGTTTGAGTTTTATGGAGTGTCATATGCCAGTAATAGAAGACCTCAAAATAAGAAAACAAGAATTAGAAGCAACGCTAGAAGCTTTGACCGAATTAATTCAACGTCGCAATGCATTTCTTGCTAATGTTGAAAGAATGGCATTTGATCGGGTTATAACTCATAAAAGAACATTGCTTAATTTAAGCAGCAAAGGCGATAAAATCAACTATATGCGCCGATCTACTAAATCAATCGATCTTGAAATGAAAAACTCAAGAAAATGCTTATTTATTTTGCACTCCAGGAGAAGGAATTTACTTCGCATACTTGATGAAATTGTTGAACGAATTGATGATTTGCAAAGTACCAATGATGATTTTGTACCAAAAGAGAGTGCTTAAGTAATAAATAATTACCTACTTTACAATTTATAAATCATAAATTAGTATAAAAATGTATATCTATCATTAGTCATAAACATTTTTGCATTGTATACTTATGTTTTACATGCAATTGAAGGCCTATAATAAAATGGATTTGCATAAACTTTTAAATCGCATGAAAGAACATGCATCGAACCATTTCAAAAGAGACTTAAAATTTATTATCATTATATTTTTATCTTTAACGGTATTTATTATTTCTATATTTATGATTTCTAAATATTCTCCATTAAAAATTATCAAACACACTCAATCCAAAAATTCAGAATTTAAAGATAAATCAAATTATAAATCACAAAATAAATTTCGTTTAAATTCTGTTGTTACAGCAACTGCTAAAATCAAAAATATTTCAGTTTATTTAACAGCTCTAGGTACAGTCACTCCTTTGGAAAGTGTCACAGTTAAAACTCAAATTAATGGACAATTATTAAATGTTTATTTTAATGAAGGACAGCTTGTTAAAGAAGGAGATCTCCTCGCAGAAATCGATTCAAGCAGTTATAAGGCGCAATACACTCAATACGAAGGACAACTTCTCAAAGATCAAGCATTACTTAATAATGCCCATCTTGATTTAAAACGTTATCAACTTTTATATCCATCGGGAGGAGTTTCAAAACAAACTCTAGATACACAAGCATGGCTTGTAAAGCAATACGAAGGAACTGTTCAGTCCGATAAAGGACAGCTCGATGCTGTAAAAGTAAATTTAAAATATTGTAAAATCACTTCGCCCATTTCTGGACTCGCTGGTTTACGTCAAGTAAATCCTGGAAATTATGCTCAAACCACAGATCCTAATGGCATTGTTTTTATAAATAAATTACAACCTATTTCTATTATTTTTTCCATTCCAGAAGATTATTTACCGAAAATATTAGACAGAATGAAAAATAAAGAAAAACTTCAGACACAGGCATATAATAGAGAACAGTCAAATATCATTGCCACTGGCGAATTGCTCACGACAGATAATCAAATTGATACAACAACAGGAACAATTAAATTAAGAGCACAATTTCAAAATGAAGCTTATAAATTATTTCCAAATCAATTTGTAAACATAAAACTCTTGATTGACACATTAAATAACGTAACAACTGTTCCCACAGCAGCTATTCAGCATGGCAGTCAAGGTGATTACGTTTTTGTCTTAAATGAAAATCACACTGTAAAATTCCAAAAAGTAACAACTGGAATTGCAGACGGAGAAGATACAGTCATTTTAAGTGGTGTAAAAGAAGGAAATCTTGTTGTCACGGAAGGAGCAGACCGTCTTACAGACGGAGCTGAGGTTTCTTCATGACTAATATTTCTGAACCTTTTATAAAGCGCCCCATTGCCACTTCGCTCTTTATGGTGGCTATTTTTCTCGTAGGAATTTTAGCTTATCAACTGCTTCCGGTATCCGCTCTGCCTGAAGTGGAATACCCCACTATTCAAGTTTCCACATTTTATCCCGGCGCAAATCCCGATGTAATAGCTTCCTCTATTACAGCTCCCTTAGAAAAACAATTTGGTCAAATGCCAGGTTTAAAACAAATGACTTCTTCAAGCTCGGGAGGTGTCTCTTTAATTACGTTGCAATTTAATTTAAAAATGAGTTTAGATGTTGCTGAGCAACAAGTTCAAGCGGCTATTAACACGGGCTCTAGTCTGTTACCTTCAGATCTTCCTAATCCACCTGTATATAATAAAGTCAATCCTGCAGATACACCTATTATAACCTTAGCGTTGACTTCTAAAACACTGCCACTTCCCCAAATAGAAGATTTAGCAGATACGCGATTGGCGCCAAAATTCTCTGAAATATCTGGAGTAGGGCTTGTTACGATCAGTGGGGGACAGCGACCTGCTGTTCGAATTCAAGCAAATACAACGACATTGGCTTCCTATGGTTTAAATTTAGATGATATACGTACCGCAGTGAGTAATGCAAATGTAAATACAGCGAAGGGAAACTTTGATGGCACAAGGCTTTCCTATACCATAAATGCCAATGATCAGCTGTTAACCAGTGAGGCTTACAAACCCCTAATTATTTCATTTAGAAATGGTGCACCGATTCGATTAAAAGATATTGCAGAAGTGGTTGACGGAGCTGAAAATTCAAAACAAGCCGCATGGATGAACGAGGAACCCGCTATTATTTTAAATATACAAAGGCAGCCGGGCTCTAATGTCATAGAAGTAGTTGATAGCATCAAAAAAGTTCTTCCAAAATTAAAGGCGACATTGCCCAGCAATATTGATGTCAAAATATTAAACGATAGAACAACGACTATTCGTTACTCCGTAAAAGATGCGCAATTTGAACTTATTCTTGCCGTTATTCTTGTCGTATTGGTTATTTTTGTATTTCTTAATAATTTACCTGCTACTTTTATTCCAAGCTTAGCTGTTCCTTTATCCTTAATTGGTACCTTTTCTGTCATGTATGAACTTGGCTACAGCTTAAATAATTTAACCATTATGGCTCTTACAATTGCAACAGGATTTGTGGTCGATGATGCGATTGTCATGATTGAAAATATTGCTCGATATATTGAAGAAGGAGAGTCTTCTTTAAATGCGGCTTTAAAAGGTGCTTCCCAAATTGGCTTTACAATTCTATCATTAACTGTTTCTTTAATTGCCGTACTTATCCCTTTGCTTTTTATGGGTGATATTGTAGGAAGATTATTTCGAGAATTTGCTGTTACTTTATCTGTTTCAATTTTAATTTCTGCAATTATTTCTTTAACTTTGACCCCCATGCTTTGTAAACAATTATTACGTCATAAAGATCCAACAAAAAAAGGTAAATTTGAAACCATCGTCCAAAATTTTATTGATGATGTTATTGATAAATATTCAGTTACATTAAGCTGGGTACTTAATCATCAAAAAATGACTCTTTATGTTGCTTTAGCAACACTTATTTTTACTGGATTTCTTTTTTATATTATTCCAAAAGGATTTTTCCCCATTCAAGATACAGGAGTCATTCAAGGCATAACAGAAGCACCACAGTCCATTTCATTTCCAGAAATGTCTAAAAAGCAACAAGAAGTTGCAAAAATAATATTACAAGATCCCGCCGTAGAAAATATTTCTTCATTTATAGGTATTGATGGAATTAATACCACACTAAATAGCGGTCGTATTTTAATTACTTTAAAACCAATTGAAGAACGAAATATCAGTGCATCTGAAGTTATTAGAAAAATACAAAAACAATTAAATAAAGTAGCAGGTATTACTCTTTTTATGCAACCTGTTCAAGATATCACAATTGATGACCGCATCAGTCGTACTCAATATCAATACAGCATCGGCTCACCTAGTGCGGCCGAAGTTGATAAATGGAGCACTTTATTATTAGATAAATTACGCAATGCTCCTGAACTAAGAGATGTTGCAAGTGATGTACAAAATCTGGGACTGCAAAGTAGAATTACAATTGATAGAAGCACTGCGTCACGTTTTGGAATAACACCTGCCACTATTGATTCCACTTTATACAGTGCGTTTGGACAGCGCCAAATATCAACAATGTTTACTCAAATCAATCAATATCATGTGATTTTAGAAGTCACCCCCGAATTAAATTTAACTCCGCAAACAGCACTTGATCATTTATTTATTCAATCTCCCTCAGGAACATCCATTCCTTTTTCGACGTTTGCGACAGTCTCACAAGATATTGGCCCTTTAGTCATCAACAGACAAGGACAATTCCCCGTTGCCACAATTTCTTTTAATTTGGCGTCAGGAAGATCTTTAGGTGACGCTGTGAAAGCAATTGAAAATGGAAAAGAGGAACTGGTTTTTCCAGAAAGTGTACAAACAAATTTTGAAGGTGCTGCAAAAAGTTTTCAAAGTTCCCTAGCGAATGAGGGATTTCTTATTTTTTCAGCCATTGTAGTCGTTTATATTGTTCTCGGTATTTTATATGAGAGTTATATACATCCCATAACAATATTATCTACATTACCGTCAGCTGGGATGGGTGCTCTTCTTGCATTAATAATAACCCGATCTGATTTTGATATTATTGCGCTTATTGGAATAATATTACTTATAGGTATTGTTAAGAAAAATGCTATTATGATGATCGACTTTGCTCTAGAAATGGAACGAAAGCACAATAAATCACCACATGATGCTATTTATGAAGCTTGTTTACTTAGATTTAGACCTATTTTAATGACAACATTGGCTTCTATGTTAGGCGCGATACCACTAGCTCTAGGCTCAGGTATGGGATCGGAGCTGCGCCGCCCCTTAGGAATTTCTATTATTGGTGGTTTAGCCGTCAGTCAGCTTTTAACATTATACACAACACCCGTTATTTACCTTGCATTCGATAGACTATCGCGTTACCTTAGTAACTTTTCATTTGAAAAAAATAAAGAAACTAAAAAAGAGGAAAAAAATCCAACCGCTGTGGAGGAGCCACAGTGAAAAGTCTTTCGACTCCCTTTATTGAAAGACCTATAGCAACTTCTCTTTTTGCCACAATAATTATTCTTGCGGGTATTCTTGCTTTTCGCTTTCTCCCCGTTTCACAACTCCCGCAAATTGAATTTCCCACAATTTTAGTACAGGCTTCACTGCCAGGTGCCAGTCCCGAAATTATGGCGAGCTCTGTCGCCACCCCCTTAGAAAGGCAGCTTGGAAAAATTGCTGGCATAGCAGAATTAACTTCAAGTAGTTCAACGGGATCAACAAGAGTTATCATTCAATTTGATTTAAGCAGAAATATCGATGGTGCCGCTCGGGATGTACAAGCAGCGATTAATGCATCACTCAGTCAATTGCCCACGGATTTACCTGGCAATCCCACATATCGAAAAGTGAATCCCGCCGATGCTCCCATTATGATTATTGCCTTGACTTCTCAAATTTATAGCAAAGGCCAAATATATGATGCTGCTTCCACAATATTGCAACAAAAAGTATCGCAAATTAATGGAGTGGGTCAGGTTGTTGTTGGAGGAAGCTCACTTCCCGGAGTGCGTGTCGAATTAAATCCCAATGCCTTAAATCACTACGGCATTTCCTTAGAAACAGTAAGAGCGGCAATACAAAGTGCAAATGCAAATAAGCCCAAAGGACACATCAGCGATCAATATAAAACATATGATATTATAACAAATGATCAAATATTTAAAGCTTATCAATATAAGCCACTTGTAGTTACTTATAGCAATGGCGCTCCTGTTACCTTAAATGATCTTGGTGATGTTGTTGACTCCGTTGAAGATATCCGAAATGCAGGATTGGCCGATGGAAAGCCTTCCGTATTGCTTATTATATTTAAACAACCTGGTGAAAATGTCATTGAAACCGTCGATCGCGTTAATGAAATGATGCCACATCTAAAAGCATCAATTCCCGCAGGCATTGATATGACTGTCGCAATGGATCGCACTCCCACAATCCGTGCATCTCTTCGTGATGTGGAAAAAACATTAGTCATATCTATTCTTCTTGTTATTCTTGTCGTTTTTTTATTTTTAAAAAATATGAGTGCCACGATTATACCAAGCATTGCTGTTCCTTTATCATTGCTTGGCACTTTTGGCATAATGTATTTTTTAGATTATAGCTTAGACAATTTATCCCTAATGGCACTCACTATTTCAACTGGATTTGTTGTAGATGATGCTATCGTTGTTCTTGAAAATATAACACGACATATTGAAGATGGTATGAATCCCAAACAAGCCGCTTTGCTAGGATCCAAGGAAGTTGGTTTTACAGTTCTTTCTATGAGCATTTCCTTAATTGCCGTTTTTATTCCTATTCTATTAATGGGCGGAATCGTCGGTCGGTTATTTCGTGAATTTGCAGTTACCTTATCCCTTGCTATTCTTGTTTCATTAGTTGTTTCCTTAACCATAACACCTACAATGTGCGCAAAAATGTTAAAATCGAAAAAAGATAATCATAAATCTATACATTCAGATGAAATTAAAGATAAAAATCGAATAAATTTCGCGGATAAATCAAAATATTTTTACGATAAATCCCTACAATGGGCATTAAATCATCCCAGATTTATGCTTTCCTTAACTTTACTTACCGTTGCATTAAGTGTTTTTTTATACATTGTTGTCCCTAAAGGATTTTTCCCACAACAAGATACGGGACGGATTATGGGATCGATTCAAGCTGATCAAAATATTTCTTTTCATAGCATGGAACAAAAATTTACACGCTTTGTAGAAATTATTAAAGCGGATCCTGCTGTTGCTCACGTAGTGGGATATACAGGTGGTGGTTCCATTAATTCAGGTAACGTCTATATAACTCTAAAGCCGGTAGAAGAAAGAAAAATATCTCCCGACTTGGTTATCAATCGTCTCCGCGGAAAAGTCTCAGAAATCACCGGCGCTAAAATATTTATGCAAGCAGCCCAAGATCTTGTTATCGGAGGTCGACAAGGGGGCGCTCAATTTCAATATGCCCTTGCAGCGGATAGTATCCCCGAACTGAATAATTGGGGACAAATTATTATGAATCGCGTAAATCTTTTACCAGGCATTGCGGATGTGAATTTTGATCAAAAGGATCATGGCTTAGAATCATTCGTGAATATTGATCATGATGCCGCCGCTCGATTTGGCATCACACCACTTTCTATAGACAATACGCTCTATGATGCTTTTGGCCAAAGACAGGTCTCAGTGATGTATAAATCTATGAACCAATATCATGTTGTTATGGAAGTGGCGCCTAAATATTGGCAAAGTCCAGAATTTCTCAATGATATTTATTTAAGTTCTTCAGAAAAAACTTTGGTACCTCTTTCTGCTATTGCAAAATATTCGGCAAATTCTTCTTTACTTTCCGTAAACCACCAGGATCAATTTCCCGCAACAACACTTTCCTTTAATTTACTTCCCGGAGTTGCTTTGGGAGATGCTGTTTCTCTTATTGAAAAAACAGTAAAAGAAATGAATTTACCTCCCTCTATACGCGCTTCATTTCAAGGTGCGGCAAAAGCATTTCAAGCATCTTTATCTACACAACCTTATTTAATTTTAGCTGCTATTATTACTGTCTATATTGTTTTAGGAATCTTATATGAAAGTTTAATTCATCCTGTTACTATTCTTTCTACAATTCCATCTGCAGGAGTAGGAGCTTTACTGGCATTAATTATAACAGGAACAGATTTATCACTCATTGCCCTCATTGGAATTATTTTACTTATTGGTATTGTAAAAAAGAATGCCATTATGATGATTGATTTTGCATTGCACGTGAAAAGAAATGAAAATAAATCCTCGCAGGAAGCCATTTACCAAGCAGCTTTGTTACGTTTCCGTCCCATTATGATGACAACAATGGCCGCTCTTTTAGGAGCTGTTCCTTTAGCATTTGGCAGTGGTGTGGGTTCAGAATTAAGAAAACCACTTGGCATATCCATCATAGGAGGTTTGATCGTAAGTCAATTTTTAACACTATATACTACACCAATTATTTACCTTTATTTTGAAAAAATTTCGAATTGGTATCAAAATAAAAGACAACAGCAAAATGGTAAAACTTATGAACAACCTGAAATTTAAAAATAACTTACTTTTTATATTGTTACTTATATCAATCGCATCGCTAACAGCATGCACTGTGGGGCCAGATTACAATAAAGTGACTTTTGAATTTCCTGAAAATTTTAAAGAAACAGCGGATAATAAATGGAAAAAAGCAGATCCTAAAGATGACCATGATAAAGGAAAATGGTGGGAAATTTTTCAAGATCCTGTGCTGAATAAATTAGAAGAACAACTCAATATCTCAAATCAAAATATTGCAGCAGCTATGTCGCAATACGATCAGGCTCAAGCCTTGCTGGGGCAATCTGTTTCCGGATATTTTCCCAATGTCTCAGGATCGGGAGGAGCAACACGACAGAGATCTAGCGCCACAAGTGTAAGCCCTGCAACAGAATCAACAGGAATGAATGGCACTCTCAGCGCAACCTGGGTTCCCGATCTTTGGGGCAGCGTCCGTCGAAATGTAGAAGCTTCTAAAGCTGGTGCCGAAGCCAGCGCAGCACAACTTGCCAATGTTAAGTTAACAGCCCAAGCATCACTCGCCCAATATTATTTTCAAATATTATCCGCAGATAATGATCAAAAACTCCTTGATGACACGACAGAAAACTATAAAAAAGAGTTAGAAATTGTAGAGCAAAGAAAAAGCGCTGGAACTGCTTCCGAATCGGATTATGCTCAAGCCGCGACTCAATACGAACAAGCTCAAGCACTGGCACTGGATAATAAAATCACGCGCGCTCAATATGAACATGCCATGGCTGTGTTACTTGGTAATACACCCTCGGAGTTTTACCTTGAAGCAAAACAGGCAAAATTAATTCCGCCCGATGTTCCTTTAGTGTTACCTTCAGAACTTCTGGAACGGCGCCCTGATGTCGCTCAAGCAGAACGTCTTGTGGAACAAGCGAATGCTCAAATTGGAGTTGCCATCGCTGCTTATTTTCCAAATTTTAATATTACTGCTAATGGAGGATATTCCTCCAGCACATTTGCAAATTTATTTAATTTACCAGCTCTTTTTTGGTCATTAGGAGGTAACTTAACAGAAACATTATTTGATGGAGGATTACGAGGAGCAAAAGTCGATGCCGCAAAAGCAAACTATAAAGCACTCGCAGCACAATATAAACAAACTGTTTTATCCGCATTTCAAAATGTAGAAGACAATCTTGCTGCTACTCGCATTTTAAAAGAGGAGGAAGAATTTCAAAAAAATGCAGCAGCTCATGCACAAACTGTTGAAAACTTAATCACCCATGGCTATGAGGTGGGAACAAACACATATAGCGATGTTATTAATGCTCAGACTACATCTTTTACAGCACAAAAAACCGTAAATGGTATTTCCGCAAAAAGAATGGCCAGTACAGTTAATTTAATCGCAGCACTTGGCGGCAGTTGGCAAAAAGAAGAAAAAAAATAAATTTCACAGCATAAAAAAAATTGATAAAAAGAAGATGGAATACATTTTTAGGTATATAGTTCTTTCTGATATTCTATTGGAGAGATTTTATGAAATTAATATTAATATTAATATTGATAATTATTAATATATTTATTTCGACTTTATTTATTGCATGTAATAATAGCAATTCATCTAATAATAATTACGGTGCTTACTCGGGTCCCGCCTCCTGTGTGAATAATAAAAGTTTGACTTTAGATGAAACCATTGTGGGAGGAAATCAAGTCACAAATAATAATACGACATTAACTGGAAATAATACTGTCGCCATTATTTTAAATAATCAAAATAACACTAAAACCATTGAATGCACGGGAACAATTGTGGCAAGCAATCTAATTTTAACGGCAGGCCATTGTTTTGATGAGGTTGGATCAAGTAACACTTCGCCAGGATGGGTCATATTTGCTGATACTTATGATTCTTTTAATATTAATAATTCTGCTTCCATTTCATGCTGGCAACGTCCTGGTGGATATATTCCTTGCTCTGTAAGCGACACCTATAATTGCATACTAAATGATATTACTTGGGTTAAAATTAATGGAAATATCAGTCGTTTTAATAATTATGTCACAACATCCATTTTAGCAAATCCTCAAACAATTTCAGCAAGAGAATCAAAATGGATGCTAGGATTTGGCAAGTTAAGCGATAACCCCCCAAGTAGGAATTCAAACAAATATATGGTTCAATCAAGTAGTTCTAATACTTATCCCGATACATTACCTTCAGGTGCAGCGAGAGCATTTGATTCCTATACTTTCTCGAATGCCTACGAAAATTATTTAACAGTCATTGGGCCTAATACAACACCACCTAAAGGAACATGCGAAGGGGATTCCGGTGGTCCTGTTTATGTTTTACGTAACGGAAATTACGTATTAGCGGCACTTACTCAAGGATCGAATAGCTTATTAACACCAAAACCAACAAATACAAGCCCCACCTATACTTTCGACTACACTAAATATGCTAGTTGTGATGATGGTTATGGAGTTTATACCACTGTCGGCAATTATATCAGCTGGATTCAATCGTCAAGCGGAGTTACTTTAAGTACTTATTAAATTTTAATAAGAAGAAATTTTTAATAAATCTAAGTTCTGAACAAAAGAAGATTTTTCAAATTGATAAAATAAATGATCGAGTTTTATTTTAAGTAGATCTTTATCTTCTTTTGCTGCAAATGATGTAGTAATAGAATTATATGACATTTGCTTTAATTCAGCATAGGAAATGTCTGTTTTTTTCAAGGCAATTGTGCATTCATTATTAATATCGATATCAAACATACCTTCATCATCGGTACTTAAACTCACAGGAAGACCCAAACGCAAATATTTTATAAAAGGATGTTGTTTTACGTTATCAATACTTGTTAAACGCAAATTACTAGAAATATTTATTTCTATAGGCATTTTATTTCTTGAAGCATATTCTAAAGCAATAATATCCTTTGATAAATTCACACCATGACCCATTCTTTCTACACCCATAATCATAGAATCTCTTGGATCTTCAATTAAACCTATTTCTCCAGAGTGCATGGTTCGATGTAATTTATTTGTACCATTTAATGAACCAAATAATGCAGAGCTGTATATAAATTGTCCTTTTTCTAATGAGGGATTATTCTCTTCATTATCTAAAAAATCAATCCCAACTAAATATTTATTTGAAGAACTATTTATAAATTTATTCCAATCATCATTTAAGTTTTTTATATCTTTTGTTCTTCTAAAAGCATTATTTAGACGTAAAGTAACGCCTGTTTGGTTTTCCAAATAACTTAACGTATCATAAAATTGAGGTTTTGCAGTTCCTGTAAATTCAATATAAATAACTCCCTCTTTAGCCGCTTTATTAACAAAAGCTAATAAAGATTGTTGATAACTTGAATTATCAGGTGTGGCAAAATTTAAAAAACTAAAAACAGAATTAAATCTTGGAAAAGGCTGTTTACCTGCAGGTAGAAATAAGAAGGATTGAAATTTATTTTGAGAGTTTTTTGTTAAATCTGAATATTTAGCTCCTTTTGGAAGATTTGAAAGCCATAATCTTTCAGAAGGATAAAGCATTTTATTGCCAGAAGAGTTATCAATATCATTAAAAATCGCATCAAATTCTAAGACGGGATTATTTTTTTGCAATAATATATTAGCTATATTCCTATCTAATGTCCCTGAGGGATGGACATGTAACATTCCCCCTTTAGGAAATTGTTCACAAAATTGTTTTTCAAGTTGTTTATGGCGCACTTTTGTTAAATCAATTATGGATTCATATTTAGCCTTAATTTTTGCTTTATAAATTCTTTTTTCTTGAAGTGTTTTTAAATAGAGCAAGTCATCGTCCGTAAAATCTTCTGAGGGACTAAGTGCAATTAACTTTTCCCAATCTTCCCTTGATATTAATTTTTCTTCTAAAGGAACATCACCCAAAGCTGCCTTCTGAAGTAAAAGTTCCCTCGCTTTATCATAATTTTTCCATTGTAATTCTAATTTCTTCTCTAAGTTTATATTTTTATCTATTGCATTTAAATTTTGAAATATTGAAAAATTTAGCACAAATAAAAAAATATATAATTTTTTCAAAATAATTCTCCATATATTTAAAAAATAATTCTTTTAATTATAAATAAAATATATTTGAAATTTTATATTTTATTCAAAAATAAAACAAATCAACACTTTAATAATTTGGATATTATTTATATTGTTTTAAATTTATTGTCAAGAAGAAATATAGATTACATTTAATTAGAAAATATGTAGAAAAAGGCGACTCCAATAAAAATAGAAAGTACCGCATTTTTTTTCCATATATATGTTATTACAACTGGAATTGCGGCAATAAAACTCGCATAAACAAACGAAGGATTCACATGTTCTTCAGACAGACCAGAAGAATAAAGAAACAATATCAACATAATTCCTGATGGCAATTTTTTTCCAAAATTTATCACAAATTCGTTTTGAATAATATTTTTCGGCAAAACAAAAGGCAAATAACGAAAAATAAAAGTAATTACTGTTATTACAAAAATAAGAAATAATAATTCAGTTAATAGCATGTTTTTTTCCATAAAATTTAAACCATTCGAGTATAAACATAGATATAAAATAAAGAAATACAGCAATTAATAAGTTTTTCTGAAAAAATAAGAACGAAATAAAGTAGCAAAAAAATCCGGAAATAACAGGAGTAAAGTATTTGGAACTTATCACGCCATCAATTGCCATAATAAGAAATAAAGCAGTCAAAGCATAAACTAAAAACTCAGTATTATACCCTGATAAAAATGAATAAGAAAAAACACCAATAAAAGTACCTAATATCCAATAAAAATGGCACAATAGAGAAACATAAAAACTATATTTATTATTGTATGATTTTGGATTATTAGAAAGAAGAGCATAGGATTCATCAGTCAACGAACCTATCATATATATCTTTAAAGCAGAGTGGCATTTAAATTTATCTAAAAATGAAAAACCATAAAAAACATGCCGTAAATTCACAATAGCTGTTAAGTAAACAATACTCCAAAATGAGCTATGTGCTAATAACATTGCTACCAAAATAAATTGAGAAGCACCCGCATAAATAAACATACTTATAAGTGGTGCAATAAACCAGGGATAAGCTAACTTTTGGCACACAATGCCAAATGAAAGGCCTATAGGAACATAACCTGCAAGAGCAGGAATGCTGTCTTTAAAAGCATCTTTAAATGAGTTTTCTATGTATTCGGAACGAGACATATTAAAATATCCTAAATTTAATTTTTCTTAAAGCAAACAATATGAGTACCTGATTGATATTTACAACCTGATGAAGTCGCATAAATTTTTTCATGATAATCGCATATAAAACCTATATCTTCAGCCATACATATTAAATTTTCTACATATGTTTTGCATTCTACGATATAATCTAATCCCGCAACAAGAGCTTGTAACTCTAAATAACACAGTCGATAATAACTTATAAATGTATTTGATAAAAACATTTTTTCATCAATTAAGTGATTTAATTTATTTAATAATTCTCGACACATTTTTTCAGAAATTTCAAGATTATCAGTTAATATATTCAATTTTATTTTTGGATATGTATTATTTGATAATCTTATTAGTTCTATTTCATCATCATAACAACTTATGGGTAGATTGAGAATATCTATGCTCAAACTCATGAGATCACAAATATAACCCATATGATGAGAGATTAAATTTTTCTTTCTTTCTAACACACTATGAAATGGTGAAATGAATTCATCAGAAATTATTAAATATCCCTCTTTATCTAGTATTTTATAAGCATGCTGCAATAAAAAATAAGTATTAAAATGATGCGATGAACCTACAGAAATAGCAAGTTTTAAGGGATAATCTGGATGATACTCTAAAAAACTTTTTTGAATGAGATTTATAAAATAATTATTTTTAAATCTATCTTTTAAATAAGAAAAAGCAACAGGACTTGGTTCAACCACATCAATTTTAGAATAAGAGGGTAATATCTCTAAAAGCATTTGCAAGGCTGTTCCAGGTCCCGTTCCAATATCTACGAACCGAGTACTGAGTAAATTATTTTTCTTTAAGTAATTAAAAATTCTTACCACTTGATAAGAGTATGCAGGATGAACCGCTTCAAAAAAATTGTACTCATTTACATTAATTTTTGATTCGAATAAATCTGAAATGATTATGCTATTATTTAGATCTCCCTGCAAAATAAAATTATCCTTAGAAATAAAGGTAGGAGTTGAAAATTCAAAATTTTTAAGACTTTTAATTTCAGAGCGCAGCGATTCTTTAATGTATAAATTATCATGCAAATTCAATAAAAAAAGATCATAATCTTTTGATATTTTCTCAAGATACCCTTTATTTTGATTTGAAAAAGAAATAATTTGAAATTCACTATGGCTTTCGCAAATATAATAATGAACTCCCCAATGATAATTTGATTTTATAAAAAAATTCCTTATATAATTTACAAAATCACTAAATTTAAAAAAAGAATCAATTATAATTAATTGTGAAAATGCTAAACCATTTTGAATCTCAATCCACTGACTTTCTAATATACATCCAATTTCTTTTAAATCTTTTAAATTTCTAATAAAAATCTTTTCTGACAAATTATTCTCAATTATCATATAAGAATTTCCTCTGAAATATTTATTGATATTCAATTTTATAAATAATCATTATAATGATGTAAATGACTTCATATTAATATCATTATTTTACTAATCTCGCAAATAATTAAATGAATTTAATTTTAAGATTCCAAAAAATGAGTTTAATAATTTGTTATATAAATTTAAATTTTAAATAAATTTACGTATTATGAGAGGAGAGTTGATCTAAAAGATCTTTAACAGTCATACGGGAAACACCTAAACTTCTTAATGATGATGCGACAACATTAAGTATTGATTTTTCTAAATCAAAAAATTTCTCTTTTCCTTTTTGACGATAAACAGGCTGGTGGGCATCAACAAGGGCAATGGCATCGGATCCTAATTCCGTTTTTAAATAATCAACACTGGGATGAACATTTTCAATATAAAATTGATACCTACTCAAAAGTGAGGGTTCATCATCATCAGCACGCCCTCGTTTAGTTGCGCGAGAAAGCATTTCTTGTTTACTTATACTTAAATGCAAAACTTTAATCACAGGGATATCGAATCTTTTCAGAAACTCAATAAGATGTTTCGCTGCTTTTACAGTTCGAGGATATCCATCAAGAATAAAAGGATTGGTACGAAATTCGGGGGAGTGCTCAATATGTGCCGCAATAAAATCCTGGGTCCATCTATTAGGAACAAGTAAACCATTCATGGTGCAAAACTCAAGCCAATCCAATTGGCTTGTAAACTTATCCATGTCTTGCCGTTTAAAATAAGCTTCCATTTCAGGAATGTAATTGAGAACTTTTTTTGAAAGTTCTTCCGAAGTATCGACACAATCAAAGATGTTCGATTTTGCAGAAATTTTATAATGATCTTCTAATAATTTTGCATAACTGATTTCATTTTTAGCACGCTGAAAGGTGGTACGTAATATTTCACCCATGGAAAGATGAGCTTCAGGGGGGATTGACATGACCTTTGATAAGGCCGAAGCGACCTCACCCTTTCCACAACTCGAAGGACCCGTCAGAATAAGAACTCCTGGCCCCCGGAGTGAAACGCGTTCCACTTTAATTTTTGATTCTAATTCATAGGCGACGCGATTGAGTGTCATAATAATTCCCTGTTACGTTAAAACTTGTATTTGATTTTTTTTCAATTGATCAAGAATACAGCTTAATAGCTCTTGTTCTTTGCCCTCTGCTGGATAAAGAGGCGCTCTCAAAGTCTTGCCACAAATACCTAAGTGTGACAACATCCACTTCACACCAATAGGATTGGGTACCGCGAAAATTCCATTATTTATGCAATATGTTGCCAAATGCAATCGCTGTAATTCCTTAAAATTCCCCTTCTGATAAGCTTCAAGAATTTGAATAAGTACTTTAGGAATAATATGAGAAGTCACCGATATAACGCCGCTGGCACCACATAAAAGAGCAGGTGCATATGTGGCATCGTCTCCTGATAAAATGAGTACATTTTGTTTATTTATTTGATCGAGAGCGTTTCTCATTTCAACAATGGCATTGACATTTCCCGCTGCTTCTTTAATGGCAACAACATTTTCATTTTCCAATACGATATTGGCGAGAGTCTGTGGCAATAAATTGATTCCCGTTCGACTGGGAACATTGTAAATACAAAGAGGCGTATCTTTAACAGCCTGAGCAACCTCATTATAATGCTTCACAAGACAGCTTTGGCTTGGCTTATTATAGTAGGGAGTAACAACCATCACCCCATTGGTTTTTTTTCCTTGGGCAGATTTTAATTGTGAATATTTAATTGATTTTTCGATGGTGGTCTTGGTATAATTCGTACCTGTTCCCACATAAATATGAAAGTTTTCTGTTTGATGCTCCAATGCCGCAAGCACAAGAGCTTCTGACTCCTGCTCACTTAAGGCGGCGTTTTCCCCGGTGGTGCCTAAAACAACAGCACCATGAATTCCCGCTTTTTTTTGATAGGCAAGAAGGGAATCAAACGCTTTAAAGTCAATCTCTCCTTTATCATGAAAGGGGGTTGCAATCGCTGTAATAACTCCAGAAAAAGGCTTGTGGCTCAAGAGGTTCTCCTTACAAGTAATAGATTCTGATCGCCTTGCAGGATAACGATCTTACAGAAACTTAGCAAGAATCTCTGAAGACAGTTGACCTCTTCTTTCGGATTTGCTAACCACTCAAATACAAAAGTGGGCCGGTAGCTAAATGGTTACGGCAGCTCGCTCATAACGAGACGATCTGGGGGTTCGAGTCCCTCTCGGCCCACCACTTTTCTAAATGCTTCTATGCGGTTCTTGTGCATGATCTTAATTTCCGAAAAAAATCAATAAAATAAAGTTACAAAAAAAAGTCAAATTCTAGATTTTAAAGGAATTTGACTCATCTCAGGTTACATTATCATCGGTATTGAAATATCAATTTTAAATAGAATTTTAATTTTAAAAAATTTATAATTAATATCTTCTTCGACTAATTATTTTTTCCCATTTTCAATTAATTTTCGGTATGAGCAGGATAACGCTCATTCTCAAATTGAATTTAAACTGCAAAGGTAAAATATAATGAAAAAAAATAAATTATTAGAACAACTCGACATTCAAATTCCCTTAATCGTTGCTCCCATGGCAGGAGGGCTTTCAACTCCAGAACTTGTAGCTTGTGCTGCTCAGGCGGGAGCCATTGGCTTTTTAGCCTGTTCTTATGACTCTCCCGAAAACATGGACGCACAAATAAAAAAAGTAAAACAACTTACTCATAAACACTTTGCTGTAAATCTTTTTACACAACATCCCGCACTTAACTTAACAGAACAACAAATTGAAAAAGCCATTGTAGCTACAAATCAATACCGAGAAGAATTAAAAATTCCTTCCTTAACAAAATTAAATCCACCTTACGCGCCCGATTTCGAGAAACAATTTGAAATAGTCCTCGCTAATATCCCTAAAGCTTTCAGTTTTACATTTGGTCTCATTAAAAAGGAACATATTAAAGAATGTAACAAAAAAAGAATTGTCACCATAGGAACTGCCACTCAGCTTAAGGAAGCTCTTTCCTTACAAGAATTAGGCGTGGATGCCCTTGTAGCACAAGGAGTGGAAGCAGGAGGACACCGCGGCTTTTTTGATCCCAATGAAAACGATCCCAATATTTCAACAGATAATCTTGTGAGTCAATTTATTAAAAAATTAAATATTCCTGTGATTGCTGCAGGAGGAATTATGAATCAAAAACATATTCAAAAAATTCTTTCCAAAGGGGCAAGTGCCGTGCAAATGGGAACGGCTTTTTTGCTTAGCAGTGAGGCGGGAACATCGGAGCCATATCGCAGAGCTCTGCGCGAGAAAAAGAGAGAAACCGAATTAACAAAAGTATTTTCAGGACGATATGCTAGGGGATTAAAAAATCGATTTATGACTGAAATGAAAGATAAAGTAACAGACTCTATTTTACCTTTTCCAGCGCAAAATGCTCTCACACGAGACATCCGCAGCAAAGCCGCTCAAATGGATCAAGAAGAATTTTTATCGCTATGGGCAGGTTCCAATGCCCATATGATCAAAGAACATTCTGCCCTTGAAATTATTTCGAAACTTAATTTTAAATAAATTTTTTAATAAGAAAATGAGTTAAATAAAATATATGACAAATATTTTACTATAAAAAATATCACCAGAATCAACTCAACAGTTCATCTAAATCTTTTGCAATTTCATCTGGCGTATTTGTGGGAGCATAGCGTTTTAAAACCTCTCCATTTTTACCAATTAAAAACTTTGTAAAATTCCATTTTATGAATTCCGTACCTAAAATTCCCTTACTATTTTTTTTCAGATATTTATAAAGTGGATGTGCATTGTTTCCATTAACATCTATTTTTGAAAACATAGGGAAAGAAACATTATATGTTAAACTGCAAAAACTTTTAATTTCATTTTCATCTCCAGGCTCTTGACCACCAAATTGATTACAGGGAAATCCTAAAATTTCAAAACCTTTGCCGTTATAATTTTTATATAATTTTTCAAGACCTTCATATTGAGGAGTAAAACCACACTTGCTTGCGGTATTGACTATTAATAATGCATTTCCTTTAAACTGTGAAAGTGTTTTTATATTTCCATTGATATCTTTTGCTTCAAAATCATAGATCGACTGATGTGGCATTGGATTCTCTCCTTAAAATCAAATTATTTCTAAGTTAACAGAGGAGCGTATACTAACATCCTATTTTTAACTGTCTAGAGATGAAAAAAAAAGTCAAAACGAGGAAACTAGACACTTTCTATTGACAATGTTAGCCTAGTTAGGTAAACGAATTTTCACTGCAGTCGTAGCTCAGTTGGTTAGAGCACCACGTTGACATCGTGGGGGTCAGAAGTTCGAGTCTTCTCGATTGCACCATCATTTGGTGTCCTCAATGGATTCTAAAAATTTCAATATTGTTGATGGCTTCAATACAATTGCACCCGCATACGATATTGCTCACGATGCTGTCACCTTAGGTCTGCACCGTATTTGGCGCAAATTTCTTTGCAAAGCCGCTATGAAGTTCACCCCAAAAAATACAAAACTCCTTGATATCGCGACAGGAACAGGCGAAGTCATCCTGGGTATTGTATCCCAACGACCCGATATTCATGTCACAGGAATCGATGCCTCCGAAGGAATGCTCAAAGTCGCTCAAGAGAAAATCAAAAAAAAAGCTTCCTTATTTCAAGAGAATATTGAATTAAAACTCGCCAATGCGCTCAACATTCCCTTCCCCGACAATACTTTCCATACCGTAACAGTTTGCTGGGGTATGCGAAACATACGCCCCCATTCTGCTGCTCTTCGTGAAATATTTCGCGTTTTAAAACCCGGTGGCAATGTGATTATTTTAGAAAACGGGCGCCCCGATTTCAAACTTTTTCGAAAGATATACAACCGTTACGCAAAAGCCGTCCCTGTTCTGGGCGAAAAACTATCTCTCATGAAACCAGCACAACTGGTTTACTCCGCATCTTTTGATAAATTTCCTAGCGGAAGCCAATTTGTTGCAGAATTATTTGATTCTGGCTTTATGAATGCGCAATTTAAAACTTTAGGCGCACAAATTGTGTTTCTTTATTCGGCTCAAAAACCCGTTTTTAGATAATAATTGACCGTGTCTTCCAAGCCTTTTTCCAAAATAAAATCAGGATGCCATCCTAAATTATTTTGAATTTTAGAATTATCGATTGCATAGCGCCAATCATGACCAGGTCTATCTGTTACAAATGAAATTAAATTTTCATATTTTTCATTTATGGGATTGAATTTATCCATTATTTTACAAATTAATTTTACCAATTCGATGTTACTTAATTCTGACTTTCCACCCACATTATAGGTTTCGCCTATTGTTCCTTTATTTAAAATACAATCAATGGCAGAGCAATGATCGGATACATATAACCAATCACGTATATTGCTTCCATCGCCATAAACAGGAATAGGTTTTCTTTCTAAACAGGAACGAATAACTGTGGGAATTAATTTTTCAGCATGCTGAAAAGGGCCATAATTATTTGAACAATTTGATGTTGAGGTTGGCAATTTATAAGTGTGAAAATAAGCTCTCACTAAATGATCGGAACCCGCTTTTGTGGCGGAATAAGGAGAATTAGGAGCGTAGGGTGTTGTTTCTTTAAAAGAAGGACATTCTTTTGTTAACGTCCCATAAACTTCATCGGTGGAAATATGATGAAAACGACATTGATTTTCACCCCATTTCATTTCCTGCAACCAAAACTGCCGTGCCGTTTCCAATAATTGAAATGTACCTAATAAATTCGTTTGAATAAATTCTGCGGGACCGACAATGGAACGATCGACATGACTTTCAGCTGCAAAATGGATGATTTTATTTATTTGATATTTTCTAAAAATATTATCAAGCAAATTTCTATCACAAATATCTCCCTGAACAAATTCGTGATGATGTTCATTTTTTAATGCTAATAAATTTTTTAAAGAACCTGCGTATGTTAATTTATCCAAACTCACAATTTTTATATTATCATACTTATCGAGCATATATCTTACAAAATTACTGCCAATAAAACCTGCCGCACCTGTAATTAAATAATTTTCTTTTATTTCCACAAAATCCCTCAAATAAATAATATAAATCTATTTAAAAATAACTTAAATAGTTTGTGCCAGTAATTTCATTAAATATTGTCCATAGCCACTTTTAATAGATGCAGAAGCTAACTTCTCTAACTGTAATGAAGAAATAAATCCTTTTCGCCAAGCAATTTCTTCAGGACAATTTATTTTTAATCCTAATCTTTCTTCCAAGACAGAAACATATAAGGAGGCATCAAGCAAAGAACGATGTGTGCCTGTGTCTAGCCAGGCAATTCCTCGCCCTAATTCTTCCACATACAGTTGATCGTATTCTAAATAAGTTTTTATCAAGTCGGTAATTTCAAGCTCACCACGATGGGATGGTTTTAATGTCTTTGCAATTTCAGATGCTCTATGGTCAAAGAAATACAATCCTGTAATGGCAATATTGGACTTCGGCAGTTTGGGCTTTTCTTCTATAGAAATAACCTTACCGCTTTTATTAAATTCGACAATTCCATAACGTTCGGGATCATTCACAGGATATCCAAAAATACTACAGCCGTTCAAATTTGCTCTCGTATTTTCTAGAGTTTGAATTAAGCCCTGCCCATGAAATATATTGTCACCTAAAATTAAGCACACGTTATCATGATTTATAAATCTCTCTCCAATAATAAGAGCTTGAGACAATCCATCAGGACTGCCCTGCTCTTCGTAGGACAGAGAAATGCCCCATTGTGAACCATCTCCTAACAATTGCTTAAAAGAAGGCAAATCTCGGGGTGTGGTAATAATTAAAATCTCAGTAATATTAGCCATCATCAATGTTGATAAAGGATAATAGATCATAGGTTTGTCATAAATTGGCATCAATTGTTTACTTATACAGTTTGTCGCGGGATACAGCCTGGTACCAGATCCCCCTGCTAAAATAATCCCCTTCATAAATCCTCCTGAAAAACTTTTATGGAAAGGGCTTACAACTCATTTACCCTTTTGTTGTGACAGTTTTTGCTCAAATTTTTTAGATAGATGCACACCTCTTGACATGACTCCATTGACGCTTAGCCTATAGCTAATGCCTCTCAGGGGCAAATACCAAACTTCTCAATAGGAGATATTTATGAGCAAATCCATTCGTCCTCTTAATGATCGCATTCTTTTAAAACGCATTGAAGCAGAGCAAAAAACATCTGGCGGTATTCTTATACCAGATAATGCAAAAGAAAAACCAATTGAAGGAAAAGTTATTGCTGTTGGCAATGGAAAAGTTCTTGAAAATGGCTCCCGCGTGGTACCTTCTATTAAAACGGGCGACAAAGTCTTGTTTGGTAAATGGAGCGGCAATGAAGTGAAAATAGACGGAGAAGAATATCTTCTTATTAAGGAAGAAGAAATCCTTGCTGTTGTTGAAGCTTAAATCTCATAAAATTTGTTGTAAATTCAAATAAATGTCTATTTTTATAAAGGAAAAACAAAATGGCTGTTAAAATTATTTCTTTTAATGAAAACGCTCAAAAAAAGATTCTTTCTGGTGTAAATACCCTTGCAAACGCCGTTAAAGTGACTCTCGGACCCAAAGGCCGCAACGTTCTTATTGAAAAAAGCTACGGCGCTCCGCTTATTACAAAAGACGGTGTTACCGTTGCTAAAGAAATTGAACTCGAAGACAAATTTGAAAACATGGGCGCTCAAATGGTGAAAGAAGTCGCTTCTAAAACCAATGACGACTCAGGTGACGGAACAACAACAGCAACAGTCCTTGCTCAAGCAATTTACCGCGAAGGCTTTAAAATGCTTGCTGCGGGCCATGCCCCTGTAGAACTCAAACGCGGTATTGATAAAGCTGTTGAAACTGTCGTTGCAAATCTTAAGAAAATCGCGCGCCCTGTGAATGGCACCAAAGAAATTGCACAAGTGGCAACTATTTCTTCAAACAACGACTCCACCATCGGTAACATGATTGCCGAAGCTATGGAAAAAGTAGGGCAAGACGGTGTTATTACTGTTGAAGAAGCGAAAGGCCTCGAAACTTATGTCGACGTCGTTGAAGGTATGCAATTTGACCGCGGTTACCTTTCTCCTTACATGGTGACAGATCAAGAACGCCTTGAAGTTGTTTTTGAAAATCCTTACATCCTTCTTTTTGATAAGAAAATCTCAGGCATGAAGGACATGGTTCCACTTCTTGAAGGAATTGCACGCAGCGGCCGTCCTCTTCTCATCATTGCAGAAGATGTAGAAGGCGAAGCTTTAGCAACTCTCGTACTCAATAAGCTTTCTGGAACAATCAAAGTGTGTGCCGTCAAAGCTCCTGGCTTTGGTGATCGCCGCAAAGCCATGCTTGACGACATTGCTGTTCTTACAAAAGGAACTGTGGTTTCTGAAGAAATCGGCATGCAATTAGAAACAACTATCATCGAAGATCTCGGTCAAGCTGATAAGGTTGTTGTCGACAAAGACAATACAATTATTACAGGTGGTAAGGGATCTGAAGCGAGCATTAAAGCACGTATTGCTGAAATCAGAGGCCAAATTGAAAAAACAACTTCTGACTATGACCGTGAAAAACTTCAAGAACGCCTTGCTAAACTTGCCGGCGGTGTTGCCGTTATTCGCTTAGGCGCTGCGACTGAAGTTGAACTTAAGGAAAAGAAAGATCGCATTGAAGATGCCCTCAATGCAACACGCGCTGCGGTAGCGGAAGGCATTATTGCCGGCGGTGGCGTTGCTCTCGCACGCTCTTCCTTAGAACTTGCTAAATTAAAAGGTGATAACGCGGAACAACAAGCAGGTATTGAACTTGTTCGTCGCGCCCTTGAAGAACCTGTTCGCATTATTGCAAGCAACGGCGGTCATGAAGCAAGCGTTGTTGTTGATAAAATTTTATCAAACAGCTCCATCAGCTTTGGCTTTAACGCATTGACTGACACTTATGAAGATCTCATTCAAGCGGGCGTTATCGACCCTGTTAAAGTAACTCGCTGCGCACTTCAAAACGCAAGCTCTGTGGCAAGTCTCTTATTGACAACCAACGCCATGATTTCCGAAAAACCTAAGAAAGAAGGAGCGGCTGCGGGCGGCATGCCTGGCATGGGCGGCATGGGTGGTATGCCTGGAATGGGCGGCATGGGTGGTATGGACTACGATATGTAATCACCAGGAAAGCTTTTCCTAGTTGCCTTTTTACAAGAGTCCTCTTAAAAAATAGGCTCCAACACGATAATGTGTTTTGGAGCATTTTTTTTTAGGAATAAAAAGATGAATACAAAAAAAAGTAAGCTTTCTCAGGAAGTTATTGCAGGTCTTACCACCTTTTTCACAATGTCATACATTGTCATCGTGAATCCCCAAGTCATGTCCTCACCAGGCACAGGAATGTCTCTCACAGGATCTCTCACAGCCACGGTGCTTATTTCTTTTTTGATGAGCTTCATAGCGGGAATTTATATAAAACTCCCCTATGCTCTCGCTCCGGGAATGGGATTAAATGTATTTATAGCTTATTCGCTTATTATTGGTGAAAAAATTCCTTGGCCTACTGCGTTAGGCCTTATTTTTTGGTCAAGTGTTTTATTTATTGTTGTTTCCATATTTCCTATTCGGCAAAAAATTGTAGAAGCTCTACCCAATAATATGAAACACGCTATGTCCTGTGGTATTGGTTTATTTCTTGCCTTTATTGGATTAAAAAACTTGGGGTTAATAGTATCTCACCCCGCAACTTATGTCGCACTCGGAGATATTAATTTTACAATTGCTTTAGGAATTCTTGGATTTGGCATTGCCTTTATCTTGTACCACAAGAAGAAACCCTACGCTTTTCTTATGTCAATCGTAATAGTTACTTTAATCGCTATCTTTACAAAACAAATTCAACTTCCTGAAAGTATTTTCTCACTTCCCGATTTCAAATCACATTTTTTTCAACTCGATTTAATTGGCTCTCTGAAATGGAGCTTTATTCCCGTCATTCTCGCTATATTTATCACTAATTTATTTGACTCTCTTTCCTCAATTATTGGTTTATCTACCAGTGCTGGATTTATTGATAAAAATGGAAATCCTCTGCAATTAAAACAAACTCTTTTAGTAGATTCCTTTGGATCTTTATTTTCAAGCCTTTTTGGAACTGCTCCCGCTACAGTGTTTATTGAAAGTTCTGCAGGTATTCAAGCGGGAGGAAAAACAGGCATCAGCTCCATAGTAACCGCATTTTGTTTTTTACCTTGTTTATTTATTGCTCCCTTAATTACAATTATTCCTGCTTATGCCACGACTCCTGTTCTCATCTTTGTTGGAATTTTAATGTGCCAAACTCTAAAACACATTCATGCCGATAAAATGGATGATATTATTCCTATCTTCTTAACAATTATTTTAATGCCTTTGACATTCTCAATAACCCAAGGCGTGCTCTGGGGAATTGTCAGTTACGTTATTTTCAAAGTGATTGTTGGCAAAATTAAAATGATCAGTCCCGTCTTGTGGATACTCGCAATTATCTGTTTCTTAGCACTCGTTACAGAACATAGTACTTTAATAAAATATTTAATGACGTTTAATTAAAGTGTGATTAAAAGATAATAATTTTTCTTAGTTGTTTAGAAAAAAATGGCCTGAGCTTGGTTAGAAAGTTTACTCTTTTAGGTCTCTCTGAAATTTTAAAATCCTAATGAAATCAAGTATAAGAGTTGCTACTAAATTCTTCGCCCGCCGACAATTTGTATGTATTCATACAAATTCATATAAAAACCCTTTATTTTTAAGATAAAATGCCGTATGATAACATACATGGATATAACCCTGGAGGTGCCGCCATGGACGGTATAAATATTAATAAAAAAACTGAAGTTTCAGAGGAGATGGTATTAGGAAAAGCCTTTTGGAAGATAGCTCATCTTTATGGCTTTAACAGAGAACAACAAGCTGGTTTACTTGGGTTACCTAACTACAGGCAACGACTTATTAAGCTTGAAAAAGAGCAGCTTATTCCAAAGGATGTTGATAAAAAAAATAGAGTAGGGCTATTGCTTGGAATTCATAAAAATCTAAGAATATTATTCCCTTATAATCGAGAAATTGTTTATAGCTGGATGAGTCATCCGGAAGAAGTTCTTGGCGGCTTAGTTCCCATTGATTTCATTCTTGAAGACCCCGCACTTTCGTATGAGCGTTTGGCATTTGTAAGAAGAAGGCTTGATTATATTAGGTGTGCTGGATGAGTGAAATATTAGATGGAATATTTGATTTAAAAATGGAATTTGAAGGCACTGCCTATCGCAATATTTACACAATTTATCAATCTCAAGACTTGTTTGATGACTTATGCACAGATTCAGATCAGATTGCTGTATTGCAAAAATATGAAAACATAACGAGCGGAGTTTTACACGAATCACACCAAAAACACAGGTTGTTTGATTATAGCAAGCTCCACACATCATCCCTAACAGGAGCATTTGATCCCCCTTATACCTTTGGCCGCTTCGGAGACGGTAACGGCTATGGTGTATGGTATTCAGCTATGGAGGAGAAAACTTCAATTTATGAGGCATTTTACCACCAATGGCAACTCGCTAAAGAGCAATTTAAAAATAACCCAAAAACAAACCTCATAACAATTGATCGAAAGATGTTCTCATGCGAACTGAAAAGTAATTATGTTCTTGACTTTCGAAGTCAATTCGCACTTTACGATAACCTCACATCAAATAAATACGATTTTTGTAATGAGCTAGGAAAAAGAGCAAGAGAGATGGGGGTTCAAATGATGATTGTTCCTTCTGCAAGAAATATAGGGGGACTGTGCTCCCCTGTTTTTTTACCTGAGGTGATTAAAAATGAAAGAGCAGTTTATTTTTTAAAATTTTACTTTCACAAGAGCGGCAAAGCTGAGATTGAGCGCATATCAAACAAAAAAGAATCATTTCACTTCCCGCCAAATTGGGGAACCGACGAACCGATCCAAACGCAAAAAGAAGAGCAAAATAATTTCAATTAAAAGATTTTTCAATATAGATTCAGATCTTCATTTTTTCGATATACTACAGTAGGATTTTAATCCAATTAATCACGCCTCTTAGTTTTTTATGATAATTTTAATATATTTGTTGAAAATTGAAAATATATTACATATAGACACTTTTGGATTGTTTTTTTATATAAAATATGTAGGTGTGTTGATGAAAAATATGTTTTTGAAATTTATCTTCATGTCAATTTTATTTACTCTTTCCACCTATACTGACAATGAGATTCAAGATTATGTATTTTATGTTATTCATGATAGTGAACAAAGCAAAAACATAGATGGAATACTTGTCAATGTTGTCGCCAATATTCAATGTAACACTTATGAAAAAACTCTTTCAATAAAAAATTTTAATATTCAGGAAGAAGGGGATAATAATTATCTGGATATTCCTGTAAAAAAAGGAGAAAATTGCCAATTAAATATAACACAATTTGAATTTAAACAACCGAACGAAGTCTCAAGTATTAAATACAGTGCAAAAGCAGGAGAAAAATTTAGCATACCCTTAAACTATGATCATCCTATTAAAATAAATACACAGATAGAATATTCTTTTGAATCAACACCAGTTGATGGCGAAGTTTATAAAATGGATTTAAAAGCTGTGACAGTTGATAACCCTGTTAAATTGTTTCCTGAGCTTTTCATTACTTATCCATAACATTTATAATTGCTAGCTTAATTTATGCAGTTAATTTAAAAAAGTAACCGATTTTATTCTCTTTTCATCACTCTGATTTAAAATACTATTTACAAAATCTATAAATATATTGTCAATTTTAAAAATTCACTCTACCAAAAACTTTTGAGCAGTATCAAACACTAAATTAACAGACAAACTATTATATGCAATACTCTCATTCTGATTTGCATTTTTCTTTTTAGAAATAAAAAACTTTTTAGGATGAAAATTGACGTCATTATTTTTTAAACAATATGATTTTTCTCCTAATGCGCCCCAACGTTCAGGAGAAGCAATTCCCATTAATGTGAGTGTTGGGGTGTGAGTTCCTGCGGCGATAAACTGCATAGAACTGGTATTTGTGATTAATAAAGATGACAGCTTAACTTCATCTACTAAGCTTAAAATATTTTGAGGTTGCAAAATGGGAAAATCATTTTTAGCGACTTCTTTTAACCATTCTGTTTCAAAGGGTGAGCCAATAATTTTAACTTCAGTCATTTCATTTTTTAATTTAAAAGCGAGTTCCCTAAAGTTTTTGCTTGCCCAAGCTTTTTCTCGAATACTTGCCGTAGGATTAATTAATATCACTTTTTTATTTTGATTCTTGTAAAAACTCTGTTTGTAATCATGGGGAAACCATTTTAGAGGGGGTAATCCCTTTTTTTTCCAATATTCTTTCCGCTCCCTAATATAATTATAATTCAAAGGAGCAATAATATCTAAATATCTATCTCTTTCATGAATTTCTTTAGATTTATCCCGCGTTGAAAAATGGGTAAATAAAATTTTTGCGGTATTTTTTTTATGCGCTCCCACTCGCATGGGAATTTTTGAAAAAAAAGATTTTAAGGCAAATCTTAAACTCTCACTTCTAAAATCAATTGTAATGTGAAAGTCTTTTAAAAACAGATTAAAAGAAGGTGCTGAAAAGGGGATTTCATTCCATGTATTGTAATCAATATTTGCTTTCCATAACTTTAATTTGCTAAAATTTTTATCTTTAATTTCTAAAATTGAATTAATTTGCGGCCACTGAAGAGGGTTTAATATTTCTTTCCAAAGCCCCGATCCAATGACTGTAACACTTGAATTGGAAAAGAGTTGGCAAAGTTCAAAGAGAGCGGCCGTCGCAACCAAAAGATCACCCAAGGCACCTGTATGATAAATGGCTATCCGATGTTTTTTGCTAAAAAATAAATCGTCTAGAGCCTGCAATGATGTTCCTTTCTCAATTCGTTTATTTTTAATAATTATCATAAATACATGTAATTAAAGAGCTTTTTAACTCTAGTACATTTCCCTTTTCATGACAATCGCAAGGACAAAATTGTTATCAAAATTACAAATAGGAATTAAAATGATTTTTATTAATTTGTTATATTACTAGATTTGCCCGCACTCTTTGCAAGAAACTATCAGCTGGTGTATGAGGTGATCGTGTTTGTATTCACCCGACAAGGAGGCTTAAAATGGCACTCATTTCTCTTAGACAACTTCTCGATCATGCTGCTGAAAATAATTATGGCGTTGCCGCTTTTAATGTAAATAACCTAGAACAAGTTCAGGCTATCATGGAAGCCGCAAAAGAAACAAATAGCCCTGTTATTCTCCAAGCGAGTCGCGGAGCACGTTCTTACACAAATGACATATTTTTAAGACACCTTATCCTTGGTGCTGTTGAACTTTATCCAGAAATTCCTGTGGTAATGCATCAGGATCACGGCAATAGTATGCAAACTTGCTTATCAGCTATTCGTAATGGCTTCACCAGCGTAATGATGGATGGAAGTCTCAAAGAAGATGCGAAAACACCTTCAGATTTTGAATACAATGTAAAAATCACCGCCGATGTCGTGCGCATTGCACACGCCATGGGAATTTCCGTTGAAGGCGAACTCGGCTGTCTAGGCTCCCTTGAAACAGGAAAAGGTGAAAAAGAAGATGGTCATGGTTTTGAAGGCACACTTTCCCACTCGCAACTTTTAACAGACCCACAAGAAGCTGCACAATTTGTAGAACTCACAAAAGTAGATGCCCTCGCTATTGCTATTGGCACAAGCCATGGTGCTTATAAATTCACCAAAAAACCCGACGGCAAAACTCTAGCCATGGACCGCATCCGTGAAATCCACAGACGCCTTCCCAATACGCACTTGGTTATGCACGGATCGAGTTCTGTTCCACAGGATCTGCAAGCGGAATTCCGTAAATACGGCGGCGAAATGAAAGAAACTTGGGGCGTTCCTGTAGAAGAAATTCAAGAAGGTATTAAAAACGGTGTACGTAAAATTAACGTCGATACCGACAACCGCTTAGCCATGACAACAGCCATTCGCAAATTACTCGCATCAAATCCTTCTGAATTTGATTTGAGAAAATTTATGACACCAGCACGCGATGCCATGAAAAAACTATGCGCACAACGCATGGTTGAATTTGGTCAAGCGGGACAAGCTTCAAAAATCAAACCTATGCCTTTAGACTCCATGGCAAAACGCTATGTTTAGTCATGACGACAAAGAGCTCGAACCTTTTCTTTTAAGTGATGAAAAAACCGTATTTCAATGCAGTATTTTTGCAGTTAAAGAAAAAAAAGCAGAAACTCAAGACAAGCAACACAGTTTAAATATTTACACTTTGGACTGTGCTAATTGGGTGAACGTTGTTCCTGTCACGGCTTCAGGACAAATTGTTCTCATTGAGCAGCATCGTTTTGGCACAAATAATTTTACCTTAGAAGTGCCCGGAGGTGCTGTTAATTTTGGTGAAAACGATGCCACCATGGCAGCTCTGCGCGAATTAGAAGAAGAAACGGGTCTGACCAGTCAGCGACTGCTGGGACTCTCGGGCTATTCCCCAAATGCGGCCATTCAGAGCAATAAAGTAACATATTTTATTGCCTTTGATGTCCAACCTCTGCAAACTAAAGCTGAACATGACGACCCATTTGAAAATATTAAATTACATTTTATGAATATCAAAGAAGCGGTAGAATTAGCCAGAACAGGGCGCATTTCAAATGTTATTTCTGCTTTTGCTCTTTTACTGGCAGAACCTTATTTAAATGCAAAATTTAAGCAACCTCAGTAATTTCGGTACGACGTATCACCGTCACGCGAATTTGTCCGGGGTACTCGACTTCTTCTTCGAGTTTTTTTGCAATCCCTTCTGCTAAACCTGTAATATCTTTTTGCTTTACTCTACTATTATCAACAAAAACATGAACTTCTCTACCAGCATGCATAATCGCGGAACCTGTCACACCCTGTTCTTGAAAACTGTTGATAACACCTGAAATACCGTCAATGCGTCTGTGATAACCTTCTTCCATATCCACGCGGGCACCAGGACGTGCTCCTGACATGGCATCGGCTGCTTTTAAAATATAAGCGTAAGGCGTTTCCACAATTTTATCGTCGTGGTGAGCTAAAACGGTATCAACAATATCTTCTTTTTCACCAAATCGCGTTGCATAATCACCGCTAATAACAGCGTGACTGCCTTCTATTTTATAATCTAAAACTTTGCCAATATCGTGTAAAATTCCTGCTCGTTTTGCGGTCACAGCATTCACTCCAATTTCATCGGCAATCATACCTGCCAAACGAGCGACTTCTATAGAATGAAAATATTGATTTTGCCTGTGACTTGTCCTGTAGTTTAAAGAGCCAATAAGCTTTAAAATTTCCGGATGTACATTGGGAAAAATGCCGAGATTTTTAATAGCATCTTCTCCTAATTTCAAAATATATCTATCTAAAAAGCGACGGTGTTTATCAAAAATACCTTTGATTTTATCTTCATGATAAATATCTTTTGCAATCATTTCTTCTAAAGTCAGACGGATCATTTCTTTATCAACACCTAAACCACTGGATATTTTTAACATGGAAGGCATTTCGTCATTAATGGTTAAAACACTAATAGAAGATTCCGTACCTGCAATAAGGGAAGAAATAATGGGTGATTCTTCATGAAAGTATTTTTCTAATGTGTCTTTAGAGTTTACAGGAACGATAAAAGAAGATTTTGGCC
Source organism: Silvanigrella aquatica (assembly GCF_001907975.1). NCBI lineage: Bacteria > Pseudomonadati > Bdellovibrionota > Oligoflexia > Silvanigrellales > Silvanigrellaceae > Silvanigrella > Silvanigrella aquatica. The sequence goes on from NZ_CP017834.1 coordinate 2,491,117, forward strand.
AAATAAAACTAGGTTGATATCTTAAATAAATAGAATTTAATGAATTTCTTGCTAATTTTTGCGATTCAGATTTTAGCATTTCAGAATTATCCATGAGCCACTTCGTAATGCCTAATTTTTCAGCAGCAATAAGTTCTTCTGACATATCACGAAATAATTCCGATTTATTCTTACCTATTTTATGTTCCAAATTATTTTGATAATTTTTATGAATTTCTTGGCATTGATTCTCAAGTTCTTTTGATTTTTGAATAGAACTTTCAACAATAATTTTCTTTTTATTAAATTCTTCCTCTCTCTTTTCAAGTTCATTCGCGAATTTATCTACTTCGGATTGTCTCTCATTTAATTCCTGTTCATAAATTTCATTATGACTCATAATCATTTCACGTTCATTATCCAGTTGAACGGCTTCCGATTGATATTGTTCTTTTGTCGCAATTAATGCTTCTTCTAATATCATTTTTCTTTGGGCTTCGGCACTTTTTAAAATGGCTTCAACGTTTTCTTTTACAGGAATTTCACCTAAACTCCCTAAAGAGCGACGAGCAAAGGCCTTTGCAAGAATGACCCCACCAGACATTCCCAGGGCGGCTCCCAATATGGAATAAACTAACCAATGCATTTTAAAACCTTCATATTTTAATTACTTTTTAGTTATGAAATAAGCAGTTCAATAAAACTGCTCTTCCTGAGTTTTTCTCAATAGAACAACTCCTCATAAAAGGGTATCACGGATATTTTCAGAGAGAAACAACAAAGAATTAGGAGATATTTTATGCCTGAGCAACTTCCAAATCGAGATTTTTTAGAGCAAATGATTCGAAAAGCAGGAGCTCTGACTTTGCAGTATTTTCAAAAAAGCTTTCAATTTAAAGAAAAAGGAGACAATCAAGGTATTGTTACCGATGCCGATTTTGCTTCAGAAAACCTTATAAAACAGGAAATTCATAGTTTATTTCCCGATCACGATATTTTAGCTGAAGAGTCAGGGCATAGTAAATACGCGTCTTCTGCTTCGCAGAGTAAGATTCCCTTATGGATTATCGATCCTCTCGATGGCACTACGAATTTTTCAAAAGGCAATCCCTACTACTGTATCTCCGTCGCCTTTGGCGCGTGTCTCAAAGGTCGATTTCACGCTCAATTAGGCGCTATTTATCAACCCACGACAAATCGCCTTTATATTGCGGAAAAGGGAAAAGGATCTTTTTTAAATGGGAATAAAATGTCTATTTCTAAATTAACATCATTGCATTTAGCAAGTATAGCAACGGGATTTAGTTCCAATAAAGGTAAAAACTTAATTCCTGTTTCAAAAACCATTGCAGAAATTCAAAATAGAACCTTAGGACTTCGTATCAATGGTGCAGCAGCATTGGATTTAGCCCATTTGGCAGAAGGTATTTTTGACGGATTTTACGAACACCCTCTGGCTCCCTGGGATATGGCCGCAGGATCTCTTCTCATCGAGGAGGCGGGAGGAAAAGTAACAAATTTCTATGGCGAAGAATTTTGTCCCTTAAATGATAGAGGTATAATCTCATCTAATGAGTATTTATTTAATGAATTATTCAATATAATAAAAGACAATTATGAATTATAATTTTGTAACTTAATCAAATTTTTTTATGAACTTTCTTTTTAGGCAATACAGGAGAAGATTTCTCATCAGCATTATCATTATTATCTGGAGTTATACTTAATTCTAAATGATTATCTAAACTGTTAGAGTGATCATCTAAAGCATTTCTTGAATACACTCCTCCTGGTTCTGTACCATCTATGACATATACAGACACGGCATCTCTTGAAGTACTGTATTCTCCTGTTTCCTTATCAATTCTAATTTCATGAATTCCAGGAGGCTTTGGCCAGCTTTGTTGAGCATAAATCCGCACTGCGGTTTGCATAATATTTTTCCAAATAGGCACAGCCATGACCGATCCGGTTCCACCACCACCTAGAGTTTTGGAATTGTCATCATAACCAACCCAAACACCGCCTACCAATTGAGAAGCAATACCTAAGAACCAAGCATCTGAACTTTGATTTGTGGTTCCTGTTTTTCCGGCAACATAGGGCGATACCCCTAAGGCTCCTTGCCCTGTACCCATATTTACAACATGTCTCATCATATTTAAAGTAACATATGCAGATTGGGGAGAAATCAATTGCAACGAAGAAGGCTCTTCTGTCTTATCTATTGTTTTTCCAGGTAAATAAGGAGCATCTTGTACATTTTCTGGCACAACTTCCAAAGGATATATTTTTCCATCTTTCGAGGAATAAATAATTTTACCATTTCTATCAACTATTTCTTGAATATAATAGGCTAGCGTCATTTGACCTTGATTTGGAAAAACAGAATAAGCTTGCACCATTTTAAGAAGTGAAGCAGAGCCTGATCCTAATGCAATACTTAAATCAGAATAAGGCCAGTTAAATCCAAAACGACTGAGTTGTTTCGTTATTTTTAAAGAACCTATAGTTTGATACAAAAAGATACTAGGAATATTTAAACTCTGTGCAAGACATTGTAAAAGAGTTGTACGACCTGTTTCTTTACCACCATAGTTTTCTGGTTTCCATCCATCAAAATCAATTTTAGGACTATCAATTTTTGAAGCTGGACTAAAACCGGAATCAATAGCGTAGGAATAATATAAAGGTTTTACACTGCTTCCAACTTGTCTTTCTGCTTGTGTTGCCCGATTAAATTGGCTTTGTAAAAAGTGTTCACCACCTACCATAGCTAATATTTCACCATTTCGTGTGTCCATTACCAATGCGGCTGCTTCAATTCCAACAGAGTCTGCTAGTGTGTATCTTAATATATTATCCTTCACGGGTGCTTCAAAATGTTTTGCATAATTAATTAAATTAGGTAAGAAGTTTTTATCGTTTATAATTCTGGAATGTATTTTCTTATTCACTTTTAAAACATGAATTTCATCGCCAACTTTTAAAATATTATTGACATCAGGTTCCACATCTTCAATATCTCTCTCCGATTTTATGGCCCAACTTATTTCTTCTACAGGAATTACTCCCAAACCTCTTTGCGTAACAATACCTACGGCACGCAAAGTATCATCAATGGAGACAACAACTGCACGTTCATATTCTGTTTCTTTAATAGGTAAGTTTACAAGAGTTTTAATATAGTCACGAAATCCATTGCCATGGCGTTTAATAGAGCCCTTATAACTTCTTCGCGATTGATATAAATCAGCAAATGCCTGAACAGAAGTGAGCGCAGCATTTTGAATACGGGAATTTAATGTTGTATAAATAGTTAAACCACTTGTTCCTAAATTATCTATATCAAGTTGATTCTGAAGTTGTTTCTTTATCTCAGCAATAAAGTAAGGAGCTATTTTATTATTTGGCGATTCTGCTTTATAAGCCACAACTTTTTCAGTCATTGCCCTATCATATTGATTTTTAGTAATGAATCCTAATTTATGCATACGTTCTAATACATAGGCTTGTCTTGATTTTGCAGCTGTAAAATTATCAGTGGGATCATATGTCGAAGGAGCAGGAGTAAGCCCAGCAATCATAGCAGATTCACCTAATGTTAAATTCATATTTGCTTTATGAAAATAATTTTGAGCTGCCGCTTCAACACCATAAGCTCCATTTCCTAAATAAATGGTATTTAAATACAATTCTAATATTTTATCTTTAGGAAAGGACTCTTCTATTTCTCTTGCCACAATAATATCTTTTATTTTACGAACAATAGTTCTTTCTTTTGATAAGAGGACATTCTTAGCAAGTTGTTGAGTTATGGTACTTCCACCCTGTTTTTGATTTGAAAATGTTATAAAATGGAAAGAAGCTCTTAAAAATCCTTTCCAATCAAAACCATGATGATTATAAAAATCAGAATCTTCCGCGGCAATAAAAGCATTTTTAATAAAGGGAGAAATTTCATTAATAAGAACGGGATAGCGTCTTTCTTCAAAAATTTCAGCAATTTTAACACCGTCTTGACTGTAAATTAAGGTTGGTAAAGCCGGCTCATAATTGGTCAGTTTTTCTAAATTAGGCAAAGATTTTTTAATTCTATAAAATCCATAAATTAAAAAAACAACCACCAATAGGCCTATAAACGCAAAGATAAGTTTTTTTCTATTTTGGAAAATAAAATCAACCACCTTACCTTCTCCCTCAAATCTCTCTAGCTCTCTTAATGTAGACCCCTCTATTTCGGCAGCCCTATATAAGAAATGAGGAGGGATTTTAAAGACAAAGTTAACATTATGTAATTAAAGACTTAATTAATCATTTCAATCACAAATGCTTCATGTTAAGGATGAATAGCAAACACCTTGATGATGAACTAAGCATCTTATCAAGGGTAAAAAGAACGGAATAGAGCTAAAAGAATGAGGTATTTATTACAATGACAAATCATGACGAGCACAAAAAAAATACTAAAAATCATGAACATATGCACAATTCACAAGAACATGGCGAACACGGCGACCATCATCACCACGAGCACGGTGAACACTGCAATCATCACCACGAGCACGGTGAACACGGCAATCATCACCACGAGCACGGTGAACACGGCAATCATCACCACGAGCACGGTGAACACGGCAACCATCACCACGAGCACGGTGAACACTGCAATCATCACCACCATGAACATATAAATTATCAAAGACATCAATATACCGAGCAAGAATTAAGCAATTTTAATTCCCAAGGTTTAGAAAATTTATTTCAATCCATAAACACTCTACTTGAAGAAGAAAACTATGGAAAAGCAGTTCCTGTTCTTGAACTTGTTTTAAGTAAAATAGAAAATAGTTCTGACAAAAACATTGAAAATGATAATTATGTTTTTGACATCAAAAATCATTTAGCACTTTCCTATGGAATTATTGGAGAACATGACAAGTCTTTACCTTTATGGAAAGAAATTATTTCTCAAATTGAAGCTCAAGACGACACAGAAGAAACATTAGAAGCTTATTACAATGCAGCTTTATCAGCCGAACAGGCTAAAAATAATACATTATTTATTGATTATTTAAATAAAGGATTAACCATAGCTGTTGCAAATGATTTAAAACATTGGGAAGCAACTTTTGAACATGAAATTGGTGTTTCCTTATTTGATGCAAATGACCTACAGGCTGCCGAGAAGAAATTTATAAAAGCAATCGAAATTCTAGAAAAAATTAATGAAGAAGAAGGCTTGGTTTCTTCATATTATCAATTAGCATTCACCTTAGAAAAACAACAAAATATTAAAAAAGCAAGAGAATTTTACGAAAAGGCTTTAAAACTTTCTAAGGAAGAAAGCATTCGTGAGTTTGTAGAATATGAGCGTTCTTTAATTGAAGAAAGACTTGCACATATAAATAATGATCAACTTCAAAGCAAACTTTTAAATTTTTAATATTATTCATTATGATGAGCCTCGTTCGCTTGCTCGCAAGGCTCAATTTCAAATTGAATTGTAGAATGAGTAATTTGAAAATCATCATCCAACATTTTTCTTAATTTCTTTAAAATAAAATGTTGTTCATAATGATTTGTTTTTGCATAAATAATATGAACAGATAAGCTAATTTTATTTTGAGCAATTGCCCAAACATGAAGATCATGCAAACCAATTATCCCCGATATTGATAAAATGGCATTTTTTATCTCTTCTAATTGAATTCCATCAGGAACTCCTTCAAGTAAAATATTAATACTGTCTTTAAATAAAATCCAAGATCGAGGAATAATCCATAAACCAATAGCAACAGCAATTGCAGAATCCACCCATTGCCAATGAGTTAATTTTATAATAATGGCAGCGATAATAACACCAAAAGAAGAAATCATGTCACTTAATATTTCTAAATAAGCACCTTTTATATTTAAGCTTTCATTTTTATCATGACTTAAAATTTTAAGGCAAATGACATTAATGATGAGTCCAGTAATAGATACAAAAAGCATGACATAAGTATTAATTTCAACTTTATTTTTATCAATGAGTCTTAAATAAGACTCATATAAAATATAAATCGACATAAGCATAAGTAAAATAGCATTAAATGCAGGAGCAAGAACCTCAAAACGATAATATCCAAAAGTTCTTTTTTTATCTGCAGGCTTTTTTGATATTTTAATTGAAATGAGTGCGACTGCGATAGCAACCACATCAGTTAGCATATGAGCTGCATCAGATAAAAGAGCGAGGCTTTTTGATAAAATTCCCGCCGCAATTTCAACTCCAAAAAAACTAATCGTTAATAATAATGCCAAAATAAGGGGAAATTCTTTGGAATGAGAATGATTGTGATTTCCTGACATAAATGCCCCTCTGTTCTATAAGCTTTTATGTTCGGCTCTTCATTTTGATATTTAAGCAATATATTTCAACATTCTTAGATATATATAAAAAAATTGATTTATATTTGATAATGATAATTATTTTCAATATACATAATAACGATTTGCGGTCGACGCAGTTTTAAAAGCACTCCATTTAAAAACATAAAGAAGGGTCACCTATGAAAATTTCACGCAGAGTTTTTAGAAATGTCTTTGTCTCTTTCTTGTTTACAGGTTTTTTTGCATCAATAGCAGGAGCTTCTGATAAAGAAAATGTGGTCAATCTCTATACATCACGCCATTATGGAGTTGATCATGAGCTATTCCAAAAGTTTGAAAAAGAAACAGGTATTAAAGTTAACGAAATTCAAATTAAAGAAGCTGCTCAACTCATAGAAAGAGTAAAAAGTGAAGGTAAAAAAAGTCCTGCCGATGTTATCATCACTGTTGACATCGGAAATGCCTGGAAAGCGGAGCAAGCTGAGTTATATCAATCGATAAGCACTCCGACATTAAAAAATTCCGTACCTGCTAATTTAATAGGCCCCGATCAAAAATGGTACGCTCTTACCTTACGGGGACGCGCTATTGTTTATGATAAAACCAGAGTAAAAGAAAATGAAATTCAAAACTATGAAGATCTCGCCAAAGAGCAATTTAAAGGTCGCATTTTAGCAAGAACATCTAATCATGTGTATAATCAATCCCTTGTTGCCTCATTACTCAGTGCTCATGGAGCTGAGAAAACTGAAAATTGGACCAAAATTATAACTGAAAATTTAGCGCGTAAACCAGAAGGTGGCGATATCGATCAAATGAAAGCCATTGCACAAAACAAAGGTGATATTGCCATTGTAAATACCTACTATTATGCGCGTCTATTAAAATCAGAAGATCCCGAAGATCAAAAAGTTGTAAAAAATTTAGCGATTGTATTTCCAAACCAAAAAAACAGGGGCATGCATATTAATGCCAGTATTGGAGGCATAACAAAATATGCACCGCATAAAGAAAATGCAATTAAATTCATGGAATTTATGGTGAGTAAAAAGGCACAAGAAATACTCGCACAAATGAATAATGAATATCCTGTGAGAAACGATGTGGAATGGACTCATGTTCTTAAAAACATGGGAAAACCAAAATTTGATACGTTAAATCTTTCTAAAATTGGTGAAAACACTCCTAAAGCCATAGTTATTTTAGACAAAGTAGGGTGGCGCTAATTTCCTAATTATTATTTGAGGTTTTGGGTTTGAAGATTTTTTTAATTTTATTTCTTTCCGTATTTATCATTCCCATTGCATCTATTTTTATTTATCTTTTGTCACCAGACAGGGAAGTCTGGAGACATTTGTATTCTACAGTACTTGGTACATATATTAGTAATACCATTTTTTTATCAGCATCTGTTTGTTTTGTTACTTTATTATTAGGTGTGTCATTAGCATGGCTCATTTCTTATTATCAATTTCCTCTTAAAAAAATATTTGAATGGGCATTATTACTTCCTTTTTCTTTTCCTGCATATATTTTAGCTTATGTATATTATTCTCAAAAGGATAAATTTATTGATTTAAACTCATATGCTGCTGCTATCATCATTATGAGTCTTGCCTTTTATCCCTATGTTTATTTATTTAGCAAACAAGCCTTTTCTGAAATTTCACCTTCAATTATTTATGCTTCTAAGTTATTTCATAATTCACCTTTAAAAACATTTTGGAAAATCATATTACCCCTGTCACAGCCTGCTATTTTTTCAGGAACGTTGCTTGTCTGTATGGAAGTTATGGGAGATTTTGGAACTGTGGACTTTTTTTCTATTGATACCTTAGCAACAGGTATTTATAGAACATGGTTTGGCTTGGGAAGTATGAATGGAGCCATTCAAATCGTATTCATTCTTTTTTCATTTATAACCAGCGCTGTCTTATTAGATTTATATTTTAAAAAAAAGAAACGATTTTATCAAAATCAACTTCCTTATAAACAAAAAATAGAAAGAAAACTCACTGGTATTTATGGATATTTGGCAAGTATTTTCTGCTTTATTCCTATTACATGTGCATTTATTCTCCCGGTATTTATTCTTTTATACAATGTCTATCAATTAGGGGTGAAAGCTTTTGATAAAGAATTTTTAGAGATTTCAGTAAGATCTTTCCTGCTTTCTTTAAGTGCCTCTGTATTTTGTATTTTATTAGGATTTATCTTTGCTACTATTAAAAAATTTAAAAGAGAAAAATCCATTAAGATTATGGCAGAAAGTATTTCTCTTGGTTATGCTATTCCAGGATCGGTTTTGGCCATCACAGTATTATACACTTTAAAAATATTTGATGATTTATTTTCTAATATATATTTTTTTATTTTTCAGAAAGAATATCCTGCGCTCATTTTAAGTGGAACTATATTCGCATTATTTTATGCCTATTCTATAAAGTTTACTTCCGTATCTTTTCACAGCATTCAATCAAGTATGACAAAAATATCCCCCTCTTTATTTTGGGCATCCCGTATTTTAGGATATTCCACAATAACTACAACATTTAAAATATATTTTCCTATATTAAAAAATTCATTATTAATTTCATTTATTTTAATATTTGTAGATATTATTAAAGAATTACCTGCCACAATGGTACTACGACCTTTTAATTTTGAAACCATTGCCATAAAAACTTATAATCTTGCCTCTGATGAACGCTTAAAAGAAGCTTCACCCGTTGCTTTACTGATTGTTTTTTTAGGAATTATACCCGTATATATTTTATCAAAATATAATCTCAATACCAAAAAAGAAACAAAAAATGCTGACTGATAAAATTAAAGACAATAATAATATAATATTAAATATAAAAAATATTTTTCATAAATATAATAATATAAATATTCTTAAAAATATTTCTTTTCATATTAAGAAAGGCGAAATTATTAGTATTTTAGGGTCTTCAGGTTGCGGTAAATCAACATTATTACGTGTTATTTCAGGAATTGAGCCCCTATCTAAAGGGCAAATATTTATTGAAAATGAAGAAGTTGCTGGTAAATCTATTCACATTGCTCCCGAAAAAAGAGGAGTAGGGCTTGTTTTCCAAGATCTTGCTTTATTTCCTCACATTAAGATTCAGAAAAATATCGAATATGGGCTCTCGCATTTAAATAAATTAGAAAAAAAAGCACGTGTTTTTGAAATGCTTACCCTTGTAAAAATGGAAAGTTTTCATGACACATATCCTCACTTATTATCCGGTGGTCAACAACAACGCGTCGCTTTAGCAAGGTCTCTCGCTCCTTTACCAAAAATCTTGTTACTTGATGAACCTTTTTCAGGTTTAGATATGAATTTAAGAAGAACTCTTTGTCTTGAAGTCAGAAATATTTTAAAGCAAAGTCAAATGACATCATTATTCGTTACCCATGATGCAACAGAAGCTCTCATGTTTTCAGATAAAATCATTATATTAAATAATGGTGAAATAGAGCAATTTGATACACCTCAAAAAATATATCATCATCCTAAAAACTCCTTTGTTGCCTCATTTTTTGGAATGATAAATAAAGTTATAGTAACAAATATTCTCGTTAAAAAATTTCCAATTCTGAATAAAAATATTTTTCAAATTCAAGATAATAAAAATTTATATCTTTACTTTCGTCCCGAAGCCATTTCTATTCAATCACAAACTGATGAAAATAATATTTGTTTTAACGCTCAAATTATTTCTATTCAATATTTTGGTTCCTATGTCTTAGCAAAATTAATAACCGAGGAGTTTGGTAATATTATTGCTCAATTTTCATCACAAGAAGATCTTAAAATAGGAAATCGTATTTCACTAGAAATAAAGAATAATCTTTTATTTTATTTTCCAGACTAGTATTTAAATACATTTAAAAATTCTTTTAAGGAAAAAATAACTGTTTGACTTAAAATCTTCATCTCTTCAGTAGATTCTTTTTTAGGACAGACAACGACGCCTGCCATTTGTAAATCAAGACCAAATTACAAATATTTACTTCCACTTTCATAATAAAGGATATTGGGATGATTTGTATTGTTAAAAATTTGGAATATGTTTGTACCTCCCGAAATCATGGTGTAAAGTGATTCCTTTTAGTGGACAATATGCTATGAACTTAGGCGTTCATATAGAAGGGTTGTCCCATGGTAAAGAAGAAATCAGTTAAAAGTCAATATTCTCTTGAGTTTAAAAACCAAGTCCTTGAAGTCTTAGAAAATAGCCCTAAAAGCATGGCTCAGATAGCTAGGGAGTTTGAGGTTTCCTACCCCACTCTGAATAGCTGGAAGCGTTCTATTGGCGAAAAGGAAAATTCAAATATAAAGAAAAACTCTGACGAATTGAAAAAGCTAAAGCGAGAATACGAGCTTTTAAAAAAGGAAAATGAAATCCTAAAAAAGGCGGCAAGCTTCTTTGCAAAGCAACTCGATTAAAATACGAGTTTATATTGCTAGAGAAGCTTAATTATCCTATTCTTTTACTTTGCAAAGTAATGTGCGTTTCTAAAAGTGGATTTTATAAATGGCTTGAGTGTAAAGATAAAAATCATCAATTTGAGTTTAGCCTTGAAGAAGAAATAAAAAAAATACATACTTCTTCAAGGGGTACATATGGAAGACGGCGAATTTTATCAACACTTAAAAAGTCATTTATTAAAGTTGGAAAAAAACGAATATCCAAGATTATGAAGAAACTAAATCTGAATGGGGTCGGCAAACCTAAATTTAAAACAACAACAAAGGTTGATAGGCAAGCGATACATTTTCCGAATTTAATTTCAGGGGATTTTACTTCCTATAAGCCCAACGAACTTTGGACCAGCGATATTACTTATATTCCAACGAAAGAGGGCTGGGTTTATTTGTGCATAATATTGGATACTTTTTCAAGAGCAATAATTGGTTGGAGCATGCAAGATAATCTAAAAAGAGAAATTGTTTTGAATTCACTAAACATGGCATACAAAAAAAGATCTCATTTTCCAAATGGAATAATTTTTCATAGTGACAAAGGATCACAATATTCAAGTAAAGAAGTTAGAAAATATTTAAAATTAAATCATTTTCATCAAAGCATGAGCAATAGCTGCTATGAGAATTCTATTACAGAAACATTTTTTTCCACTCTAAAAAAAGAATTGGTACATCGATGCAATTTTCTTACTAGAAAAGAAGCAAAATCTTCGATTATAGAATATATTGAGGTGTTTTATAATCGAATTCGTGCGCACTCTGCCCTTGATTATCTTGCACCATTAGAGTATGAAAAAAATTATGAAATTTAACCGTCCACTTTTCGGGGATCACACCAGTGCCATCTATGATAAACCATTTGTCACTCCAATTTTTATACTTAATTTTCTCTGCAAAATTATTAAAATCAAATATATCTAAAGATGCTAAAATTCACATATAAAGCATTATTTTCCTGTGGTTCAAAAAACATAAATTTTTTCCAAATATCAATACTTTCATTTTGTAATGATAAATTTAAATTATTATTATAATTCTCAAGATAATTTGTATTGAATAAACCTATTTCATCCATAAAATTATACCCTTCGGCTATTTCAAATATTGGTTAGATATTATAAATATTTATAATGAAAAGATAATTATTTTTTAAAATATAATTTACTCTCACATTACAACACTTATAATAATCTCATGTAAATTTGAGAATTTATGCTACATCAATTCTTAATACTATTGGGAAGTATTAATTTTATTATGCAGACTCTATAAAGAAAGATTAGAATTCAAAAAATCATATGTCAAAAAATATGTTTGAGAAAGTATTACCTATTTTCGACTTGATTCTCATATTATGTTATTTACTAATTAATTGAATAAAAAAAGGAGAATATTATATATGATTCGCAAAATATTTTTGTTAATTTTTATCCTCATTACTATATTTTTAAGTTACGTTTCAATGCAGCCTTCAAATTTTAAAATTGTTCGTGAATTAAAAATCAATGCACCACCTGAAACAGTATTTAATTATGTAAATGATCTGCGCAAGTTTACAGAATGGAATCCTTGGTCAAAAATCGACCCCCAAGCAAAACAAATATTTAAAGGACCCATATCAGGTAAAGGAGCCAGTTATAGCTGGGAAGGTAACAATGACGTGGGCACAGGAAGTATGACCATAATCGAAACCCAGCCATATGCTTTTATAAAAATCCAACTTGATATGATAAAACCCTTTTCAGACACAAATAATGTTGAATTTTCATTTAAAGCAGATGGAAATGCAACAAATATTTCATGGACAATAAAAGGAAAAGCCAATTTTATCTCTAAATTATTTTGCGTTTTCATTGATAGAGATAAAATTATTGGAAGTGAGTTTGAAAAAGGTCTGCAAAACCTTAAAAAATTAGCAGAAAATATAAAAAAATAATCTTTAGATTTTATCAAATTCTTCTATGAAATCTAATATTGCTAAGGAACATTCTTCTTCTGTGATGGCTCCTCTATCTGGCAATGATTTTATATAAACAAGCCTGTTTAAGTGCGATTTAGACTTGGTAATACGGTACGATTTATAGGTATTATTTTGCTCCACTAAATCCTTAGCATATTTTTCTAATTCTTCTATAAGTTTTAAATAATCTGTCAAACCATATTTCTCATACTCATTGATAAATGAAATAGCTAAAGTAATAATTCCTGCTTCCACACCCTGTTTGGATTTCCCAAAAATAGCATGCACCGAAGCTCCGGCAGATTCCTCACCTTCCAGCTTTCCAGCTTCTTCCGATTTGTCATTTGGAGGGGGAGTATGGGTCGGATTTTCTTCTTTGGATTCAGGTTTGACCTCAGAAGAGGAGGACAATTCTGCTGACGCTTCTGCTGACGCTTCTGCTGTTACCTCTAACTGGGGTTCCTGCTGAGGATCAGGCACTACTACAGGCTTTTCTTCCACTACTACAGGCTTTTCTTCTGCAAATGACGTTTGCTCAGACTCTGAGTTCTTATCCACAGAATTAGGCATCACCTGAGAGGCGTCAGATGCCTCAGTATCTTCAGCAGGTGTTGGTAAATTCTGTGGTTTTTCAGGATCAGAAGAACTCATAAAATCCTTTTTTCAACTAAATTATTTCGACTAAAAATTGCAAAACCAAGACAAATCAGCACAAAGCCACGTACAGGTTATATATCGGATTGTTATTTATAAATCGTGAATAAGTATATTTTTACTCAATTAAATCAATGCATTAAAAGATTAAAAAAGAGTGTTTTTTATTCTCTAAGACATTTCTTATACAAAGTAACAGCTTAGCTATTTTAAAATAAATAACCTAATTTGATCAATTCAGCTTTCATGCTATGATTTCATTATAGCTCTTATTTAAAAATAATTTCTAATAATATAATAGGAAATATTTATGGCAATAAATAAAGGAAAATTCACAGCAAAAATAGAAGGTGATTTTGTTATTTTTTTAATTGGTATGAGAATCAATAATTTTCTTAAATTTCACAAATGGATGCCCATAGCTTCTCAAATGCCAAAAATGATCAATGAATTATATAAAAATCCGGATTTTGGATTTTTGCATCATGAAATATGGATTGGTGGTTTTTTTTCTAAAGTTATGGTTGTTCAATATTGGCAATCATTAGATCAACTCATTAGCTATGCAAATAATAAAAATGCGCAGCATCTTCCTGCATGGGCATCATTTCATAAAAAAATAACTGATCACTCTGTTGGAATATGGCATGAAACATATCTAATTAAAGAGGGAAACTATGAAACAATTTATCATAACATGCCCACTTTTGGCTTAGGGAAAGCGGGACAATTAGAGGCTATTCAAAACAAAACACTTTCTGCAAAATTACGTCTGGGATTAAAATAATTTATAGAAAGAATTCATTCAATTTCATGAATCAAATAAAAGTATATAACCATTTTTTTCAATATCATTCCACATTTGTTTTTGATCTTCACTTGTCATTATTTCACTAACATGAGCATCATCATGTCGATACCATTTTCCACCGTCATTAATGTAGACATAATAATGACCAGCAGCTGAAGTACCATTATGAATAATGACACCTTGTAAATAATAATTTACTTCTCTATAAGTTTTTTCGTGATTATTTATCAAATGAAAATAAATTGCTAAATTATTTGGAATTTTAATTTTATCTTCAATTTTATTATTGAATTGCCCATCAAAATAAAATCGCTTCAAAGTTATAAAAAGTTTTTTTGGATAATTATTAATATCACTTAAAGTAAGATATGTTCTCTTTATCTCATTATGCTTGGTTTTTGTATTTTCATCTAAAACATCTTCAACTTCTTCTGTCAAATTTGATTTCATCAATTCATCAAGTGATTTATCATTATCATTTAAATTTAATGAATAAAATATATTACTCGAAAAATGACCTGTGTTTAAAGATTCTGTATTTAAAGGTTTTTTAACACCATTTTTTAATAAAATTTGAGAAGACACCATAAATGAATTTTGAATTGAGTTTAACTCAATATAGTCTGCCAATAATTTGAAATATTCATCCGCATCCATTTGATCAGATCTTATTTTCATACCTGAAATTGTTTCAGATCCTGTCGCATTACGTTGCTCAAGAGAAAATTCATTAAATACTAAATTCAGTTTATTTTTAAATCCTGGATCAGAATTTTGCGAGAAATTATTATTTAAAACAGCATCAAAATTTATGTCTAAAGAATTCATGAAACCATAAAATTCTTTCTGCAAAAGCGTTTTTTGGGGAATGGCAGAGACTTTATCTCCGTTTCTTAAATAGGACCAAATTAATTTGTGCACCGAATTTGCAAAACAAGTATTTCCCAAATTTGTGGTTCCAAGCGCTTGTGACAAGAAATTCGCTTGGTTTTTAAATGCACTTAAACCATTTGAATTACTTGGAGTATTTTGTGCTGGAGATTTTCCTGAACTGCCTAATGAACTTTGTCCCGAATTATCGCAAGAAGCAATCATAAAAGCTAACAAAAACAAGAGAATTACAGATAATTTTTTTATCATATATATATTTTCCAGGTATTTTAAAGAAAAAAAAGATAATTACATTCTCATACAATTAAAATCTTTAATTTGTTATTATACTTTATCAAATTAAACAAGCATTTTATAACAATAAAAAACACTTAATAAAAAATAGTCAATAATATCAACAATAAAATCTCGAAATAAATTTTTTCCCCTTATTTTAATATAAAAATATCAAATACTTATGACTAGATAAAAATCACAGTCATGACAAGATCACCCGCTTATGATATCTATTAAATGTTATTTAAACAACTTAAAAAAAGGAAAAACTATGACAGAAAACCTGAAACTTATAGAGCATATTAAAGGCTTAGAAGAAAGATTATTACAGCCCTTCGTAAGATGCTCAAAAAAAGAATTAGAGACACTTCTCGCAGAAGAATTCATAGAATATGCAAGCTCAGGTCACATTTTTAATAAATTAGAAATTATAAATGCACTTTTAGAAGAAGTTGAAGTCCATTATAAGCTAGAAAAATTCAATATTAATAAGATGTCTGAAGAGATTATTTTAGCAAATTATGTTGCGGTTAAAAATGATAAATTTTACTCGCTACGAACTTCAATTTGGAAATATATAAATGACAAGTGGCAAATTATTTTTCATCAAGGGACAAATTGTTCACGGTAAAAAGTATGTCATCAATTTGATTCCTTGAAATAGAAATGAAAGCATATAAAGTTATTTTATAAATTAATCTTTTGGAAAGGAAGTCTAGCCATGAGGTTTCTCGTCTGCTTTGCATCCATCATAATGATTTCAGCTTGCGTCACTGTCAAAATGGTCGGATTTGATAAAGAATCAAATACAGTCACATTCCAAGGTGAACAATGGGATTCAAAAGAAGATTTTCAAAAGGAAGCAGATCAATATTGTGGTAAAAAAGCAACATTAATAAAAATGAATCAAATTACAGAAGGATCTCAAACCACTATAAACAATTCAAATAATGGCACAACAAATGCACAGACATCTTCTATAAAAAAATATCAATATATTTTCAAATGTAATTAAAATAATATTTTGTATAAGCTAATGATAAGAATTTTTTAAAGTAATACTAATACTGGAGAAAACATGCCCATCATTATAAGAAATATTTTAATTATTTTTTTTATTCTACCATCTTTTTTTATTTCGTGCGGAAGAAATTTTGATAATAAAGAAGGAATTATATCACAAAATAAAAACAAAAACGAAAGTAATTTTGCAAAAATAAAACCTGCTATATCAAAAGATAAAATAATTTTTCCAGATGATATAAGCAAATATGAAAAAAAATCGGGAAAAATCGGTGGGCAAAAAGCAAAAGAAGATGTTACTGGAATTTACTCCATTAATCTCAATGGAAAAAATTATACACTTTTATTTAAACAAGGAAGAAATGACGGTGAAAACATTGCAGAATTAATAGCCTCACGATTATATGATGCCTTTTTAGCAGAACACGGAGCTCATGTCATCTTAGCAAAAAGACATAATACAATAGTGACTCAAAATTTTGTTACAAATGATTTGCATACCGAAATCTTTATAGGCTCTGTATTTTTTGACGAATTCCGTGAGATATTTAAAATACTTAATCTTAATGATCGCCCAAAAATTATTCCTAAAGATAAAATGGCAAGTTTTGTTAAGACATTTTATTCTTCCAATTTAGGTGAAGTGCTTGCAGCCAGCCTCTGGCTTGGAGATTATGATATACACATTGGGAATATTGGTATTGCTAAAGTAGCGAATAAAGCAGATCTCAAATATGGTTATAAATACGATTTTGTTAAAATAGATCATGGATGGAGTTTTGCTTATTTACAAAACCAAATGAATTATAAAAGTACGCCATGGGGAGTTATTAAAGCTTTGGCTTTATCGAGACCCACAAGTCATTTCAATGATTATGACATTGAAGATTTTTTAAGAAACAAAAACGGATCTTTTAGAAAAAAAATTGATAATTTGAAATATATAAATAAAGATACGATTCGAAGAGTTTTAACTGAATCTTTTAATGAACTCAATAAATATTATAATCCGATAGCATATAAGTCATTTGCCCAATGGATTGGATATAGTGAAAATCAAGAAGTAAATTCTGAAAAAATAATAAACTATTTAACAGAAAAACTATACAACAGAGCTCAAAATGGATTGATTGATTAAATAAAATCGTCTTTCATTAAAAAAAATTCCCATAAAATAATTATTTATTCGAATTAATGGCAAAAAACAACTTCATTGTGAAAAATGAGCGGCATACCAATTTCCTTTTCCACTTCTTGCTAACTTCTTATAATCTTCTATTCTTAATGATGACTATTTTTATTTTTAAAGTTTGATAGAGTCATAATCAAAAAAACCATAAAGATATTAGATTGTCATTCGCTTCTGCATACCATAGTAAAAATTTCTCTCCAAAAAATAGAATAGTTATAGAAGACTCTCCTAATGGCATTGCTGCAGCTAAAAATGCAGGCTGTTTCTGTATTGCGTTGACAAAAACTCGCTCTGTGACTGAATTAAATAAAGCAGATCTTATCGTTCCTGCTGCTGAATTAGAACATGCAATAAACCAGATTATTTTAAAGTCACATCTTTCTTAACTTTTATACATTCAACAAATTTAAAAATTTTAGAACGATCACCATTCAAGTTGTCACTTTTAGCGAAAGATAAAAAGAGACTATTGATAAATATAATTTTCTTTATATTAAAGAAACAAAATAATCTGGTTATGGGATATATTAAGCTGTTTTTATAATCGAAATTGCATAAATTATACTCTTGATAATCTTACAGCATTAGAATATAGATAAAATCACGAAATTTAATCATTTACCTTTAAAGGAACTCGCAATATTGACAACACATCAAATTTTAGATAAAAGAAACAACACTTAACATATTTAAAATAATTAATAAATTTTCATTCTTTAATTAAAGGAGCACTAATGTGGTAGAAAAATATTTAAATGCTTTTAGTATTTGTTCATATGTAATATTTTTTTTAGCTATATTCATAGAGTATTTAATATCAAATAAGAAAAATTCTAATGATTACGAAAAAAATGATTCCTTATTTAATATAGGTACTGGATTATTTTATACTATATTTCCTGTCATATTGGTTACCTCTTTAACTATATTTTTATACGATATATTTTCACGATTTTCTTTTTTTGAAATGCCTGGCGTTTGGAGTGCTTTAATAAAAGGAGAAAAATTATATTGGTGGGCATTTATAATTCTTATTTTTACAGATGATTTTTGCTATTATTGGTTTCATAGAATTTCTCATATGAGTCGATTTCTATGGTGTATTCACGAAGTACATCATTCCTCCAAACAATATAATTTCACCGTTTTTTTAAGGGCTTCTTTTATAGATTATGCTCCTCAAGGTTTATTTTATATTCCACTTTATTTATTAGGTTTTAAATTAGAAGATATTTTTTTTCAAATGGCAATTAATTTTACCTACCAATTTTGGTTACATACAAAATATACAGGAAGAATTTATTTATTAGATTCTATTTTTAATACCGCAAGCCATCATAGAGTTCATCATGCAAAAAACATACAATATCTTGACAAAAATTATGGAGGAATTTTTATAATTTGGGATATTTTATTCAAAACATTTGAAAGAGAAAAAGAAAAAGTTGAATATGGCGTCTTACATGATCTTAAGACAGATAATATATTTAAATTAAATTTTGAAACATTTAAAATAATGTTTCATGACATGGCCATGGCAAAAGGAATAAAAAATAAATTACTTTACTTTTTTTATATTCCAGGATGGAGTCACGATGGTCGCACAAAAACATCAAAACAGCTTCAAGACGAATATTATAATCAAAAATCTTATAATAGATGAAAAATTCAAATCATGGTAATTTAAATAATTACACACCACAAAATTCTACTATTTTCAAGTAACGCGTGATGCCAATTTTATTTAAAAAATCGGCATTATGACTTACAATAAGGAGTGCTCCGCGAAACGCACGAATAGCCTCTTCCAATTGTTTAACGCTTGTTAAATCTAAATTATTTGTTGGTTCATCCAAAATAAGAAGTTGGGGAGCTGGTTGTGCATTTAAAATGGTCGCAAGCAAAGCGCGAAATCTCTCGCCACCGCTTAGAGTATTTACGGGTAAAAAGGCGCGTTGATTGCTAAATAGAAATCGCCCAAGCCGAATTCTAATTTCAGATTCAGAAAGATTTGATGCTTTTTGTAAAACATTTTGATAAACACTTTTCTGAGAGTCTATTCCCTTTAAACTCTGATCGAGATAACCTATTTGTTCTGTTCCATATTCTATAATGCCACTATCCTGCTTTAATTGCCCCGAAATTAAGGAAAGTAATGTTGATTTTCCAGAGCCATTTTTCCCTTGAATGGCAATTCTTTCTGGACCAAAAACAGAAAATGTAACTCCATTCGATCCAAATAATTTTTTTCCATTTGAATAGGAATAATTAACAGATTTTACTTCAAGAATTTTTTTATCTTGATGTACAATAGTCTCTGGTAAATCAATTAAAATTTTTTCGTCAATCCGTATATTTTCTTTTGTCTCTTGCAAACGCTCTTTTGCGTCAGCTACTTTTTGATCGTGAAGTTCTCTATTTTTTCCTGCCGATTTCTCAGAACGATTGATAAAAAAATTTATTGCTACCTTTGGCAATCCTAAGGAACTTTGATTTTTCTTTGCATTTCTACTGCGCTGTGCCGCTATTTCAATTGTACGTTGCTCAAGTTGTTTTTTTATTTGTAATTCTTTTTCTGCATTTTGATAAGCTCTATTTGCAGCATCTTCTTCTAATTGCCGTTGTTCCAGATAAAACTTAAAATTTCCACCATATATTCGAATTTTTCCCTGATACAATTCAGCACATTGCTCTACATGCTCTAATAACAGAGGATCATGGCTCACAATAAGCGCACCTTTTTCCCATGTGGAAATCATTTCAATAACTTCTTCTGAAGAATTTGAATCGAGATTATTCGTAGGTTCGTCTAATACCAAATAATGAGCACCACGAAAAACCAAAGCAGCCACATAAGTGCGAACCGCTTCACCTCCACTCAAACTTCCCAGTGTTCTTGTAAGATCCATATGCGGCAAATTTCGTTTTGCTAAAAATGCTGCAATGCGATCCTCAATATCCCATTTATTATCAATTATTTCAAATAATTCAAGATTAACATCACCTCGAGATATTGCTTGTATGGCCTTAATTTCTTTTTCAACTCCAAATAATTGCATTAAAGTTATTGAATGAAAATTTAGTAAATTTTGCGGAAGATATCCTATGTTCATTGGAATTTGAATTGATCCAGAATAGCATTTTATTTCACCCACAATTAAACGCAATAAAGTAGATTTTCCTACTCCATTTTTCCCGATAATGGCGATTTTTTCATTACCAAATTTGGCATTAAGATGACTAAATACTTTCGTTTCATCTGGCCAATTAAAACTAAGATCTGAAATAATAATTCCTTGATTCTTCTGTTGATTATATTTTACGTCGGTTAATATCATAAATTATAAAAATTCCTTTCTTAAGAAGCATCATGAAATTAACTAAATGGAGACAATTTATAAATTTTTTTATGTTTTAAAATTCATTTTTATTTAAAATAAATTTTTTCGATTCATTTCCTATCTTTTAATTGATAGAAGATTGATGTTTCATTTTTGAATTTGCTGAAAAAACTTCCCTTTCATAGATTTTTCCATGAATAATAACAGAGTCAATTTCATTATAGGCTTCAATAGATTCTAATGGGTTTTTCTTTAAAAGAAGAATATTAGCTATTTTTCCATCTGCAATGGATCCATATGCATCATTTAAATTAAAAAATTTTGCATTATTAATTGTAGCTGCTTCAAGAATTTTATCTAAAGAAACACCTGCTTTAAGCCATTCTTTCATTTCAAGATAACTATTCAATCCCGGAGGAGAGCAGAAGGAGTATCCGATGCAAATAACAGAAAGCCCTCTTTTTGCGCTAAATACCCTAAAGAAATTAAGGCACGATCATATGCCAATTTAATTTGATTTTTTACTTTTTCTTCATCGTTGTCTTCTATAATTTCATTTTTAAACCATTCCCCTTCTTTTGTTTGATACCAATTTAATAAACTTTGCGGCACTACTTTAGATAAATTGGGATCAGAAAAATAATTCTCATCAAAGAGATCGAAAAGTCCTCCCATAGTCCTTATTGTCGCTTGATAGCCCACTTTTTTATTTGCAATATCATTTAATATCTCTTTAATATTTTCAGGCATAATATTTGTTTTATTTCCAGTATTCCAATTCCATAAACCATGCGCAACCCCATCTGCACCTGCCTTGATGGCAAATCTTTGTGCAATTGCTGAATTTGCATGCATAATAACGGGTAATTGCTTTTTATGAGATTGCTCAATAACTGCTTTTATATTATTTAATGACGGAACAGGGAATTTATTCTGTTCATTAAAACCAGGTTCATAAAAAACTTTAACAAAAGTACCACTGTTTTTTAGAATATTATTTACTAATTTTTCTGGAGAATGATCCTTTTTAAGTTTAATATTATCAGTCTTTTTATTCTCTACACTCATAATAAAATTTGGCAATTTTTTTAATTTTTCTTCTTCATTTAAAAATACCATAGGATAGCCGTTAAATTCTGTAATTGCTCCCCCACTTGTAAATAAATCGGGGCGCTCTGGTTGCCCCTTAAATTCTGAAATAATTTCTTGATCGCTCGTAGATAAATCAATCAAAGTTATATATCCAAAATAGAGATAACTTCTTGGTAATTGATTTCTATATTCATTCACAAGATCAATTCTTTTTAATTGTGTGCTATTATCGAATCCTAGTATAGAATCTATATGGTTATGCGAATCTATGAGACCAGGAATAACAAACATGTTTTTTCCATCAATCACATCTGCATTATTGACATTATTTTTATAAGCCCCTTTTCCTACATTTTTTATTTTATGACCTGAAATAACAATATAGCCATATTCTGGATTAAATTTGTTTTCATAGGTTATAATTTGAATATTTTTTATAACGGTATCACTTGCTGCATATGATGTAGAAAAGTAAAAAATAACTATTATGAGAAGAGCAATTTTTGTCATTTCATTTTTCCCCCTAAATAAATTAAAAAATTTTTATATATTGTTTTTTAAAAAATAACAAATTATTTAAATTTTAATTTATTTTTTAAAAAATCCATTAATTTATAGTAATAAAAAATTTTTAAAGTTATCAATAACTTTATATTTAAAAAATAATTAAAATTTTTAAAATATATTAAAATTAAAAAGTAAAAATAATTTTTTTATGTCCTTGATTTTAATTTTAAATATTGAATAATACGTATGCCTCATTTTCATTTTTTCTTCTTTTTGAAGTTTACTGTTTCGTTATTGCTACTGCATTTTATAACAATTTTTATAAGGACAATATGATGACAAATCTAAATATTGATCAAAGAACTGATAATATTCTATCACCAAAATCAAGCACAATAAATTTAGATGTTTTCCGCATTGAAATTATTGGCGATTCTAGAATGTATGCCAATGGAAATCAACAATGCAAAGTTGAAATTCAAGCTAGAAAACTCGTTTATAATGCAGTAACAAGTCAATGGGAGAAAAAAGATTTAAGCAATAATGAAAAAAATAGTATAAAAGTTGTTTCTTATTCTTCTAATTTAAATTCTTCAATACCAACAGGTTGGTATTGCGATAATGATAAAAATGAGTTTGACCAAGGCATAATTTCATCACGAATGGAATCTGATGTCGATTCTGAAATAGCAAATATTGAAACACAATTTGATACGTCAAGTTCTGAAAATAGATCTGATAATAGAAGTTTTGAGGTTATAAATAGATATATCCGCTGCAGCTCAAATGTACCTATTCAGTCACAGAAACTAATGGCTGTCATTAAACTAGATGATGGAACAACAGAAACTACTCATTCTGTTGCAAACCAAAGTAGTGTAGTTATTACACCAGTCACAGCAATTAAAGTAGGCGTCAAGGATCTTTTAGATCATAGAAGAGAAGATTCATATTCAAAAGATAAAATAGATGTTGATATTTACTATTGGAAATTACCTTATAATCTTACCGTTCGCAATGAAGAAATTTTAAATACATTTTATAGTAATTCAAAATTATGCTATTTTGTAGACATATATAGTTCTAAAACCTCATTTAAATCTGCCGTTATAAGAAAAGATGCAACATATATTACTCCATATGAAATATATGAAAAAACAAATAACCATGATAAAATTTGGCTAGTAAGTGATTATAGACATCTTAGAGCATTAAGAATGTGCTTTAACACAGGAGCCAATGGTGGCGATATTCGATTGAATTGGAACATAAGCGATAACTTTGGCTGCGTTCATAAATTTATAATAAAATCAAAAGATAACTATAATTTGATTGAATTACTTGATGCATAATAAAATAGCTATTTAAAACTCAAGAATATTTAATAAGATTTGGAGTTTAAATTATGAATCAAAATATTTATTCTAATGCCTTTAACTTTAGTTCTTACTTAAACGGTTCAGTAGATTTACGCACGGGACAATACAGTGCTGTTATAAAACTAGCGACAATTCGTTCTTTGAGTTCAATGGAAGCTACAAGAGATATCTCTCTTACTTTCTCGATGGTCAATACCATTCAAACAGGATATGGTCTCGGATGGAATCTTTCTAATACAGAGTACACGCCAAACAATTCAACGATTCGTTTGCTTAATGGAGGAATATATCGAACAGAAAGCATGCCTCCAGAAGGATATTCTTTTCGTTTTAAAGATAAGAAATTAAAAGATATTAAAATAAATAAAATTGCAAATGACAGAATTGAAGTCCTTTATAAAGACGGTATAATTGAAACTTTACAAAGGAATTCTCCAGCATCAAACTATAAATTATTTGAACTCATGTTTGAAAATGGAGAAAAAATTCGATTTTACTACACACCAAATGACCAATTATCAAAAATCACGAATTTAACTACGAATAAAGATATTTTAACTTTAGAATACGTAAATAATTTAATTCAAAAAGCCCATACACTAATAGAAAATAATAAAAAATATACCATGTCTTTTTCGCACCAAAATGGACAACTCATTCAAGTTTCTGTTCCCTATGATTCAGCAATTTCACAACCACAAAACATGCCTGCATATCATTATGAATATCAAACGTTTCAAAGCAATAAATTTAATGCCATACGAAAAATTACAACTCCTCTTGGCGGTCAGGAATTTATCTCATACAAAGAAAATGGCCATAATTTTGATAATAATTATTTTATTCCCTATGTCATAAAATGGGAAAATAATCCTGCAGCGGGTCAGCCTAGCATTGTTAAAGTATACAGCTATAGCCAAGGACAAAATTTCTTAGGATATCCCTTTTCTAGTGGAGCTGCTCTTCCCTATGAAGATAATTTATATTTAAAAGTTGGAAATTATGACTATTGGACAGAAGAAAAAACAATTGATCCCAATAGCGAAACCATAATTTATGAATCAATTAAAACAACATATAATAAATTTCATTTATTAAAGGAAGAAATGATTCAGAGAGGTCATGCTCAGACTATTAAGGAAATTTTTTATAATGAAATTCCTTCTCTTCTTTTTCATGAGCAGCCTGCAAATTTGCAAACACCTAAAAAAGTCATAACTAAATATAAATTATTAAGCTCTGGCGCAACTCGTGAGGAAATAGCTCAATTTGAGACAGATGACTATGGCAATACATTATCCCAATTAGAAAATTCAGGAATTAAGTACGAATATTCCTATTATCCATTAACAGGAGAAGGAAACAATTGTCCTCCCGATCCCTTTAATTCATTTGTTCGTTATTTAAAACAAGAAAAAATTATCCCATTAAATAATGATGGTCCTACAAAAATGACAAGTCATTTTTATACTCGATTATTAATAAATGATCCAAAGGGATACTTTATTGTTCGAAACAAGGAAATTATTAACAATAGTATTACCACTGAATTTTTATATAATGATTTAAAAAATGACCTTAAATTACATGGTCGTTTAAAATCATCAAATATGATTTACAATCAGAGTTCTACAGACACTCAAATTTCATATCAATTTAATAGCGATGTTTTAACTGAAACAAGGAAAGTATCTTCTCATGATGGTAATTGGTCAGAATCTATTAGACAAATGTCTCATACTACAAACAAATTATTTTACGTTCAAAAATCAGATAAAAAAGAAATAATACGCTATGAATACGATTTTCTTGGCCGTTTAATTCAAGAATCGGTTTCTTCGGGCACTTCTTATGAAGCAAAAAAAACTTATTCTTACTATTTTGCAGTACAAGGCGAATTACCAAAAGTAATTTCAACAGACAGCTTGGGAAAAAAAGTTATCATTCGTTTTGATGGCAAAGGAAGAGCCGTTTCAATGAGTGAATTACAAAATAACAATATCGAAAGAATGGTTAAAACATTACATTATAATCGTCTTGATCAATTAACCGAAGAAATGATTATTGATCAAATAAATTCAAAAGATTTAAAAGTAACAACTCAATACATTTATAATTCCTGGGGAAAATTAAGCCAAATTAAAAATTCCGATGGATCAATAAATATTACAGAAGAAAATCCATTAGAAAATTCATTGACAGAAGGAATTCTTGGCGGCAATGTAACATTAACAAAATTTAATAATTATGGAAAAATTGAAAGTAAAACAGAGATAAGCTCTAGCAATGAAAAGATTCAAATTCAATCTTTAACCTACGATGGTTTAGGAAGATGCAAAACAGATAAAGATGTTGATGGACACGTTTTAGAATATTCATACGATATTTTTGATAGAATTACTCAAACAATATCAAAGCCCGCCTATAGCAGTTCCCCTGCTCGTACTATAAAATATGAATATGCACCTCACACCACTTCTGCATTAGCAAAAAGCATTTTAATCGATAATAAGTTAGTGGGACATAGAAACTATGATGGACTTGGCCGTTTGCAAAACGAAAATAAAGGAGGTCAGCAAACAACTCAATATGAATATCCCGCAGGCTCTACTTTGCCCTCAGCTACGCTTTCACCCAGGGGATTCCGCAAAAAACTGTCATACCACAATGAAATATCTTCTTTAGCCCGCTTAGAAGTTGAAAATCAATTTTCTAATTATGAATATCATCCCATATCAGCTAAGTTAACAAAAATACAAAATTCAAGTATGACAAAATCAATTCAATATGATGATCTTCAAAGACCAATTAAAGAAATATATAATTTCGATGGCAAGAATTTAGAAGCTCAACTTTCCTATTCTCCTGCAGGTCGTTTGCTAAAATATCATTCTGTTTTAGGTGATACTGAAAATAGATTTTATGATTCCTATGGAAGACTTGAAAAAATAAATTGCAACAATGTTAATGTGAACTGCTTTTATGATCAATTCAGTCGCATGAATAAAGTTATCGTTAATGATGGACAATTTCAAGTAGAAACAGCTTTAGAATATGATAATTTTGGCCGTGAAAAATTGCGTTCTATGAAAAAAGACGGAATATTATTACAAAGCATATCTCTTTCATATCATAATAATGGACAAATTTCTCAAAAAAAAGTAACAGCATCCAATGGTACTTTAATAAGTGATGAAAAATATAATTATGATGCCTATCGCAGACTCATTTCTTATCAGTGCTCAGGCGCAGAATTTCCTCAAGATTCTCAAGGAAGAAAAATTAAACAGCAAGATTTTACATTTGATTCTTTAGATAATATTATCCGTGTGGTCTCAAAATTTACAGACAATAGTGAAAATATTTGTACCCGTAAATTTAGTTCGGAAAATCTTTCACAACTAATTCAAGTATCTTTTTCAAATCCAATAGGTCAACATAATTTGGAGTATGATCCCTCTGGCAATCTTATTAAAGATCACAAGGGACGTCAATTTCAATTCAATAGCTTAGAGCAAATGATTTCAATTTCATCATCTGGATCTCATCTGTGTGAATATAAATATGACGCTGAAGGTCGACAAATATGCCAAATTGCAACAAACCAAGATCCTCTTTATTTGCACTACTTTAATAATAAATTACTAGGAGAAACCCAAGGAAATATTAAATTAAATTATATCAATGGCAGCAATAATATTTTAGGAAGAAAATTTAATCAATCTGGAGAACAGCAATCAGAAATAAATTTAATAGACAACTCAGGAAGTGTTAGAAAAGTATTATCAACTCAGCATGAAGAAGGTAACACAAGAATGTATACTCCTTATGGTGAGTCTCCTAACAATACAAATGATTCTTCTTTACCTCTTATTAAGCGACATAATATTGCTTTTAATGGAACCCGTTTAGACCCTATTTCTCAACTATATCATCTCGGAAATGGACAACGCGCCTATAGCCCAGAACTCATGGTCTTTGTCTCTCCAGATCCTCTCAGTCCTTTTGGAGAAGGCGGTTTAAACTCCTATTCCTACTGCAATGGTGACCCAATTAATCGTCAAGATTCATCTGGACTCTTTTGGGATATGTTTACAAAAGTTTTAGGACTTGCCATTAGCCTCGTCTTTTTTGGCGTCGCTATCGCTGCCGCCATTCCTACAGGTGGTGCTTCCCTTTCACTACTTGCTGTTGCAGGAGCAATCGGATCGGGACTCGGAGTTGTTGCTTCAACCCTCAGTGTTGCTGCCGAAGGCGTAAAAATGGTGGATGAAAAAAATGGCTGGGATCGCTCTCAGCATATTCAAAATTTAACCATCGCCCAATTTTCATTTGGAATTGCTTCATCCGTCTTATCTTTCGGTTCGTCTATTAAAGGAAATACACAAACAGCTTTGGGTTATAAAAAATCATATGACTTGCAAGCCCTAAGAGACGTCGACTTATTCCGATCTGGAAAAATGCCTTTTTCATTTTCAATGTCTTATGCAAAAACTGTTTTCAATTCCGTAAAAATGAGCGTACCCCATATTGAAACCATTATGCGCTATGGCCCCTTATTAAGCACCGTTTCCTCCGCAAACTATAGTGTTTATAAATACACAACAATGGGCATGGAAATTTTTTCCAATAACGGCTCTAGCACTTCAAACTCAAGCTCTCTCTCGCCTGAAGCAACACAAATGTCTAGCATGAATATTTCTGGAATTTCTGAAAGCCACATGAAAGCTACAAATAGTTTCTCCGATATCATTGATAGAAATTATAAATTTTTGGATGAATTATATCAACAAGCAGGAAATATACGCTCGCCTATTAATCAAGATCTCTATTTAAATTCAATATAAATTAAGATCTCGAAGTAAATAAAAGAATGATATTTTAGACTTTCCTCTTCTAAGTTTAATAATTTAACCCGTATATAAAATAAAAGAATGATATTGATTATGGATTAAATTAAATTTAAAATTAATTTTTTCTAATGATAGATTAAAGTTGTTGTTAAATTAACATTTGAATCAATTTATAATTTTTTTAAAACTATGCATTCTCAATTTCCTCTTGGGTGAGGCCGGTTGTTTTGCTAATAATGTCTATAGAAACCCCAAATTGATAGAGTTTTTTAGCATTTTCTATATTTTTTTTATTTTCACCTTTTTCAACACCGATATTAATTCCTTTTTCAACACCGATATTAATTCCTTTTTCCATGCCAATTTCCATCCCCTCCTCAAATTTACTTGCGGTATCTGACATATAATCATGCAAATATTTTTGTCTGGAATTATATTGAATACGTGCTTGGAAGTCTTGGCTAAGATATTCTAATTTTTCTTGAGCTTTTAAGATAAAAGGGTTGTCCATAGAAAAAATCTCCTCTCTGCTCGCGCCTTTTAAAAAGCGCATCCATTTGCTAAGTTCAGTATACGATTCTTTTAAAGCTTTGGGAACTTCAATAAGAAAAATTTGAAAATCTTGGGTAAAAATATTTTTAGTTTCTATGTCAACAACGCGTAGTTCGGTAATATAATTTTCTTTTTCCTTAAAATATTTATAGTTAAGAATATTAATACAAATAGCAGGTTGCAAATTTTTATACCGATCCCCTTTAAACATTTGCTACTCATATAATTTAGTCCAATAATATAAGCATCTTTTCTCATATTCTGAAGTATAGGACATTTGCATTTCCATATTTACAAAGCTGCCATCGTTGAGCTGAGCTAAGACGTCGAAGCGGCTTTCTTTGTCGAAGGCACTTTCTTGATTTACTTCGGTATTTAAAAACTGCACCGATTTTATTTTTTTATTATGTGGTTGATTTAAAATACTATTTGTAAAGTTAATAAAAATATCTTCATTTTCTCCAAAAATACGTTTAAAAGCATAGTCAATTTTAACATCTAATAAATCTATTTCCTGATTCAAAACCTAATCCTTTGTTTATGAACATAAGAAATTTATATTCATAAAGAAACAAATAATATAAAAATTTAAATAAAAAAGGGGGTGACCAGAAACTGAACAGCTGCGAAAGAATGGGCGAAAAATTATAATTATGTAAGATTTAAACTTTTATATTATCAACATTTTTAAGATTTTTTATTAAAAATAACCTTGATTCAAATTTGTATTTGATTTTTTCATCTAAGGCAATATATGGCAATTAATAATTTAGCAATTCGAAAATTTTTCTAGAGGATTATATTATTATAGTGTATACAATATCTCAGAAAAAAATATAATAATTTTAATTACAAAATCTCCAATAAATTTTTGTACAATTATTTTTTTATTATTTATTTTTATACTTTGGTTTTTTATTATAACCTATTAATGGATTATTCGACTCATATTTTATAATAAATTCTTTTTCTTTAATTAACAAAACAAAGTAATCAATATCTATTTCTTCAAAAATAATATCTTTTGTTATTTTAAATTTTTGAATTTCATCTCTTGAAAAATCGTCTCTTAAAAACTTCTCATTTACGGAACCAAAATAATTAAAATTATCGGTGAAATCAGAGCCAATATATATTTTTTTATTTGGATAGGTAATTTTATATATAATTTTGTAGCCTTTCTTATATTTTATTTCCATATCAATAATCTTCTTTGATTTCTCTGTTTCTTTAACCGATTTAAGCAAAGGAAGGTTAATTTCACGCAGATATCGAAACCGGCGCATTGGAGAGTTTTTAAAAGAACTTTCTCTTACTGAGGGAAGGGGAACAGGTCTTCCTAAAATCAAAAAAGAAGCCTTAAAGAATGGCTCTCCTACTCCAGAATTTTTAACAGATGAAAATCGTTCCTTTTTTATGGTAAAAATCCCAATCCATCCATTAGCTATTGAAATTAATAAGAAAAATGAGGCTAAACCCCCTAAACATGAGATTCCATACCAGTATGATGGGGGCCATGATGGGGCCATGATCATAAGCTTACCGAAAATATGCTAAAAATTCTTACTCTTTTAAAGGACTCTCCTCTTTCTGGGGCGGAAATTTCTAAAAAGATGGAACGTACAGGGAGAACGGGTTCCTTAAGAAAGCTTATTTATAAGCTTTTAGAATTAGGATACATAGAACTAACGAATCCAGAAAAACCTAAGAGTAAAAATCAGAAATATAGAATTACTGAGAAAGGGATTACGATTATTTAAAGGGATAATACTTACAATTTCAATTATTCATAAAGTGGCACCACCGCAAAAATTAGCAATACTCTTACTTTTAATGCCGCTATGATTAAATATCGCCATGTACCCTTTTCAGTGAACATTTAAATATGATCTGACCCACATAAATTGTACACATTACTATGCCACCATAGATTCCTTGCGGGGAGTCTCAAACCTTTGCATCACAATAAGAACCTTATGGCGGACCCAGCAAGAATCGAACTTGCGCTTAAGGCTTCGGAGGCCTACGTGATATCCACTTCACTATGGGTCCTTAAAATTAAGGTGTGAAAACCAACTACACTTAGATGATTGTGGCACATTAGCCTTGCAACATAGTTGTACTAAAGTCAAGTTATTCGAGGTGTGTATTTTTACTAGAATTTCTCTCTAGATAAGCGTTGGCATAGGGTTCTACACTGAATACGCCTTGGGAGTTGAGGTAGTCCACAGTTTTCCTGCCAATTTCGGCGAACACGGGACCAGCGAGGAGGGCTCCGTAAGCGGGGCGGACTTTGACTTCGTCAAGAACGACGATAATTGCGAGTTTGGGGTTATTTGCAGGGATAATTCCTTCAAAAACAGCGGTTCTTTCAGAATAGGCCTTATCTTTTTGTGACCAAATTTGTGCTGTTCCGGTTTTTCCGCCGACCAAGACGCCAGGAATACGGCCTGCGTTACTTTCTTCTGTTACCTTACCCATCATTGTGGATATTAATTTGCTTGTTTCTTTTGAAATAAATTGCAGAGGTGGTCCAACGAAATTTTTTTCATCTTCAACGCTTGTTGCTAATAAATTCACACCGCGATCAACTCCCCCGCCCGTAAGAATGGAAACAGCATGGGCAAGTTGCAAGGGAGATATGGCAAAACCTTGCCCAAAAGACATGTTGGCAAAGCGCATTTCGCTCCAAGTTTCTGGTTTATGGATACGGCCTTTCCATTCACCTGGGAACCCAGTGCCAGGGGAGCGGCCAAAACCGACTTTCATGAGGGAGTCATAAAATCTTTCGCGGCCTGCTTTTTGAGAAATTTTGTACATACCTAAGTTACTGCTGTATCTGAGAACGCCTTGGGTATCGAGTATGGTCATGGGGTGATCATCGCGGATGATTCCACCGGGAACGGGCATTTTTCCACCAGACACATCGAATTTGGTTTGAGGGGAGATGATTCCTAAATCCAGGGCTTTGGCAATCCACATAGGCTTTGCGACAGAGCCCAATTCGATGGCGTCCATAATAGGTCGAAAGCGGCGCGATTCGGGATCATTATTAGGGGGATTATTTAAGTCATATGTAGGATAACTTGCAATCGCTAAAAGTTCACCTGTGGTCACATCAATCACAATGGCACTGCCCCCTTTTGCTTTGGAGCGGATAGCGCCGTCGCGTAAGGCGTTTTGCGTAAAATGTTGAATGGAAATATCAACAGATAATTTCAAGTTTGGTACAGATAAAGATGGCTTTGATGCACCATTGGGCGACACCATAACGTAACGGCCACGAGCATCGCGGGTGACATCAGCTTTAGTCGATTTCACGGTAAGTCTATTGTTATAAACCTTTTCAACGCCCTCTAATCCTTGCCCATCGGAACCAACAAATCCGATCAAATGCGATGCGATATCTTTTTCAGGATAAATACGTTTAGGTTCATCAACTGTATCAAGAAATAATTTCCACTTTTTTAAAGAGCCTAATTGATTAAATTCACTTTGTGTCATTTGCCTTTTGAGCCAGATAAAGTTTTTTTTATCGTTACGATAAGATAATAAATCTTGCAGTGGTACTTTAATTTGTTTTGCAACAATTTCGAGTGTTTCTTTATCTTTTGGCATTTTTCGCGTTAATAGAAATAAACTTGTACTTGGCACACTTACTGCTAACACTTTTCCATTGCGATCGGTAATGGTGGCGCGTGGATTAGACAAAGTAACGCTGGTTTCAAATTGCCGACTTCCCGTTGCCAGCAATTTGGATCGTAGAGGAGTAGAAAAAACACTGAGCCAAGCAAAACGACCTAAAATTAAGATAAGAGCAACAAAAAAGATGCCACTCATGACAATTGCTCTTTTTTGATAATTTGGGTTAAATTTTATGTTTTTAGGGTTAAAATAATCTTTTATTTTTTGAAATACTGATTTATTTTGAGAAAAAGTAGCCATATATATTCTTTCAAATAATGTAACTTATTAATTGCTTTAATTTATATCGATTTTTAAAATTTCTGAATTATTTAAAAATCATTTTTGAAAATTTTTCGTATAAAAATTTGCCACTTAAAATACGATTGAAATCTAGAAAATCAAGCAGCTAATAACAATTTTTATATTTAGCCCAATAGTGTATTTTTTTCAATTATGTCGATAAAAAAAGATTTTAATGAGGTATTTAAAATTTATTGATAGGCTGCATCACTATAATAAACTAGCCATAATAATGAACTAAAATCCTTTGCAGCAATATGCTTTCCGTTATCACAAGCATCAAATAAAAGTTTTCTTTGATCATCGGTCGCTAATGAAAGATCGATCCCCAATTCTTCCCCTAAAATATTCCAAAGCTTGAACATTTGCTCTTCACTCAAGGAAAGAACAACATCATCTTTGGTATCAGACGACTTATCGACAAAAGAATTCTCAAGAATTTTAAATAGTTCATTTTGAAGTACTTCAGGTCGCATAGTATACACCTCCCGAAATTCAAAATTCAAAACTTACCGAGTTGTTGAAAATTCAACAAAAATTTTCTTCAATAGACTTGACCAGTCTATCAAGTTTCATACCTCGGCTGCCCTTTACCAATATGACAAAATCTGACAATTTAACATTAATATCACTTAGAAACAGAGTAGGCTCCTCATCAGCTGTTCGCCAGAAAAGCCTCAACTTATTTTGCGCCAACAGCACATTTTCTGTTTCTTTAAGTAACTTATAACAATCATACATGGCAGATCCGTAAAGGCACAAGTAGGTATTCTGTAAATTTTTTAGCGAGTAAAATATTTTTTCATGCCAGTATTTTGACTCGGCACCCAAATCGAGCATATCACCCAAAACAATTAATTTTGCTTTTTCTTGCCATTCCTTACTATCTATTGCATGAAGTGCGGCTTCTAAACTCATAGGACTTGAATTATAACAATCATCAAAAAGCACAATTCCATTTTTTAAATTTGAAATACGCGATCGCATAGGCGGCGGCACAAATGTTTTCCAACCTATTTCAATTTGCTGAGCTGTTCTCTTTAGCATGAAAGCAGTAGAAAAAGCTAATGCAAAATTTGCTGCATTGTGAATACCAGGAAGAGGTACTTTAAAAATAATTTCCTCAGTGGTACTTGAATTATTAAATTTCGAATCTACTGAAAAATTTAATTGACTTTCAACACTCGATGTTTGAATAACATCCCAATACACAATTGCATTTACATTATTTTTTAAATCATGATTTATTTCTTTTAATTTATTTTTTTCAATAACAATGTAATCATTTTTTAAATCAGCCAATTTTTTTCTATTTAAATTATCATCCTTTAAATAATTTTGAAATGCTTCAAATATTTTTGCATCGGATAACTGCCACACCCGTTTCGTATTGGGATTTTGAAATAAAATAAGTTCTTCTTTGACCGCAGTTTCCCAGTTAATTAAATGCTCTAAATGCTCGGGTCCGAGTGCAGTAATAATTGAAATGTCAGGTAAACCTAAAGAAACATGCTGAGTCATAGCTCCAATATCATCGATACCAATTTCAAGAACAAGGGCATGTGGTGGAGAATTTTTATGATGCGCTTCCTGGCATAAAGTAACCGCCATACCTAAAAAACCATTTTCGCTTTTTTCAGTTTTAGTTACCTTAAAAGAACCACCGCTTAATAAACTAGCAAGCATTTCTTTTGTTGTCGTTTTACCATTACTACCAGCGACACCAATAACAGGAAACGGAAAGCGTTGACGCATAAACTTGGCAAACTCTCTAAATTTTTCAAGAACGTTATCAACTTCAATACATTTATTACGCTCTTTTTGAGACAAATTAGAAAGATACTTTGAATTCTTGTTTACCAATGCCAGTTGCACACCTTTTGAAAAACATTCTGCTAAAAAAGCATGCCCATCAAAACGTTCACCTTCGATGGCAATAAAAAATTGCTTTGATTTTATTTTTCTACTATCTGTAAATATTCCTTCAAAAATAATATCATCAAATGAATTTTTCGTATTTATAGTTTTTGTAATTGTTTGATAAATTTCTTTTCCCGTTAGAGGCCACATCTTTTTGCTTACTCCATATTCATTAAAATTTTAATCAATTTATGGTACCGTTCGATATGCTCTAAAGCGAGTTATCGCATATCTCATTACTATAGAGGAATAAAAGCAATGGAAACAAGTTTTCAATACAAACTAAAAAACAAAGTTCGATTTGTCACCGCCACTGCGTTATTTGATGGCCACGATGCCAGCATAAATATTATTCGAAGACTTTTGCAACAAGCAGGAGCAGAGGTCATACATCTTGGCCACAATAGAAGTGTAGGGGAAGTGGTTCAAGCAGCCATTCAGGAAGATGTGCATGCTGTATCTGTAAGTTCATATCAGGGAGGTCATGTTGAATATTTTAAATACATGCGAGAAATGCTTGATAAAGGAGGAAGACCCGATATTAAAATATTTGGCGGTGGTGGCGGTGTTATTATTGCCAAAGAGATTGAGGAACTTCATAAATCAGGTATAACACGTATTTATTCTCCTGAAGATGGTTTAAAAATGGGGCTTGAAGGCATGATCAGCGACATGCTTGCAAAGTCTGATTTTCCTTTAGACAGGTGGCCTGAAGGACTTGAAAACCGAAAAATATTGGCAAATGATCATCTCCGTTTTGCACGTGCACTTACAATTATTGAAAATGATATTAAACGACTCCCTTCCGAAGTTCAAAAACAAGTCGAATCTGGAAAAAAAATAAAAGAGAATAAGAAAATAAATAATCCTCCACTTGTTTTAGGAGTGACAGGCACAGGAGGTGCTGGTAAAAGTAGTTTAACTGATGAAATTATTCGAAGATTTACATTTGAATACCCTGAAAGAAAAATTTGTATTTTTAGTGTCGATCCCTCGAAAAGAAAAACAGGGGGAGCCTTACTAGGCGATCGCATTCGTATGAATGCCATAAATCAAGAAAATGTTTTTATGCATAGTTTTGCTACTCGTGGAAGTAAAAGTGAATTATCATCTGTAACACTTGAAGCCCTTTGTTTAGCGCGGGAAGCAGGATTTGATTTCATTATTGTTGAAACAAGTGGAATTGGACAAGGTGACACAGGAATTTTAGATGTTTCCGACTTGTCACTTTATGTGATGACAAGTGAATTTGGTGCTGCGACACAGCTTGAAAAAATAGATATGCTTGACTTTGCAGATCTTATCGCAATTAATAAATTTGACAGACGCGGCTCGGAAGATGCCTTTCGCGACGTTAAAACAACGATTAGAAGAAGTCGCTATTCCGGAAATCGATCTCTTTCTGAAGAAAATTATCCTGTATTTGGAACCATAGCATCTAAGTTTAATGATGATGGTGTCAACGGTATTTATAGAGAGTTACTAAAATTACTAGAAGAAAAATGCCCGAGTATTTCATGGCAGCCAAGAATACAAATTAAAACATCGAAAAAATCGAGTAATGTAGCTCCTATTATTGCACAAAATAGAACTAATTATTTAAGTGAGATAGCACAAACGATAAAAGATTATCATAAACAGACTGAAGAGTTAACTCTAAATTCAACCCATATTTTTGCACTTGAAAAAACAAAAAAACTTCTTAATGACTCCTTGTTAAATGAAAAATTTGAAAAAGAAATAAATGCACAATGGGAAATGATTCCTACATCTGTAGCAAATGAATTAAAATCATGGCAAAGTATTAAAGAAAATTATGAAAGTGACGCATTTAAATATGAAGTCAGAGGTAAAAAATACGAAGTTGTTACTTACTCTGTTTCTTTATGTGGATTAAAAATAAAAAAATTATATTTGCCGCAATCTGAAAATTACGGAGATATTATTAAATTTTTACGCTATGAAAATCTACCTGGAAATTTTCCTTTTACAGCAGGCGTTTTTCCTTTTAAACGCTCTGATGAAGATCCTAAGCGTCAATTTGCAGGGGAAGGTGGACCCGCCCGCACAAACAATCGTTTTCACTTTTTAACAAAAAATGACCCTGCAAAAAGACTTTCTACCGCTTTCGACAGTGTTACTCTATATGGTGATGAACCTGCTAAAAGACCGGATATTTACGGAAAAATAGGTGAAAGCGGGGTGAGCATTGCAAGCTTGAATGACATGAAAATATTATATAGCGGTTTTGATTTATGTGACCCCAATACCAGCGTCAGCATGACAATAAATGGACCTGCCCCCATTATTTTAGCTTTCTTTTTCAATACGGCCATTGATCAACAAATTGAAAAAGAAGAAAAATCTAAAGGAAGAAAAGTCACTCCCCAAGAATTTGAGAACATAAAAAAATACACATTAGAAACGGTGAGAGGAACGGTTCAAGCTGATATTCTAAAGGAAGATCAAGCTCAAAACACCTGTATTTTTTCCATAGATTTTGCTCTTAAAATGATGGGAGATATTCAGGAATATTTTGTAAAAAATAAAGTTAAAAATTATTATTCTGTCAGTATTTCTGGTTATCACATTGCAGAGGCAGGAGCCAATCCCATTACGCAACTGGCCTTTACTCTAGCCAATGGATTTACTTATGTAGAATATTATTTAAGTCGCGGTATGGATATTGATGACTTTGCCGCGAACTTAGCATTTTTCTTTAGCAATGGAATGGATCCCGAATATTCCGTAATAGGTCGCGTGGCAAGGCGTATTTGGGCTATTGCCTTGCGCGATAAATACAAAGCAAACGAACGATCGCAAAAGCTAAAGTACCATATTCAAACAAGTGGTCGTTCCTTACATGCTCAAGAAATGAATTTTAATGACATTAGAACAACATTACAAGCTTTACTTGCCCTATCCGACAACTGCAATTCGTTACACACAAATGCATATGATGAGGCTGTGACAACACCCACAGAAGAAAGCGTGAGACGAAGTATGGCCATTCAACTTATACTTGCTCGCGAATTTGGAATGCTGAAAAATGAAAATCCCATGCAAGGCAGTTACTTTATTGAATCTCTGACCAATGCTGTTGAAGAAGCCGTACTACAAGAATTTGATAGAATATCAAGTAGAGGAGGTGTATTAGGAGCAATGGAGACACAATATCAGAGAGGAAAAATTCAGGAAGAAAGTCTCTATTATGAAACTCTAAAGCATACGGGCAAATTACCATTAATTGGCGTGAATACTTATTTAAATCCAAATGAAGACGAAAACACAGTTCCACATGAAATACAGCTTTCTCGAGCCTCTTACGAAGAAAAAAATGAACAATTAACTCGGTTAGAGGAGTTTAAATCAACATACCAAGAAAACGTGCAAAAGGCATTAAAAAGACTTCAAGAAACTGTTCTTTCCAATGGAAATATCTTTGAAGAATTGCTTTACACTACGCGTTATGCTTCCTTGGGAGAAATTACCACGGCATTGTATGCCGTAGGTGGGCAATACCGGAGAGCAATGTAAAATTAAACCTCTCATCTTATTGACGAATCTTTCTTTTCTTAAAAATTCATTTAAAATAAATTAGAGAATATTTATTCAATTTGTATTTTTATATTTAAAGAGGATTTATGCATCAACACGATAATACTTCTCTTAAAGAATGTTGGAGCAATTTTAAAAGACTTATCTCGCACGATCCTCCTCTTTTAAGAAAAACAAAAGAAAAATTAGAAGCTCATGATGGGATTGATGAACATAAGAGTTTAAACTATGAAAGCATTAAACATCAAATTGATATTTATATTCATAAAAATGAAAATTTAATATTTCTTATTGGCCCTTGGGGATCAGGAAAAACATACTTAATAGAAAAGTACTCTCATGAAATACAAGAGGGAGGGCTTCATTTTATTAAAAAAAGCTTTTTTGGTATAAAATCATTAAATGCCGCTTATGTTCATCTCCTTGGCATATTTAAAACCGGCTTATTTTTATTTGTTATTTATACGGTTATTTATCGCTTTGGTTTCTATGAATCAAACTTTTTTGCACCTCTATTTATTGTATTAAGTCTTATGCTACTTACAAATAGAATGAATATCACTTATTCCTTTTATAAATTCATCAGCAGTTTGGTAGATATTTTGATTACAAGTGGCTTTCACCTTGCTATTTTAACCCGCAAGGTATTAGATATGCGCGATTTAAGAAATTTTAAACATAAGGTGTATATTTTAGACGATCTCGATCGCAGTTCCTTAAAGGATGAAGATAGGTGGGCTCTGCTTGCAAATTTATGGAATTATAATACAACGTATATTGTGCTTCTAGGTTATTCTGAAGATGATAGAGTAAAAGGAAAGAGCAAACTTGAACTTATTGAATTTTGTGAAAAACTTGAAGGTAAAATTATTTTTCTTCCTATTGCATGGGAAAGAAATGAAGAAATAATGAATTTTTATTTATCGCAAATTTTTTCAAATTTTAATCTTTCATCTCCTTTTCAATCACCCATTTGGAATGTCATTTTTACACCAAGAGAGCTTATTAATATTGCCGATCATTTCAAAATAAAATTTGAAGAATATCAAATACGTCATAAAGGTTATGAAAATACTGGTGGTATTTTTTTTGATTGCCTTTTAATCCGCTCTTTAATGAATAGATTTATTGATAAAGCAAAAATTATTCATGATCATAAAATATATTTAATTAAGCAGACACAAAATGATATTCCAAAAGATATTTTAAAATTTTATAACTCAATCAACCAATTTTTAAATACATTGGATTCTTATTTAGTTAAATTAAATAATTTAAAAGAACAACCCAATTCAGAAATAAAAAACAAGGAAAACCAAGAATTATTAGAAATAATTTTTCTTCACAGTGAAGAAAAAATGTTAAAATTTTTTGATGACACGACTCAAATTTGGACTGATAACAATGATAAAAAAGAAATCCCGTAAACTTACAGATAAACTTCTCTCCCGCCTTGAAAAAGTCGAATGTCCCGACACAACTTATTTTGGTGAGCGCTTTCCCATTGTCATGAAACGTGGAACAGGAATGTGGGTACATGATATTGATAACCATCGTTATCTCGATTTTACAGCCTGTTTTGGAGTTCTTGCTTTAGGCCATCGACCTAAAGTAACACTACAAGCCCTTCGCAAACAAGCGGCAAAACTCATTCATGGTATGGGTGATGTGCATCCCTCCACTCCCAAAATTCAATTATTAGAACTTCTTGCAAAAATTTCTCCCTATGAAAACGCAAAATCTTTATTAGGTCAAAGTGGTGGAGATGCCATTGAATCCGCAATTAAAACAGCAATGCTCGCGACAAAAAGAAATAAATTCTTAAGTTTCGCAGGGGGCTACCACGGATTGCAATTTGCACCACTGACATTAAATCACAGGGAAGATTTTACTAAAGGATTTGAATCCTGGATTGAAGGGAAAAGTTATTGTCTTCCGTTTCCTTATTTTAAAGGAGAAATTTCTTCTACTACAGAAAACTTATCTCACGAACTTCTATTAAATAAACACCAATTGCAGCAACCCGAAAAAGTTTTAGAAATTCTTGAAAAAGAATTAAAGAAAAAAGAATATGCTGCTCTTATTTTAGAACCCATTCAGGGACGTGGCGGAAAAAGAGGATTTTCGGCAGATTTTTTAAAACAATGTCAGTTTTTATGCAAAAAATATGGGACATTAATTATTTTTGATGAAATTTATACCGGATTTGGCCGGACTGGAAAAATGTTTGCCTATGAACATTATAATGTAATTCCCGATCTTCTCTGCGTAGGAAAAGCCATGGGAGGTGGCTTGCCCATTAGCGCGTGCATTGGAAATATTATGGATGTTTGGGAAAAATCAAAAGGTGAAGCAAGACAAACGCAAACATTTTTGGGAAATCCCCTCGCCTGTTACGTTGCCACCGAAACCATAAAATCAATTGAAAATCATTTACCTACATTTCAAGCGGAATTAAATAAAATTGATCGTGAATTTATAAAATTTACCGAAGTTATGAACTCAAATAAATTATCCGAAAAATTTCCTTTCCAAATCCGCGGCAAAGGTTTTATGCGCGGTATTTGGTTTTATAATCAAGAGGAAGCATTTTGTGTTCCTTTAATGGAAAATTTATTAGAAAATGGTTTTATTGTGCTACCCGAAGGTCCACGAGCAGATGTTCTTTCACTCACACCGCCACTCATAGCAACGGCCTCTCATTACAAAAAAATACTAAATGCTCTTCCTCGGATGTTGGAAAATTTTAAGTAAAAATATTATTTTAAATGAGGAAAAACAATGTCAACTGAAACCCCATGCTCCCTGCAAACAAAATCAAGTGGTGAAAATATAATTTGTTCTGTTGCTAAATTACATGCCCAAATTGCAATTGAATTGAAAGAACCCTGGGCTTCTATTCCTATGAAATCAGAATATTATCCTGAAGAATTGCAATCTTTGCTTCCTGAAATAGGAAGATTAAAATTAGAAGTGGGTTTAAATTATTTTGCAAAAAATGAATTGTCTATTCATAATCACACTCGCATTTTTATCTTTAAAAATAATGGAAATGAGTTTGAAGATTTTCATAAAATAGAATTACTCTTTTCAAATGAAAACTTGAAGAGCATTATCCCGCAAATTTTGGAATATTTAAAATCCAATATTAATAACTTTAAAAAAGAAAATATAATAGACAGTCAAAACACAAAGGAATTATTTATCTGCGTGCATGGAGAAAGAGATCATTGCTGTGGAAAATATGGGATAGAGTTGCACAATAATTTTCATAAAAAAGTGGGACAATATAAAAATAGCTCATTTCGCGTGTGGAAGTCATCACATATTGGTGGCCATCGCTATGCGCCTACATTTTATGAAGCCCCTGCCATGCGCTGGTATGGTTTATTTAATATCAATGACATTGATGACTATTTAAATCGTTCAGATTCTAAATTTCAAATTAAAAATAATTACCGTGGTATGAGCGGAATTTTGAATAAATATGCTTTGCTTGCCGAAAATGAGTTATTTAAAAAACACTCCTGGCAGTGGCTAGAAGCAACTGAAAAAAAATATGAGATAATAAATATAAATAAGAATGAAGAAGTAGAAGTAAATTTTTATTACAAAATGAAAAAATCAGAAAATATACTAAAATCAAAAATTCATATTCAATTTGAAAAAGTAGCAGAAAACATAGCAAGCTGTGGTAGCATCGATAAAAAATCAGTGAGACAATATATTGTCTCCGAAATTTAATTTATAATATAAATCACATGCCGTTGGGAAAAGTTTTATAATCGATTTTTCCACTTTCTCGAACGCTTTTTAATGCCTTCGCATATTCAATTAAAATATTTAAGGTATAAGTAATTCTTTGTCTAATTGCTTCATCTGCAGGACTTTCAGGTGCATCATT
The DNA here is from genome assembly GCF_001907975.1 of Silvanigrella aquatica. NCBI lineage: Bacteria > Pseudomonadati > Bdellovibrionota > Oligoflexia > Silvanigrellales > Silvanigrellaceae > Silvanigrella > Silvanigrella aquatica. Next base: position 2,533,869 of record NZ_CP017834.1, read on the forward strand.
ATTCAAAACATGAGTGCAATCTCTAATAATAAGATGCTCTGGAATATAACAAATTCTTGAATTTTTATAACCGCTGGTTCTTAATTCATTAATGGGATAGGCACCACTCCCACCAGCTGAAACAGAAACGATAAGACCTGGTTTGTGACCAACTTCTTTCGCCGAGGTTAAAAGTAACAAATTTTTTAATCCTGCAGGAACCATACCATGCCATTCCGGAGTAACAACAATAATGCCATCTGCAGATTGCAATTCCGTAGCAATAGGATTCCATACCTTATTCCATTTTTGGCTTTCGAGATTAAAAAACTCTTCATCCATTAACGGAATAGGATTTTCATTTAATGTTACTAAGTGAGTTGTAACAGCTAGTTTTTTTGTTAATTCATTCATCAAATAGCGTGATATTTTTTCAGATTGAGAATTTTTTCTATGACTTCCAGATATAATTGAAATTTTCATTTTTTCTCTCAGTAATGGGTTTGAATTTAAAAAAGTTATACATAAAAAGTATGTTATAACAGTGATGAATAATATAATATTATTTTAGAAATTCAAGCAATGAGGGCGTGAGCATTTTAGAACTTGCCTGTAATGTAAAATTAAGTGCCGATTCTGCTCTGCGCAAATCGATAGCTGATTTTACCATATCAGCACCTTCCAAATTATTATTATCATTATGGAGTTGCGCTTCTCCGCGATCAAGACGTTCCGAAACATCCTCTAAGGCATTACGACGAGCACCTAAAGAAGCAGTTGCCGTAACAACAGAATTCATGGCAGCATCCATATCTACCATGGATTGATGCAACTTATCCCTATCCCATGTATATAACGAGTCATACATATTTTCTAGAATTTTAACTAAAGGAGGACGCTTTCCTTCTAATCCACCAGGCACATCGAAAACACTTCTTCCATTCACATTAATAGGCCTAAAACTATCCTCATCTACTTGAACAAAGATAAATCCATCATCACCTAAATAATGCCCATCGGGAGAAACAGGAGGTTGAGTTGTTTGAAATCCACCAAATACATATTTGTCACCATACGTCGTGTTACCTAAAATAATCACATGATTTAATATTTGTCTAATTTCTTCAGCTACTGCTTTTTGCGCAGGTTCATCATAAATATTATTAGATTGTTGAATTGAAAGTTCTTTTGCGCGAATTAAGGAATCATATATTGAAGTCAAGGCATCTTCTGTTTTTGCTAAATATCCTCTTCCAAAATCGAGGGATTTTCTATATTGATCTAAGTTTGTAATGCGTGTTCTGTTACGTAACACACGAATCGTTGCAACAGGATCGTCACTAATTCTTTTTAGTTTTCTTGCAGAAATAGCAGTATCATTCACATCATCTGCTATGCTTTTCACATTTCCAATACGATCCAACGTTGTGCCGTATCTATATTGTTCAGAAATTCTAGGTTGTAGTGCCATAGTATCACCTCAACAATAAATAAAATTATCTTTTTAGATCGAGTACTGTTTTGTACATTTCATCCGCTGTTGTGACAATTCTCGAACTTGCCGTAAATAAATGCTGATACTTTAAAAGATTTGCTGCTTCATCGTCTAAAGAAACACCAGCCACACTTTCACGTTGTGCTTTTAGCCTGTCAAAAACAATTTGAGCAGCAGTTGCTTCTTCCTTTGTTTTTAAAGCCGAAATGCCGAGCTTGCTAATCATTTTATCGTACACACCTGTTACTGTAGTTGTTTTATCATCAAATAAAGGTTCATAAAAGAGTTTGACAAGTTGATTTGCGACAACGTTATCACCAGGAGTCATTGTTGACATTGCGGCACCAATTGCATTGGGATTGTAAACAATACCTAAGGAAACACTAATATCCTGTGCTGGCTCTCCCGGGCCATCAAGTCCATCAAAAAAAGCTCTTCCATTGGTTTCACGCATGTCATTTATTCCATATCCTTTTTCATGAATGGCGTTAAATGAATCTGCAAAACCTTTAGCTAAACCGTTTACTTCATCTCTTAATCCTTGTGCATATTTATCACGAATTTGTAATAATGCTCCCATTTTTCCTGTTTTAATATTATGAGTCATATCAAAGTAACGTTCTTTTTCAAATTCGGATACCAAAATATCGGGCTGATGATTGGGTGTATAAACATCATCAATGACAAAACGTGAAGCAAGGCTTCCCTCAACTAACAAACATTCAGCAGGGCCACGAATAGTCATTTGATCGTTATTATCTTTATAAGGATTAATATCTACAATACTCCCTATTTCTTTAACAAGTTTATCACGCCTGTCTTCAAGATCATTTACATCAGAAGGACTTGCTGCTCCCATTTCACGAATTTGTCCATTTAATTTTGCTACTTCAGCAATTTTTTGATTTACTAACTTAATATTTTGTCTTATTTCCTCATTGGCATCAGTCTGAACTTGAACAATATTGGCATGGGTTGAATTAAAAGATTGCGCTAGCCCCTTCCCACTTTCAATAGTATTAATACGTACAGAAGGTTCTTCTGGAAAATTTGCCAATTCCCTTATGGAATTTGTAAAGCTTGTAAAACGATCGCGAATGGTGGAAGTTAAATCGGGATTAAAAAAACTTTCTAACTTTTTTAATCCTTCGGACAAGGTTTCGGTACGACTTTGCACTTGAACTTCACGACGCAACTGACCTTCGATAAATTTGTCATGCGCCCTTCGAATATTTTGTATACGAGCGCCATCTCCAAATATTTGCAAACCATATTCTATAGGCCATTTTGTCTCTAAGTTAACAATTTGTCTGCTATAGCCTGGTGTTTGGGCATTGGAAATATTATGCCCTGTGACATCGACTCCCACCCTTGAATTTTGTAAGGACTCACTTCCCATATTCAAAATGTGGTTTAATGTTGCAACCATTTTATGCCTTTACACGCATCGATGAAATACCTGTATTTTTATTTGTAAGAGATTGTGCTTTTCCTAGCGAATCATAATTCATACCGGCTTCCGCTTCCGATTGAAATAAACTAATAGACATTGAAACATTTTTTGATAATTTCTTTAAAATAACTTGATTTCTATATATCCTTGGATATACAAACTCAAACGTTTTCTCAAATTCTGATGCTGTTGAATTAAAAGCGCATTCTTGTTCTAATAATTTTGCAAACATTTCTTCATTAATTAGAGTTTTTATATTCTTCAAATAAGTGGAAAAAGTAAATTTAAATAAGTTTAAAGATAAATTTTGCCCTCTTGGATCGAAGGCAATCATATAGCATATTTTTTTTAATATTTGAATTCTTCTTTCTTCTATTGATTGTGCAATACGAGAATGCTGATCTTTTACAATAACAATTCTTTCTAGTGCTATTAAATCGTAATTTGCTATAGCTGTTTCTTCTTCATCCAAAATAGGAATAAATTCAACATAAGAAGCAATTTGTTTCTTTAAAATTTCATTAAATTGGATAATTAAATTTAATAGCTCATCCATATATTTCTTTCAATTATTAAATTTTAATTCAATATTATTGACCTATTTATAAATAAAACTGGGATCTCTTGCAATTTCATCACGCATTGCTTCTTGCAAAATAGAATTTGCAATTTTTTCTGAATCAGCCTTATATTCACCTTTATCAATGAGATCTTTAAAGTGAGCCACTTTATCTTCTCTGATATCTGGTGTTTCATCTGCAATTTTCTTAGCTAAACTCATATCTTTAGCCCGTTGAGAAATTTGCACATTGGCCGCTTCTTTAATTGTGGGATTATTGTTTGCTTTCGCATAAGCAGCGGCTCCACTTTTGGGTGCAGCTCTTTCTGCTTTTCCAGGATCAGCCGTTTGAATGGCATTTGGGTTTACGACAGATGGTGAGTTTTTAATACTATTCACACTCATCGCTATACTCCTTTCAAAAAGATTGATTTAGAGTAACTTTTATTTGAAAAACTTCAGAGGGAAATTAAGTCTTTCTTGTCAAAACATATGCTATTTAGGAAACAATATCCAGAAAAATAAAAGAACACATAATAAATACCCATTCCTAGGAAAAAAAGTATAAATTTTATATTTTTTAAAATTTACAAATATTATAAAATATCAATCACAAGAGATTATTCATTAATTTCAAATAAATTAAAATAGAAAAAAAAATTTCTATCTAAAAAATATGTATATTATTTTTAACGTTGAAATTGACGTTTCTACATGATTCTATACAATCCGCCTAAAGTTGAATAGAGGAGAACGAAAATGGCAGGTAAAACAATCGAATGTAAGGATCGTCCTTGGCAATCACATTATGGCCCGGGTACGAATCTTGAACTTTCAGAATATGAATTTGCAAATTTAGCTGACATGGTTACAAAGTGCTCTGCCCAGTGGAATCAAAATATTTCAACAAGCATGATTTTACCGAACGGTATGGCACGCGCACTCACTTACGCTGATGTTGAAAAATACTCCGATGCTTTTGCTGTTTATTTAAGAGAAGAGGCTAAAATTTCACAAGGCGACAGAATCGCCATACAAATGCCAAACTGCTTAAGTTATCCCATTGCTGTATTTGGTACTTTCAAAGCGGGTGGCGTCATAGTCAATGCAAATCCTCTTTATACTTCCTTTGAAATGCAGCATCAATTTAAAGATAGTGGTGCAAAAATATTAATTATCATTGATATGTTTGCTGACAAATTAACAGAAGTAATCCCAAATACAAATATTGAAAAAGTCATACTTGTAAAGGTTGCTGATTTTTTTCCTTTATTACAGAAAACATTAGTTCAATCGGTATTAAAGTATGTTAAAAAACAAATCCCAAAATGCGAAGTCTATTCAACATCATTTACATTATCCGTTGCAAAAGGTGCGGAAATACAGAAAAATAAAAATATTAACGTTCAAGATTATTGGAAAACCATTAAATTAGATGATTTATGCGCTTTACAATATACTGGCGGCACGACGGGTGTGAGTAAAGGAGCCATGCTCACTCATCGAAATTTAATTGCAAATATGTACCAAATAAATGAAATGGGTAAAGCTAAACTATCTAAAGGTAACGAAGTAATTTTATCTGTTTTACCTTTATATCATATTTTTGCATTTACAGTGAATTTAATTACTTTTTATTATTGTGGCGGAGAAAGCGTTTTAATTCCTAACCCAAGGCCATTAAAAAATATTAAAAAAGCCTTCGAAATGAAAAATATTTCCTGGATTTCAGGAGTCAATACCTTATTTAATGGACTACTTAACGAGACATGGTTTTCTCAAAATCCCCCAAAACATTTAAAAGCGTCTATTGCAGGAGGGGCTTCTCTACATAAAGCAGTCTCTGAAAGATGGCTTAACGTAACAAAAACACCTGTCGTTGAAGGATTTGGCCTCACCGAAGCATCACCCGTTGTCAGCTTTAACCCTCTCAATGGAGTTGTGAAATCGGATACTGTAGGTGTTCCCGTACCAGGAACCGATGTCGTACTCATAAACGAAGAGGGAAACACAGTTCCTATTGGAGAGACGGGAGAAATTGCTGTAAGAGGTCCCCAAGTTATGAAAGGATATTGGCAACGTCCTGATGAAACATCTAAATGTTTAAAAGAAAACTGGCTTTTAACAGGTGATGTGGGCGTCATGGACAATGATGGCTACATTAAAATTGTGGATAGAAAAAAAGATATGATCCTTGTCAGTGGATTTAACGTTTATCCCAACGAAGTTGAAGATTGTATTGCGAAACTTGCAGGAGTGGGTGAAGTCGCCGTCATTGGCGTGCCAAACGCAAAAACAAGTGAATCTGTAAAAGCATATATCGTGAAAAAAGACCCTACACTTACGGAAGAAAAAATACTTGAACATTGCCATAAATATATCACGCATTATAAAGTACCAAAATCTATTGAATTTCGAACTGAGTTACCTAAAACACCCATTGGAAAAATTCTGAGAAAAAATCTAAAAGAAGAAGCATTAAAAACAATAAAATAATTTTGTTATGGTACTCTTATTTTTAAAGAAGTTTGATACAATTTAATTCATCGTAACTTCTTTGAATATACATATTAAGGGAGAGATCCATGAAATTAAAATTATTTCCTATTCTATTGAGCATTTATTTTTGTTTTTCGATAAGAGCCTCAGAAACAAAGCTTGCTATAAAAAACATTGTCGTTTTTGGTGATAGCCTGTCAGACAATGGAAATTATTTCAATGCTTCTAAATCTACCATAAAACCCATGCCGCTGCCTCCCTATGTCGATGGACGCGCAACAAACGGTGCTGTCTGGGTAGAATACCTTGCACAAGCCATAGGCGCAAAACTTGAAGATTATGCTTATTTAGGGGCTCTCACGTCGGGAAAAAATCCCAGATACCCTGAGGCCATTGAATTAACAGAACAGATCGATAATTATTTAAAAAAAAATAAAGATAAAAATTTAAATTCAGACAACACTCTATATGTTGTTTGGGCAGGTGCAAATAATATTTTTACAATGGATTTTAAAAAACCTTTGCAAACGAGCAAATCACTTTGGAATATATCCGGAGATATTATCAAAGGGGTTGAAAAATTAAAGGACAAAGGAGCTCGTTATATCATGGTAGCAAACCTGCCTGATTTAGGTCGTATTGCACTAACAAAAGATGTGGAAAGCTACAAAAATATGAAATGGGTACTGAGTACCATTGTCCGCATTGAAAATTTATTTATTGGAAGACGTGTTCATCATTTTAATGGAGCTCATAAAGATGACAATATAAAAGTCGTACTTTTTGATGCCAAGAGCATGCTTATTAATATTGAAAAAAATCCAACTCAATTTTTTGTAAAAAACACAGAAAATTCATGTTACGTTGGCGTTCCCAGTAATACACCCAATCCTAATGTCGCTTGCGATACTCCCAAAGATCACCTTTTTTGGGATTTAGTGCATCCTTCTACAAAAATTCACTGCTTTGCCGCTTATGAAATTCAGAAAAATCTTGCCGAACATGACATACTTAACCCACCGAATAAAATACAACTTGATAAATGTGCGCAACTTTAATTAAAGAAAAAATAAAATTATTTTCTAATAACGGGGAATTGAGAAATTAAAAATATTAATACTAAATTTTATTAAACGTTACCTCAAGTGAATTTGATAAAACCGTATAAAATTTAGAAGCAATACTATAATTACAAGTTATAGACTGAGTCAAAGAGTTCTTTGAAACATTATCATTTAATATAATTATACCAGTCCCCTCTTCAGTTCCAGGTTTTATAATAAATACACTGTTACAGAAAGAATTATTTGAAGGAATAGAATTAATATTTAAACTTGAAATACCTAATAAACTTGGAATAATATTAAAATTAATTTGAGAAAACTCAATATTATCATGCCCACCTAAATAAAATTTATGGGTACTGTTTGAATAATTCAATGTGAGATTATAAATACTAGGTGTTGAGTTATTTCCTGTATAAGTAATATTAACACTTTTCGAATTTGGCACAATAGGAGTTTCACCTTGAGCAGAGGAAGATATAGTCTCTTTTTTACAACTGATTGTGAATAAAGAAGTCATAATGAGATAAAGATATTTTTTACGAAAAAATTTAATCATTTTAATTCCCAAAATTGGTTGCTGTTCCTGGATTTCCATATAAAGAGTCAGGATTAATACTTTTTATAAAAGAATAGGTTGTGGGTGAAAGTGACAAAATGGAATTTGTGTTAAAACTTAAAAAATTCAATTTTAATTTTGTTATAGAATCTGGAATAAATTTAATTTCATTATCAAATAGATTTAAAGATGTCAGATTTGTTAAATGCATCAATGGATTGATATCTTGAATAAAATTATCGGATAAATTTAATGTCTGAAGCTTTACTAAAGCAGTAAAAGGAGACACATCGAAAATAGTTTGTCCTTTGAAATCTAATTTAGAATCTGAAAGATTTTTATCTGAATAATATTTCATAATTCTTTTTGCTGTAAGTTTTGCGTAAGAAGGTTTTCCATCAGGATTATCCCCTAAGGAAGAAGCCCAGTCTTGCACAGTATAATTAAAGGTAAACGTAATTGAATTCGCGGGAATTGAAAAAGTACTTGAAGTGAGGGAGTAAGTACAAGTCGTCATAGTTGGAAGTTTATTTGAAAGTGGGTTTGAAACATATATGAAGTTATTCGCAATAGTAAAAACAACATTTTTACAAAAAGCAGGTTGCCCTGCATTAATAGTTACAACTTTCATATTTTTTGCGGAATTGACAGGATTCGCAGTAAATGAAATTGCAGGAAATGTTACCAAACCAACTCCAGAAAATCCAGGCGCGCTTGCCACATCATTCTTATCATCCACTTTATATAAAGCAACACCGCCCAGCAAATAAACGAGCGGAGGAACGACATCACTTGTATCCGTATTAAAATTAATAGATGCACTAGGAAGAAGTGGCTTAATATCAGAGCTACCAGAATTAGTATCATCTCTATTAAATTGTCTTGTACAACCCAAAAGTGTAACAATTAAAATACTTATTATGCATAAATTCTTAAATTCTTTATTCTGAAACAAAAATTTCATGGACATACTCCTTAAGAATTTTAAATTGTCTCATTGAATTGTGAAATAAATTATTTTAATAATGAATAAATCTCTAATTTTAAAATAATTCTCCTATTTCATTTTTCAATCGCTTAATTCTAAACCTTGGATTCATAAAATTCAAGAATAAGACAAATATTCTATTTACATATATTGTTGTTACTTTTGTTTTAAATAAGATAATAAAAAATATTTTTCAATATATTTAAATTGATCAAAAAATTAAAAATAAATTTAATGACCACTGCCTGTGCGGTGAATATGAGGTAATTTGCTTTCCACTGAGGGATCTTTCACATTTTCTTCTTTCTTGGATATTTGCTTATCACCAAGACGTTTCTTATTTTCAGGTCTATTTAATAAATAATCTTTTGTATAAACCCATTTTTGCTCGGGCAAACCAGCCATAGAATATTCTGAACCCAAACGAATGGCATCCACAGGACATGCTTCTTCACAATAACCGCAAAATACACAACGCAAAATATCAATTTCGAAACGCAAAGGAAACTTTTCAATTCCTTTATCAGAGGATTGACCTGCCACAATGGTAATGCATTGAGCGGGACAGTTTGTCGCACACAAGAAACAGGCTGTGCAGCGCACTTGTCCGTCAGGACGTTTCGTTAAAAAGTGGGCGCCTTTAAAGCGTTCAGAGTATTGATATTCTACTTCTGGCCATTGGATAGTCACAGATTCTTCCAGCTTCAAAAGTTGTTTTGCAAAAACAGAAATAGTTTGTCCTAAACCAAGCAACGTTGTTGCAAGATATCCGTTTTTCAAACTTTTTTGAGGATCTTTTGATACATTAATATATCCCATTGTCCATTCCTCACGCTTTCATTTCTGATAAAATATCTTCGAGCCCCAGCATAGCAGGGAACACAGGCGGATTTGCTTTTAACTTTTGAGTGATACCCTTATAATTCACGAAAGTCCCATTCTTTTCTGCAAATACTTTTGTCGGTATCGCAAGGGCAAACTTCTTTGTTACGTTATTTATCGTAGTACCAAAATAAATCACATTAGAAAGCTCGGCAAATCGGGTCACTTCATTAGCAAATTGCGAATAAGACTTTTCAATTTCAGGGCCAAAAACTAAATTTAAAGTCGCTTTTTGTGATGCTAATGGAGAAAAGTCACCACTTAAAGTTACAGCATTAATAGAATGCTTTTCTAGAACTTGTTTTAAACCGATGGTATTCGGATGCAAATCTCCACGCATTAAAATACCATCAAATTTATCTATAACTTCTTTTGAATCACGCCAAATATAAACCTTTGGCATTCCACCTAATGCGGACTTTAATGAGTTAAAAATATTTTCATATTCTTCATTGGTATATTGGGGAGAAAGCACCAAGGCCACTTGATCCGCTTTTCCTTTTAATGAAGATAATTTATTGGTAAACTCTGGTTTCAACTTATCCCAAGACAAGTGTTTGCCATTTAAAGACGGAGCCGCCATTCTTTGATCTGCATTTAAATGAACATACATCGTACGACCATAATCGCACATCCAGTGACCATTAACGTCCACATTTTTACGTGGTTTTAAGCGATAATATTCACGCTGATTTTTATGCCCAAATAAAGTAACGTTACAACCCGTGGAACAACCAGGACATACAGTTTTAGTTTCACTTAAAAACCAAACACGACATTTAAAACGGAAATCTTTCGCAGTAAAAGCACCAACAGGGCAAATATCAACAATATTATAACTATAATTATGTTGAATTTTACGATTTGGAAATGTTCCAATAACAGCATGATCACCGCGATTAAAAATACCGAGGGAACTTGTTTTTGTCACTTCATCTTCAAAGCGAACGCAACGTGAGCATAAAATACAGCGTTCTGTATCGAGGACAAGATTGTCGCCAACATCTAAAGCTTTTGGCTTCAGGACTTTGTCTTCATCCATTTGCGAAGTGTACTTACCCACTTTCATATAATAATTTTGCAATTCACACTCACCAGCTTGATCGCAAATAGGGCAATCGAGTGGGTGATTGATCAAATGAAATTCCAAAGCCCATTTGTGAGCTTCTTTAACTTCATCACTGACTGTAATGACTTTCATGCCTTCTGTGCATGTTGTATTACAAGCGATTTGTAGTTTTGGCATTCCTTCAATTTTTACCATACAAAAACGGCAGACACCCGCAACGGAAAGACCGGGATGCCAACAAAAACGAGGAATTTCAATTCCTAATATTTCTGTTGCTTCAATGATAGAAGTTCCTTTTGGTACGGTGACTTCTTTGCCATCAATTGTTAACTTAACAGTTTCTGACATTTTAATTACCCTTTAAGATATGGTTCAAATTCATGCGCAAACTTAGCAATAATAGCTCTTGCAGGATCGGCAGCAGCGTCGGAAAGTACACAAATTGTTTTTCCACGCATATTGTTTGCAACGGTATTAATGCGAGAAAAATCGGCTTTAGTCGCATTTCCTTTTAAAATTGATTTTGACATTTTATAAAGCCAACCGGTTCCTTCGCGACAAGGAGTGCATTGTCCGCAAGATTCATGGGAATAAAAATCCATTAAATTTTCAAGCACATCAGGCATTCCCACACCTTCAGGAATCACAATTATAGCACCCGAACCTAACATGGAGCCCGCAGCTGCAATAGATTCATAATCGAGTGTGACATTTTCACATTCTTTTGCCGTTAATATAGGCGCAGAAGACCCACCAGGAATAAGACCTTTTAGTTTTTTTCCACCAATTAATCCGCCACAATCTTCATTAATAAATCGCATTAAAGGATAACCTAAAGGCAATTCATAACAACCAGGACGTGCAATAGGTCCGCTGACGTTGAATAATTTTGTACCAGGAGATTTTTCTGTGCCAAATTTTTTGTAAGCATCGGGACCATTATGAATTATCCATGGTACAACAGCTAAAGATTCCACGTTATTTACAACAGTAGGCTTACCTAAATATCCTTTCACAGCTGGAAAAGGAGGTTTTAATTTCGGTTGTCCTTTTTTTCCTTCCAGAGAAGAAATAAGGCCGGTTTCTTCGCCACAGATATAAGCTCCTGCTCCCGAATATACGTCCATATGATGCGTAAAACCCGAGCCCATAATATTTTCACCTAAATATCCAGCATCATAAGCTTCACGAATGGCTTGTTCACACCATTTAATTTCATTATAAAATTCGCCACGAATATAGATGTAACTTTTTTGCGCCCCTATTGCATAACCTGCAATAATTTTCCCTTCAACCAACGAATGAGGTGTTACTTCGGAAATATAACAGTCTTTGTAAGTGCCTGGTTCGCCTTCATCAAAATTCGTAATTAAATATTTTTCACCAGGTCCTTTAGGGACAAAGCTCCATTTTAATCCCGTGGGAAATCCGGCACCGCCACGTCCTCGAAGTCCCGAAGCTTTGACCGTATTAATGACATCATCTGGAGACATGCCACCTTTTAAAACTTTTTCAAGGGCTTTATAGCCGTTACTTTTTTCAATATAAGTTTTAATATTACGCGAATCGGGATGACCTTCAAGACCTAATAAAATACGAAACTCATCGGGCTTACGACCTTGGTATTCGTTCATGATAACAGGCATTAAAAAATCTCCTTATTTCTTTTGAGAAGCTGCAAGATTTGCGGCACAATTGACAGCAGCTTTTGGCAATTCTTTTGCACTATATTCTTTAATAAGTGCCAGCGCTTTTTCGGGCGTTACGTTATTATGTCGATCTTTGTTAATTAAAGTTGATGGAGCATAACCACATTGTCCCAAACATTCGACGCCATGAACTTCAAAGGGGAGTTCTCTACCTTCTTTTTTCGCTTTTTCAATTTCTTTTTTTACAGCTTCAATAGATTCGTTTGCCCCCATCAACCAACATGAAATGCTCTTACAAATTTCAAAGCGATAAGGTTTGGGTGGTGATTTTCTGTACATGGTATAAAAAGTCATCACTTCACGAACATCAATAACCGATAAACCAAATTCTTTTTCAAGAGCATCGATGTCTTGATCCGATATCCAATCTTTTTCATCTTGAACAGCATGAAGAATAGGAAGAATACTGGAACGTTTTGTTTCATAGCGCTTTAAAAAGCCTTCTATGATTTTAGTTAATTCTGGAGAAAAATATGGCATAAATTGCCCCTTATCTATCGAGTTCGCCTGCAATGATGTTAATACTACCTAGAGCCGCAACAGCATCGGCAAGAAAATTGCCGTGAACCATAGCTGGAAATCCACTTAATATTGAAAAAGAAGGAGCACGACACTTCACTCTATAAGGATTTCCCGTACCATCAGAAATAACATAAAAACCGAGTTCACCATTTGCCGCTTCGCTGCGGTGATAAATCTCACCAACAGGTGGTTGTACACCTTTAATTATCAGCATAAAGTGATTCATTAATCCTTCAATATTTCCATACACATCTTTCTTAGATGGTAACACGATATTTTTATCGGGAACATTGATAGGTCCTCCGGGCATATTTTTTAAACACCAGCGGATGATTTTAATACTTTGACGAACTTCTTCCATACGAACAAGGTAACGATCATAAGTGTCGCCATGGGTTCCTACAGGCACGTCGAAATCGACTTGATCGTAAAACCAATAAGGCTCTTCTTTGCGGATGTCATATTCAAAACCAGTTGCTCTTAAGCAAGGTCCTGTGTAGCCGTGTTGCACAGCAAGATCCTTTGGAAGAATTCCCGATCCTTTTGTACGTTGCACAAAAATTCTGTTTGTCGTCACAAGATTTTCAACTTCTTGATGACGTTTTTCTATTTTGTCGACAACAGTGCTACAGTTTTCTAGCCAACCTTCGGGAACATCAAAACCCATCCCACCAATTCTCATTAAAGAAACAGTGAGCCTTGCTCCACAAAGACTTTCAAATAAGGTATAAATATCTTCTCTCTCTTCAAATAAATAGAAGAAAGCCGTAATGGCGCCTAAGTCAACAAGATTTGTCCCAATACAAACAAAATGATCCATTATACGAGAAAGTTCATCAATAATCATGCGCATCATTTGCGCACGCGGTGGTACTTTAATACCAATAAGTTTTTCTATAGTTTCACAAAAAGCACTATTATTCATGGGTGAAGAACAATAATTTAAGCGATCTGTATAAGGAATAATTTGATTATAATTATGTGTTTCACACATCTTTTCAAAACAACGATGCAAATATCCAATTTCAACATCCATTTCCCTAATGCGTTCACCACCGTCAATAACGGACATAAAGCGTAAGGTACCATGAGTTGCGGGATGCGCAGGACCAATATTAATCCACATAAGATCTTCATGATCGTATTTACTCATGAGGCGCTGTCTATCACGATCAAAAGTATTTTCCAGCGCTTCTCCACGCATAGCTTGATTTTGATCGGCAGGATAATCCTTACGCATAGGATGTCCTACAAATTCATGATGAGTTAATATTCTTCGCATGTCAGGATGACCGGCAAATTGTATGCCATACATGTCCCATGCTTCACGCTCAAGCCAGTTGGCCACTTTCCAAACAGAATGTATTGAGGGAATAAATTCTTTCTCTCCCACAGAACATTTTATTCTCAAACGTTTTTTTAATTTAGGACAAAGCAAATGATACACAACATCAAAACGTTGTGCTCTCTCTGGCCAATCCACCCCACAGAGATCCATTAAAAAATGAAAACCATGATTGTCATGAAGACATGACATGACCTCAATTATTTTTTCTTTGTCAACTATAAGAGTTTGCTCACTTGTAAACTGTGTGCGCTCTTCAAATTGCAGAAATTCTGCTGGTACTATTTTTTTCAAATCATCAATAATCGTAGCGTAAAAAGCATCCATCGCGGATATATCCTCCCCTGACGTGCTACATTTTCGGTGCCATAAGAATTCATCTCGAATCATATGTCAACTTGCAGTAAGTGGAATGTGAAAGAAACTCAATCCTTCAAGAAAAGATGAAATGACAAAAGTGTTTTCACATTGTACAAACTCATTCTCTCATAATGGGAAAGAAGGCAATCGCATGACCCAAGTTTTAAGCATACATCAAAAGAATCCTGATAAAAGACGCATTAAAGAAGTCATCGAAATTCTTGACGGCGGGGGAATCGTCCTCGCTCCGAGCGAAACCGGTTACTGTTTTATAGGATCAGCGTCCCAGGATTCCACTCATGATAAACTTTTGCGGTTACGCCCCGGTCACCCTAAAAACAAACCTTTCAGTCTCTTGTGCAAAGATATTTCCCAAGTAAGCAAAATAGCAAATTTAAACACACAAACCTTTCGTATTGCAACCCGCGCCTGGCCAGGCCCCTATACCTTCGTTTTACCAAGCACAAAAAATACTCCCAAAATTGCATCGGGAAGCAAAAGAAAAACAGTGGGAATTCGCATCTCCAATCATCCCATTATAAGTAGCATACTACACGAGCTACAATACCCCCTTCTTGTAACAAGTGTGACCGATGAAGACGAGCTCATTGCTCAAGAATATTTTGAAAACAAAGTGGAACAAGATTTCTGGTGGACTAACGTAACAGATATTTGTCACCAAACTGCGGCTCATGGAAGAATAGACCTTGCCATTGAAATAAATGAAATCGTACCCATACATGTTTCAACCATTGTTGACTTTACAGAAAATCCTCCTCAGTTACTCCGCGATGGGGGATGGGAATTGGAATTTTTAGGTATTTTTGAATAAAATTCAACTCAATAAATACAAATAAATAGTAATATATCTATTTTTTAAAATTAATTTCTTCAAATTAAATTATGCGTAGCATCAGAAAAAATTTTCAAATAGAAACAAAAAAAAATTGTAAAATTAAAAAAATTTAGTTATGGTAATCTTTGCTACAAGATTTATACTGCATTTATATGATTATTTTCTTAATTTTATTGGAATAACTTTATGACTCATTCAAATTATGAACAAATTAAAAATGGAATAACCAGCTATCTCTCTGAGGTAATTAGATATTTATACATCCCATTTATTGACATCTACGGTTATAATGATGAATTTTTTAAAACAGCTAACAATTGGAAAGAGGGATTTATTTTTTTTCTAAATAATATAATATACATTATCTCAAATACAGAAAAAATTAATGAATCAAATAAAAATGATTATATTCAAAAAATTAAAGAAATTAGCAAAAATAATGCCTATGCATACAGCTTCAGATTCACTCAAGTCATGACTATTTTTCAACATTTTTTGAAAGAAATCGCTCCCCAAAAATCTCCCTCTCCTAATCTAAAAAGTTTTTTGAATACAATAAGCCCTTCTACAAGTGAATCAAAACAAGAAAGGACAAAGTTTTTAGAGCTTTTTAGGTTACGATTGGTTGAAATCAAAATAAAAACTCAATTATACAAAACAAAAATTACTTTAGAAGAAATTTTAGGAAGTCGTGAGTTATTAACTCAATATAAAAAAGCCATTGCAGAAGAAAATAAAAGTAAACATTTTCACAAGGCAGTCATTTTAAACGGCTCATTTCATTGTGATAAAATAAAATGGGATCATAAAGCTCACATTATTGTAGCGGGCCCCTCAGGAGTGGGAAAATCTTTTAATTCAAAAAGAATTATCGATTATTTAGCGAATCAAAACTTTTCACTTAGCTCTAATATACCTGCGAATGGATCGTTTATTCAAGATTTTATATTTATTGATGGCGGAATTCCAAGAAATGTTTCTCAAATAAGAAATGTTGTTCTTCAATGCGCCTTAGTCTTAGGATATTCAGGAATTTCAGATTTACATGCCATGACAAAGTTTGATGTAAAAAGTAAAATTAAAAAAGTAGCTATGAATCATAACGTTCATATTATTGAACCACTCACCTTTGTAAGGCATTACTATACACCCTCTCTTGAATCGGGCTATAAATTCTTTAAAGAGGAATTCATATATAAACCCTATCACTTAATTTTCGTGAACATTGAAGGCGATAAACTACAAACTCTCAGCAATCAAGAAAAAAGAGCTTGGTTTATAGATAGCGAAGCGAAGCCTAAAGAATATGTTTCTCCTCTAAATACAGATATAGGTTGTGAATCCAAAAAAGGAGAAGGCAATTACGATGAAGGTATCAAAGCATCGAATCATTTTGCAGAAATTTACCATAAAAAATATATCAGCAAAAACAAAGAAAAATATCCGTCTATTTATATTGAATTTATGAGTATACAAAATTCTAAAACTGCAGAATTAATATTAAATAAATCGTGTAATTTAATAAAAATAAATTGCGCAGAATTGAATAATATAAAGCTACCAGGAATTCCAAAAATATTTATGAGTGGAATTTGGGTAAATAAACACAAAGACAAACTTATTGAACAAATTAAATTAGAAATCAATAAAAATAAACAAATTCAAAACGAACCACTCAACGTATTTATGAAAAATAATTTTAAGAAAATTACCTCTGAATATAGCCACAGCATTAAAAGAAAACAAAATAAATCTAAATTTTTATAAAACTATTTCTTTTTCCATAGCATATAAGATATTAAAATAATCACAAGCACAAAAAGAGGAACTGCGACTTTAGATAAAGGATCACCATTAAAATAGTGAGACATAGAAGCACCAATAACATTAATCACAAATCCAGCGTAAGCCCATTCTTTGAGAGTTTGAAATCGACCATACAAAATAGCAATAGCGCCTAATATTTTAGCAATACCTAAAATTTTCAGCAAGTAAACAGGATAGCCAAGAGCCTTTACTCCCTCAACCATTTGCGGATTTGCAGTTAGATAACCGATTGCAGAAAAGACCATTAAAGATAAAAATGCTAATGTAACAATCCAATAAATAAATTTAAGCTTTCTAACAGCTCCCATAAAACCTCCTATACTAAAAATGTAACGAAAGTATTTTATAATGAAATTAGAGCAATAAAAATGCGCCAAAAAAAATATCTTAATTTTGTCATTAGTAAAATTAAAGATTTCAGATTTAATTTAATATCCCATAAATTGAAAGAAATATTCAAATACTACAAAACTACATGTCTCACATGATCACCAATGGGTGATGCAAAGAAATCTTCGACACAGTTTCCTTCAAATGCCACAAGGCTTGCTTTTTTTCCTAATTCAATTGTGCCATAGGAATCTTCAGCGCCCAAAGCAAATGCCGCATTCACTGTAACTCCCGCATAAACCTCGGGCAATGAAAAAGCGCACTGCGATAAAGCAAGGTAACAAGCAAACCAAATGTTATTTGCAATGGAACTTCCTGGATTAAAATCGCTGGCAATGGCAACACGAACACCGGATGCGCGCCATCTTTTAGCGTCAACATAAGGAATGCGACTAAAAAAACTTGTTGCTGGTAAAGCAACAGCTATCACACCAAGAGCAGCAAGACGCCCTAAATCAGATTCTGTGGAATATTGGCAATGATCAACCGTTAAAACCCTGCCTTTTTGTCTTCTTTTTCGTGATGTTTGTTCAACACGTCGCGCCAGTTCCGCAGCAAGTTCTGCTCCGCCACTGCGGGAAAACTCGTCAGAGTGAATATGAATATCTAAACCATGTTGCAGAGCCGCGCCCAACCAACGTTCTGATTGTTCCTTTGTAAAATAATTTCGTTCGAGAAAGATATCTGCCGCAAGAGGAAGTGCAATTCCTTTTTTAACAGCTTCTTCGCCCAAAGCGCCAATATTAGGAAGATCTTCAACTAAAGCTTGAATATAATTATCTAGACCTCGATAGTCAGGACTTGCCGCATGAGGTCCTAAATATGTAGGAGATAATACTGGTAATTCATGGGAATCTTCACCTAAATAAGCGTCATAAAGTGCTTCAAGCATTTTTCTTTCTTCAACCGGATTTAAACCGTATCCTGTTTTTGCTTCGAGTAAAACAACTCCTTTTGCTAAAGCTGTTTTTGCATTTGATTTATAATTTTCAGTTAATTTTTGTTTCGTTACCGCACGGGTTGCTTTCATAGTCGCGGTAATACCACCATTTTTTGCCGCAATTTCTTCGTAAGTCATTCCTTGTGACTTTAAAACAGTTTCTATAGCTCGACTTCCTGCAAAAATCGGATGATTATGACAATCAATGAGACCAGGAATTAGAACCAAATGAGATGCATCGATAATTTCAAATTCATTTAAATTTTCAATTTTTTCAGATAAATTTTGCCCTAGAGCATGAAATACACCATCGATTATAGCAACATCGCAGTGTTGCATAATCGACATTTCTTTTTGTGTCATACTATTATTTTCGATATTATTCCATCCTTGCATTGTCACTACACAAGGGGAATTTTTAAATAATATTTTTTTATTCTTTTTTGTAGACCATATTTTTGCCGCCATGATTCACCTCAGCTTGTGATAAATTTCGAGGATAAAAATGAGGAGAGTCTGGTTCTACAGCTCGACTCATATGTTCCTCTGCAATTTTTTGAGAAATGTCATAACCTGCATCGGCATGACGAAATATTCCCATTGCAGGGTCAAATGTTAAGACTCTTTTTAAACGCTCTGCGGCTTCTGCGGTTCCGTCTGCCACAATCACCATGCCAGCATGTAAAGAATATCCCATGCCAACTCCACCACCATGATGAAAACTAACCCAAGACGCACCACTAGAAATATTGCCAAAGGCATTGAGTAGAGCCCAATCTGCTACGGCATCACTGCCATCAGCCATGGATTCTGTTTCTCTATAGGGAGAGGCCACACTTCCGCAGTCGAGATGATCTCTTCCAATAACCACGGGACAAGATATTTCTTTTGTTTTTACCATCTGGTTCAAGAGTAACCCTGCTTTTAATCTATCACCATAGCCAAGCCACAAAATTCTGGCAGGCAAACCTTGTATCGAGATCCTTTTTGGCGCCACAGATAACCATCTTTGAATATCTTTGTGATTTGGAAATAAATTCAACAACGCTTGATCGGCTTTTTTGAGATCTTCTGCTTCACCGCTTAGCATAATAAAACGAAAGGGTCCCTTGCCTTTACAAAATAAAGGACGAATATATTCGGGAACAAAACCCTTGATATCGAAAGCATTTTCAACGCCCACTTTTTTTGCCATAGCACGAATATTGTTGCCATAATCAAAGGTAGGAATACCTCTGCTTTTTAATTCAAGTAAACATTTTAAATGTTTACCAATACTTTTTAATGCATCTTGCTCCACTTTTTTGGGATTGGCCTTTCTTTCATGAATGACTTGTTCCATGGAATATCCTTGGGGAACATAACCGTAAGTAGGATCATGGGAAGAGGTTTGATCGGTGACAAGACTTGGTTTAAAGTCGGCGCGCTCTAAGAGTTTAGGTAACAGATCAACCGCATTCCCAATAAGAGCAATACTGCGCGCTTTTCCTTCTATAAGACTTGATTTTAAGGCTTCCATAGCTGCCGGAATGTCGTCATAAATTTCGTCCAAATATTTTGATTTTAAGCGCATTTCAGCGCGAGAACGATCGACCTCAATTCCTAAAAAGCACGCTCCTGTCAGAACCGCTGCCAAGGGTTGTGCCCCTCCCATGCCGCCTAATCCTGAAGAAAAAACAAATTTCCCCTTTGTTTCTCCATTGTAATGTTGCTGAAAGGCTTCGTAAAAAGTTTCATATGTCCCTTGTACAATTCCTTGAGATCCGATGTATATCCAACTTCCTGCTGTCATTTGGCCATACATCATAAGGCCTTTTTTTTCGAGATCATCAAAATGCTCCCAATGTGCCCAATTTCCAACTAAATTACTATTTGCGATTAAAACGCGGGGAGAGTGACTCCATGTTTTAATGCGGGCTACAGGACTTCCACTTTGTATGAGAAGAGATTCATCACTTTCAAGCTCCTGCAAAGCTTTGGTAATATTTTTAAAGTCAGAATGAGAACGTGCGGCCTTACCCCGCCCCCCATAAACGACAAGTTCTGCAGGATTTTCGGCAACTTCTTTATCTAAATTATTTAATAACATACGTAATGCGGCTTCCTGCAACCAGCCCTTCGTATTGAGTTTTGAACCGCGCGGAGCCGGTTCACCAGGAATAAAATTTTTAGTTGTAGAAAGGATCATATTTTGAGTAGACATAAGAATCCTCACAAAAAAAGGGGAGAAAGGAAACAAATGGTTAGCTCTGAAACAAAAACAAATTCAAATATGCCTACACAGTACTTTATTCCTGAGTACTTGAGAAATGATTTTGGAAAAATTAACGCTGCTCTAAGAGGCTTTTTAACAGAAACGCGCTTAGCTAAAATGCAAAATATAGCTCAGAAAAGAAGCAGACAAGTTTTAACTGTTTTTGAAAACACTCATCATGCGCATAATATTAGTGCCATAATAAGAACAATAGATGCTTTTGGGTTTCTAGATCTTTTTTTTCTATATTCCAATTCCGAAATGCGCTTTAGAGCTGCGGATACTGTTGACAGAGGAGCAAGTCAGTGGCTTATGCCCAAACGCCTGACTTCCATAGAAGATTGCGCAAAAATATTAAAAGATAGCAATTATAAAATTGCACTGGTCTCTTTGCCCGATTTTTCGAGAACATCAGAGCATTACAACTATCACATTCCTTCATTTACAAGTCAAAAATTTTGCACTGATGAATTTAAAAACTTTATTGGAAATCAAAAAATTGCGCTTATTTTTGGAAGCGAATTGCATGGTGTTTCTCCAGAATGGAAAAATTATGCTGATATGTATTTATCCGTAGAAATGTATGGTTTTACTGAATCCTTAAATGTTTCTGTTTGCGCGGGGATTTTATTACAATCTTTACGAGAAAGTTTATTACAAAGTCAAAAAAACTTTCATTTAAATATAAAAGAACAAGAGCTTATTTTAGAACATTGGATTGCGAAAACATGCCCAAACGCACTGAACTATATTTCATCTCGCATGCCTGAACTTTTACCTTGGTTTGAATTTGTACGCAGTGGGCAATTTTTTCAGCCTCTATCTAAATAATATAAAATACCGATACTAAAAAATAATATTTAAACTTTAAAAATATTAGGTATTGCGTGTATGCAATTAATCAAAAGAAAACCACATCTCGGATGGCTTATTAATATATTAGCTATTTTGTTAGCCTGTTTTCTTATGATGAACAGTTTATTTGGTTCCATATATGTCAATCAATTAAAAAAGAAAATCTTAGGTCTTACAGATAATTATTTTTTAGCTCAAAGAGAAGTCCTTGAAGCCAAAGAGTCACTGTCAAAAGTTCATAGTAATATTTACAAATTTATAATATCTAATAGAAATAATACAAACAATAAAGATTTTGAACATAACAAACTTAAATTCATAAATGATACAAGAAAAAATTTAAACTACGTTGTATCTTATATAAAAGAAATCAGTAAATTTAACATTGACCCCTATATGTCAAAAAATGCAAAAACGCTTATTCCTTTAGCGACAGAGTATACAATATCATTACAAAAATCAATTGAATTAAATTTACAAAAGAACTCTGAAAATTTTGATAATATTCTAAATACAATTTCAAATCAGGAAGAAAATTATAATAAAATATTTTTTAATTTAGATATTCTTTCAAGACTCATTCAAGAAAAAGCGGTTAGTATTCGTATTTCAGATGATCTTTTATTACAATATTTGCCTGCTGTCTTTATTTTAACGTTTTTTGCCGCTGCTATTTCTGGTGGTTGTTTTATTTATTTATCAAGAAGAGAAGTCAGAAAATCAATTATAGAAAACACTATTTTAATTTTAAATGAAGCTCGCGAATATCAAATGGACTGTATTGAAACACTACAAATTTGTAAGGAAATTTCAGAAAAAGGTGCGCAAAAGATTACGGAAATATACACTTCAGTTGACAATATTGATAAAAATTCAGAATTTCACAATATTATCGAGAAGTTTCGGCAGCATGCCCAGAAAATTGAAATCGCTTTTGAGACAAGACGTTATCTACATGAAAGAGAAAAGTTAAAACTTGAAAAAGAGATTGAAGAAAGCAAAAACAAAGCAAAAACATTATATTAACAATAATTTTATGGACTTGGCAAAAATTTCCCCTCCCTATTCTAAACGATTCCACGAAAAAGCCGATAACCCCTTGTTAGTTGTTCTAAAATTTTTAGAATTACAAAGGCTCCTGGAATGGACTTAGAAAATCTAAATATATTTGTAGTAGAAGATGATAATGAAGTCAGAGAACTTATTGTCAAAGAATTTAGATCGCTAAGTCATCAAGCAAATTCCGCAAATAATTTTTATGATGCCAAAAAATGGATTAAAAATTTTGGTAAGGACTCTGATCTTTTCTTAATCGATTTACAACTTCCCGATGGAGATGGCTTTGCCTTATTAAATGAAATTCGAGAAGTAAACAAAGAAGCATCTATAATATTAATGACAGGCTTTATTAATAATAAAATATTAAATAAGGCAATTAAAAATAATTGTTATGATTTAATTGAAAAACCGTTCTCAATTAAATCAGATATTATCCCTATTGCAAAAAGATGCTTAAATGCTGCATTTCTAAAAAAAGAAAATGATCGCCTCAATTCAAAACTCTTGCACAATTCAAAACTCGCGGCACTTGGCGAACTTTCTGCTACAATTGTTCATGATGTCAGAAGTCCTCTTACTACAATTCAATTAACCTGTGAAGATATTAAAGATGAATTTAAAAAAGAAAATGAAATTTCTGAAGATGTCTTATTTACTCATCTTGCTCAAATAAATAAAGCTTGCCAAAGAATAAATAAACTTGTTGATCACCTCAGAAATTATGCACGAAGTGACTCTGGTGAAAAAGAAGAAAATAAAAATCTTTTAGAATTAATTGAAAATAGTTTATTTTTAGTAAAACAAAAAATCAGAAACCATAATATTAAAGTTGAAGTCGACTTGGAAGAAAAAGTTTCTTCTGTTGAAATTGTTTGTTTTCCAAATAAGTTTGAACAAGTCCTGATGAATCTCATGAGCAATGCGTGTGATGCCATGAAAGATTGCCCCGTTAAAAAACTCAAAATTGGGACTTATGTAAAAGACAATTCCTTATTGATTTCAATATCTGATTCAGGGACTGGTATACCTGAAAATATTAAGTCAAAGATATTTGATAGTTTTTATACCACAAAGCCCAAAGGGGAAGGCACAGGTTTAGGTTTAAGTATTGTAAAAAATATAGTAAAGGAACACTCGGGGGAACTCCTACTGGAATCCACGGTGGGCAAAGGTACAACTTTTACAGTAAAACTACCTCGTTCCAAAATTATTTCAAGTACCCTGAAGGGAGATTAGTCTGATTCATTTCAGGCTGCATAAAATTAATGATATTAAATAGTTACGAATTTGCTGATGAAGAGCACATCAAAAGAGAACGAGCAAAAGTCAAAGCCGCAAAAAAAAGCAGATGGTGGCAACAAAAATGTGCATCAGGTCTATGCTACTATTGTGGGAAAAAATTTCCATTTAAAGAATTGACACTCGATCACATTGTTCCCTTAGCAAGATTTGGCACAACAACACCAGGCAACGTTGTACCAGCATGTAGAGAATGTAACAAAAATAAAGGAGTTGACACTCCTGTAGATCTTCTTTTTAAGAACGATATAATAGAAAAGTAGAAATATCGTAACCTTAGAGGCTCCCTATATTATGGCTTCCAACGTCATTGAGCTTTCTTCGAACATGCAATTTATTGTTGTAGATGATGCTCCAGCATCAAGGGAAGGCATTGTCAAATCTTTAAAAACTCTGGGCTTTAAAAATGTTTCCGAAGGAGTGAGCGAAGGGGAAGCACTCAAGCTTCTGCAAGAAAAAAACTTCGATTTCATAATCTGTGAAAAAGATATGCGACAAATTAACGGTTTCGAATTTTTAACAGAAATACAAGAAAATGTCGAAATTAAAAGAACTCCCATGCTCATGGTAGGTCCCGAACTCACCAAAGAAGAAACCTTGCGTTTTCCCGAAGCAACGCCCGATGGTTATTTGAGAATACCTTTTGTTATGAAAGATTTATCCTATCAAATATCTCAAACTCTCATGAAATCTCGAGACTCAAATAATATTGAAGTCGATTATGAATTAGCGAGAGATTTATATATCAATGGCGAATACTCTAATGCCTTAGAGTGCTACAAAAATATAACTTTGAAAAATCTTTCTTCAGCGAGAGCCTTTGTCGCTATGGCGCGTTGTTACCGCGCCATGGGAAATATTCCTGAAGCCGAAAAAAACATCCGCATTGCGATGCAAAATAACAAATCGTACACACAAGCTTATTTTGACTTAGGAGTGTGCTTACTCGCTTCCGATCAAAAACAAGCCGCACTCAAATCGTTTGATCAAGCCATTCAAATAAATCCCAAAAATCCAATTCGCTACGAAGAAACAGCAAATGTGCTCACTCGCTGTGAACTTTATGAAGATGCAGAAAATTATTTAATGCGTGCCATAAATATAAAAATAGTTTATCCTAAATTGTATGCACAAGTTGGTAGAAATTTTTTAGCGCAAAAGAAAAAAGACAAAGCACTGGATTTTTTGCAACGAGCGGTTGAGCAAGATCCCAAAAATCCGAGTTTCTTAAACAGCATGGGAATATGCTATAAAGAAATGGGCAAATTCGAAGATTCCATTTCAAGCTATAATTTAGCTCTTAAAATAACGCCTAATGATGTAAAAATTATGTACAATAAAGTTTTATGCTTAATTACCATGAAAGACTATGATAGAGCAAAAAAAGTTTGCCAACAAATATTAAAATATGATCCTAAATTCGAAAGAGCACAGCAAAAAATACTTGAAATTGATAAACTAAATGAAGCATCACCCGTTGAACCAAAATACAGAGGGGTTATTCCAAAATAAATTATGAATACTACGAATCAATTTCCATTTTTAGACGAAAATATTATTAATAACATGAAAGAATTTGGCAATGGAGATGAAGAATTTGCCAATAGACTTTTAATAGTCCAACTGATGACTGTTTACTTAGATAATTTACCTGAAAGAATTAAAGAGCTGACAACGGCTATGAAAAACAGTGATATTCCTGTTGTGGAAAGATCTGCTCACACATTAAAATCAAGTTCAAGGCTCATTGGACTTGTGGCACTTGCAGAAGATTGCCAAATTCTTGAAGATATCGGATTTTCAAAAACACTCGATGGTGCTCAAGAAGTTTTTAATAGAATTGATACTGCCTGTAAAAAAGTTCCTGACGTGATTAAAAGTAAAATAAAAGATTTAGAATCAAAGTAACAAAGTCAGAGGTATTGATTGGCTAATAAAACAGTATTAATCGTTGATGATGCCGCAGAAACAAGAATATTCCTCAAAGGGATAGTCACCTCAATGGGATTAGCCTTTTTTGAAGCCAAAAGCGGTATTGACGCTCTTAAAATATTAAATGAGCATATGATTGATCTTGTCATTCTTGATGTCCTCATGCCCCATTTTGATGGATACCAAACATTAGAATTTATCAATAAATTAAAGCAAAAACAAAATATAAAAGTCGTATTTTTATCTGGTAAAAAAGGCGATCTCGATCAAGATAAAATTGCAGCCCTTAAGCCTGATGACCTCATTCATAAAACCGTAGACATTCACGTTTTAAAAAATAAATTAAGAAAAATTCTTGATGGCACAGCACCTCCGCCGAGTTTTGCGGCCGCTTCAACAACTCCCCCTGCTGCTTCACCGGCACCAACAACAACGGCACCCACTGTAAATGCGCCAAAACCAGCGGCACCCAATACACCATCGATAACTCCAAAACCAGCTCCTGCCGGGGTTGCCCCTCAATCCGGAGCAACAACATCTGCGACAACGACAGCCCCTACCGCTGCGACACCAAAATTAGATTTACCAGCGACCATAACAAATATGCCGATTGTCCTTGATATTAAGATTATTAAAATCACCCAATCCGGAATTGTCTTTCAAGCAAAGCATCAATTTAAAGAAGGTGCACTGCTTAGCGTTGATTGCCCAAAAGCGGCGAGCTCATTAAAGAAAACCGGCGAATTACAATTAAAAGTACAAAAAAGTGTTCCTGAAAATGATTACTACATCGTAACAACAATGCTATCTTAAAATTTTGTACATAAAACATCATATTATTCCGAAAATTGCTTTGCTAAATTCTCAAGATATTCATCTAATGCAAATGAAATCAATTGGGATTGTGAAGAAAAAGAAACTACAGCATTTAAATTCGCATCAGCTTTACTTGCCACTTTAATTCGTTCAAAAAAAGCGACATTGACCATTTGAATTTGTTCATAATACTCTGATAATTCGGATAAACTCCAATCAGGATTTTTATTATTTTTAAATTTAAAATATTGTTTTAATAAATAATCTGAGATAGCACGAAAGATGGTTTCTTCAAAAGAAGCAAAGGGCAAATGATAAAAAGCCAAACCCTTCAATTTTTTTAAAATAGGGCAAAGACTTGTCGCCATGATCAAACCCATTAAAGCTTTTAAAGAGGTCTGAGCATCACATTCCTTATAATAAGTTCTGTCATTTGTTTCTACATATGTCTTGACGATATCGGAAGACAGAATATTTTGAAACTCATGCATGGCTCTTTCAACATCAATAGCGGGAGGACAATTTTTTGTTTCTTTTGAGTTTAAGGGACAGTTTTCGCATTTATTAAAATCAAGCTGCGTCCATGGCACATCAGATACGGCTTCTACATTGTCCTTATTTCGATTTAAGTCAATAACATACTTTGATTCATGATCATCACTAAATTTAAATTTATAAGTTATTTTTGACAAATAAAACCTCTTAAAATTACAAATTATTTAACTGATAAAATTTTATCGAAACAATTTAGTCATGAAATAATTGCCATTCATTTTAAAATGTCAAAGATTTGATGGCATCAAAAAAATAAATTCATAAAAGCGTCATTTTTTTTACTTTCTTCATAATTACTCAATTTATCTCATATTTTAAACCGATAAACAATTCTAGATTAAAATAAAGGTTTTTTATGTTTCAACTTTTTGAACATATATTACAAAACTATAGTATCAAAACGCGAAGAAATTTAATTTTTTGCGTTATAACAGCGGCTTTATTTATTGGCTTTTTACCCAACTATAATATTTCAGATATTTTTTATAAAAAAATAGAAACTATTATTTTTATCGGAAATATTATAACATCAATTTCTCTTATCTCTTTTTTCACATTAAGAAAGAATTTTTCAAAAAAATTATATTCAAGTATAAATTATTTTTCACAATTATTAATTATATTAATTTTGATAGCACAATTCTCAATAAATAATGTTAATTATTTAAATAATTTAAAAGAAATTGATGCTATAAATAATTTATTAAATTTTTTTATCTGGAACTCCTTGGTTTTAAATATTTCATTAATATATACAATAGAAAAAAATAATAATTATGAATTTAATACAAAAAAAATATCTGAACCAAGTCAGTATATAATTTATATTATATTATTAATAATACCAATTTTAAATCTATACAATATTGATTATAAAATTATATTATCACTAGCGTATATTATTCCAATTTCTAAATTAATTACTTTTCTTGAAAACACACCTAAAAGCGATCAAAAAAATGAGTTCATTTTTTTGATCCTTTTTATATCCCTCTTTTTTTGTAGTTTTCAAAATGCTCTCATATTAAATAATAATCCAAATATATTTTTAAATGAAATTTCTATTTTTATAACTCTTTCAATTTTATCATATAGAAATCACTTAAAGCTTGCATCTGAATTTCATAAAATTCATGAAATTTCTATTATTTTAGCAAGAAAAATGGGTGAATTAAGTTTAATGCATATTGAAGCTCAAAAATCTGAAATTGCAAAGCAGAATTTTTTAGCTACAATGAGTCATGAAATCAGAACACCCGTCAATGGTATCATTGGACATGCTGAACTATTAAGCGACACTGAAATAACTGAAGAGCAACAACGACTTTTAAGCATGATCACAATTAGCAGTAATAATTTAATGAAACTCATTAATGAAGTTCTTGATCTCCCTAATTTAATTTCTGGACATATCATATTAAGTAAGGAAAATATTTCTGTATCATCACTTGTCGAAAGCGTCATTGATGTCGTAAGTCCTAAAAGCTTTGAAAAAGGACTTGATCTCACCTATTTTATTGAGCCCTCCGTACCTATTGAATTCATCGGCGATCAAAAAAGAATAGGTCAAATATTGCTGAATTTATGTAATAATGCTCTTAAATTTACTCAAAAAGGAGAAGTTTTTATCGGCGTTACTCAAATTGATCAACCCGATGAAAATCACGCTGAATTATTATTTGAAGTAAAAGATACAGGAATAGGAATTCCGGCAA
Source organism: Silvanigrella aquatica (assembly GCF_001907975.1). Taxonomy (NCBI): domain Bacteria; kingdom Pseudomonadati; phylum Bdellovibrionota; class Oligoflexia; order Silvanigrellales; family Silvanigrellaceae; genus Silvanigrella; species Silvanigrella aquatica. Next base: position 2,562,850 of record NZ_CP017834.1, read on the forward strand.
CAAAAATAAAAATGCTATTTAAAGCATACTCCCAAACAGATGCCTCCATATCAAGAAAATTTGGAGGAACAGGACTCGGCCTTGCTATTTCTGCGCAACTCATAGAACTGATGAAAGGTCGCATTTGGGTTGAAAGTGTGATTGGAAAAGGAACAAGATTTTTATTCACTTTAAACTGTGAAATTCCTAAAGAACCCTCATCACATCAATTGGATGTCAGTCACTTTCAAGGGTTAAAATGTTTAGCTATTTCTGAAAATCCAACTATGAGATATATTTTAGGAAGACGCTTTAAACAGTGGAAAATGATCACAAAAATTGTTTCTAATTTTGAAGAAGCCCAAAACACAATTGGAATAGAAGAATTCCGAATATTAATTGTTGATATTGTAAGTGAAAGTAAAAAGGCTGCCTTATTTCTGAAAGTAAATTATATTAATCCTTCAGGAAGAATTCCTTCAATTGCTTTAATATCTTTGGGAAAAAATGCAACACCCGACCTGCATTTGATTGCAAATGAGACTATAACAAAACCTTTAAAGACAGAAATACTTGCCAAGACAATTACTAAAATAATTCGTCAAAAAGAAACCACTAAAAATGTTCCCTTAACAATTCAACCTCAAAATGAAATCCCTTCAAACGAATGGAATAAACTCATTCCACCTGAAGCTGCAAAAAAATTAAAAATACTAGTAGCGGAAGATAATCCTGTAAACCAAAAACTTATTAAAAGCGTTTTAATAAAAATGGGATTTACTCCTACGCTAGTTGAAAATGGAAAACTCGCTGTTGAAGAAGAACAAAAAGAAAAATTTGATCTTATTCTTATGGATTTACAAATGCCAGAAATGGATGGATTAAATGCAACAAAAAATATAATTATTAATTCAATTAATAGAAAGAGACCTCGGATTATTGCACTAACTGCTAATGCAATGCCTGGTGATAAAGAAAAATGTCTCGATGCTGGGATGGATGATTACATTTCAAAACCAATTCAATTTCAAATTTTATCCGAAAAAATATCACAATGGGTTCCTATTGAAAATATTCCATCTCAAATTCAAAATAATATAGAAGATAAAAATATGAATATTAAAAACACTGATCAAAATAAAACCGATAACTTAAAAATTCTTGTTGCAGAAGACAATCCTGTAAATCAAAAACTTATAATAAGTATATTAAAAAAACTAGGCTTCACAGCAACTCTTGTAGAAAATGGTGCTTTAGCATTTGAAGCAGCAACAAAAGAAAAATACGATATTATTATTATGGATCTTCAAATGCCCGTCATGGATGGATTAGAAGCAAGTCGTAACATAAAAGCAAGTGATAAAATAAATCCTAAACCCGCCATTATTGCTTTAACTGCAAATGCTATGGAAGGCGACAAAGAAAGATGCTTAGCGGCAGGAATGGATGATTACATGACAAAACCTATCCAAATCAAAATACTTGAAGAAAATATTAAAAAGTGGGGAACGAAATCGTGAGCTCATAAATTAAGGAATAGGAAATTAAAATGATATCGCAAGACTTTTTTTTATGGAAAATACCTTATTTTTTAATAAATAAGACTTTAATGATTAGTTTATTAATAATATCGATAACTACTATTATTTTTAATAAATATTATTTTAGCTACGAAATAATGTTAACAATATCTTGTATATCTGCCTGGATAATTACCATAACATATTTTTTATTTCGCCTAGTATACTTCAGTGGCATAAACCAATATTTATTTTACTCTAAATTAGCTGCTATTTTTGCCATACTTTGCTGGACAGACATAATCATTACAATAACTAATGAAGAAAACTTAATAAAAATTGCAACATACATTGAAAAAATACCTATGCTCATATTTTATTTATCCGTTCTAAAAAACAAGAAAAAATACAATATGAAAGTAGAAAGAATGGAACCCTGGATTGCTGCCATTTATTATTTAACTATTCCGATTATTCTGATATCAATTTATTCTGCGCTATTTTCTAATAGGACAGCAAATTTTATTGCCGAAATTATTTTATTATATATTTATATAATTGCTCTTTTTCATGCTTTTACGGTATCAATTTTTGAATATTGTCGTCTTGGAAAACTACAAGACGATATGGAAAAAAGAAACGTAGAAATTTTACATTTTGCAGAAAAATCTAAAGAATCTACAAGACTCAAAGGCGAATTTTTAGCAAATATGAGCCATGAATTAAGAACACCTTTAAATGGAATTCTTGGCTCAGCAAATCTTCTTATAGGTACGAAATTAAATCAGGAGCAAAGAAATTACTTAGAAATTCTAAGAATATGCGGAAATAATTTACTTGTCATTATTAATGAAATATTGGACTACTCAAAAATTGAGGCTAATAAATTAGAACTAGAGCATATTCCATTTGATATTAATACCTGCATTGAAAATGTTTTTGAGTTGTTAGCGCCAGCTGCAGCGGCACAAGAAACAGAGCTCATATACAATATTGATTATAATGTTCCACAACAAATTATTGGTGATTACACTCGCATTCAACAAGTGCTCACTCACTTAGTCGATAATGCTATTAAATTTACAAAACAAGGCTATGCATTAGTCAAAGTCACAGCAAATCTCAATACAAATAACAAATATATTTTAAAATTTGAAGTTAGGGATACAGGCAGCGGTATTTCTAAAAAAGATATTAGTAAATTATTTAAATCATTTTCTCAAATTGATGATTCTTCTACTCGAAAATATGGTGGAACAGGACTCGGGCTCAGTATTGCTAAAAAACTTACAGAACTCATGGGAGGAAATATTGGTGTAAAAAGTGATTTAGGAAAAGGTTCTATATTTAATTTTACGGTTATAACAGATCCATTTAAACCAGAGTATGTTAATGAAGAAAATGACAAATCATTACAGAATAAAAAAATTCAAATTAAAAGCAAAATTATATTTATTATTGAAAAAAATGATGCCTTACTAGAGTCTCTTCGCAATAGTTGTGAAGGATGGGAAATGGAAACATATACAGCGCGCAGTTTCGAAGAAGCCTTACAAATTCCTACACAAATGCCACCACATTTTGTACTTATGACTGCAGAGGATGCTAATTATGAAAAATTTATTCATGATCTTTCTGGAAAATATTTGGATCAACAAATCATTTTTATTGGAATGCTAAAAAATTCTAACTCATATTATTCGGATGAAAAAATAATACCAAAGGAATTTGATGCGGTTATTTATAAACCTGTTCGGTACTCTCAATTATTTGATTGTTTTATTGAGAACTCATCAGCAAACCAAAAAGGGAAAATACCAGGAATAAAAGCGCAACAAAAAAGTGTTGCAGAATTATTTCCCTTACGCATTTTAGTTGCAGAAGATAATGTGGTGAACCAAAAACTAATAACGAATATGCTTAAAAAGTTTGGATATTTATGTGACATTGTTGCAAATGGCAACGAAGTTATCGAAGCACTTACCCGAAATAGTTATGATATTATTTTAATGGATGTTCAAATGCCAGAACTTGATGGCATTGAATCTACAAAAAGAATTATTGCCAAATATCCAAAAAGTTCCACCCGACCGCACATTATTGCGATGACCGCACACGCACGGGGTGCCGAAGGTCAAATCTGTTTAGATGCTGGTATGGAAGGCTATATTGGAAAACCAATCGATATGAAAGAACTCAAGCAGGTGCTTGAGTTTTGGGGAAATAAAGCAAATAAAATGAAAACTTCTGCTTAATTTTGCAATCCCGGAGGAGGTGCAGGCAATCCGTATTCATAGTTTTTAGCACCTGGTTTAGCTCCCTTGGGAAGCTCGTCATCATCAGCAGAATTTAAATTAGATTCATAGGAATTGTCTAATTTTTCAGAAAAACTTGATAAGGGAACAGGGGTCACAGGACCATTTTGTTTTTGTGTTTTCTCATTTTCATTTTGTTCACTCACCCCAAGACTTATGACAGGAGTTTGCGGAGGTGGTACGGGATTATAAAATGCCACTCTTCTTTTTGGTATAAAAACACCGTCTGATAAAGAACCTGATAGATAAATTTTAAATAAACGTTGCCCCGTATCGGAGTAGTCGTTGGCATAAGGATTTTCAGGTTGTCCATTGGCATTTTCATCCTCTGGTTCTTGAGCGGATAAAGAGATTCCCGAATTAATGGGGACAACAACTTGAGATAAGCCTGAACCATAATCAAATGGAATGGAATGAATTTTTTTATCTGCTAAATACTTCCAATCCAATTTTTCTGCAAAATCTTGTCCCTTGATAATAGCATGAGCAATTTCTTCCCAAGCAGGAATAGCACCGCCCCCATAAACACGATATCCTTTTCTAACCATGGGTTCATTGCTGTCATAACCAATATAGGAAGCAATCGTATAAGCATTATCTGATGATAAAATATCACCTTTTGCAACCGGATAAGGTAAGAAACCAACATAGGTTCCGTTTTTGTAATCATTCGTTGTTCCGGTTTTTCCAAATACAGGAATTTTAATTTGTGCTAACAATAGTTGCTTATCAACATCTTCTTTTTCTGAGCGCAAAATCATACTCTTATTTAGGACGTAAGCCGTACCTCCGGTGACAGTACCACGTAATGTATTTAAAGTAGGGGCTGAATAAAAATTATCTGAAAATTGATATTCCTTTGCTTTTGCTTCCCAAAGTAAATTACCACTGGCATCTTCAATTCTTTTAATTAAAACCAATTGATTAGGTTGCACAGTATTAAAGTAACGATATGTCTTTCCTGTTAAAAATGTTTGATACATTAAGGCTAAATCAGCTAAAGTAACATCATTAGACCCTAATGGAAAAGATTGAACCCATTTTAAAGGCTGCTGCACTCCCATATCATTAACCATATTTGCCGCATAATACATACCTAGAGAATAACGAAAATCATCATTCCAATATAATCTTTCAATGGGTGGAGCATTTTGTATATCCTTCCATTTTTTTGCCAATTCCGAATTAATAGAATCAATTAATGATAAAGGAATAACGCCATCAAGCATCACATTTGAAGAATTTAACACACTCGAATTGCTTCTGATCAAAGTTAAAAGCGAATCTAAACTCAAAGGAGTGATATTCATTCCTTGCACTAAATTACTCGTAATATCAGGACGCCAAGGATTCTGAGATAAAAAGACTAAATTATCATCCTCTGTTTTAGCAAAAGATAAAAAGAAATCACGATCAAGTTCTGTCACGGGTGAACCAGAAACAATTTGATTTAAAGACTCAATAGCCTTTCTTGCTTGTGCTGCTGTCCGATTCCATCTTAATAAATTATTTCTTAATATATTTAGGCGAAGTTCTTTTTCTTTTGGCTGCAGTTCTTTATCATCATTTATAAATTGCTCTTCTTTTTCAAAGGTATTTCCATAATGAAGAGTTCTTAAAAAAACTTTTAATCTTGAATTTGCAATAATATTTAAATCGGAAAGCATATTTGATTTTATTTTTTCAAGAATACCACTTTTAAGGTAAATTTCATTATCTGGAGTAGCATTAAATTTATTTGCAATTAAAGCAAGACTTTGCTCATTTGATTTTCCATTGCCTGTAATATCTAAAAAATTTAGTAAATCAAGATATTGATCATAACTTAACTTGTCTAATAAATGTTTTAAAATCCAAATACTCGCTAAGTTTTCTGATTTTGCTCCTGCCCCTAAAATTGTTGTTTCCATACTCGTGATAGCATGATCGGGTCGCGGAAAATAAAATTTGCCTTGCCAAGTAAACACATCTCGAATATTCGATAAAGGATCGAGTACAGACCAGCCTAGTTGCTGAGCGGCATAATACACAGGTAATTTGAATGAAGAACCAGGCTGTCTTTCGGCAAAAATAGCGCGATTGTATTCACTAGAAGAAAAGCCACCCGCCATAGCAATAATTTTACCTTTATCCAATACAATAGCAGCACCTTGGACACGGGGACGCACTTCTAAATCACAAAACATTTGACCATCAGGTTTAATTTTATTGACACTCGTTAAAACATATTGACCTAAATGAATATTATTTAATAAGGATTCTAATGATTTCTTTTTGCCACGACGAAAAGCTTGATCCGTAATTAAGGCAACGCGATTAATAGCTTCGGTATCAATATTACATACAGGTATCCCAAAACTGATTTTAATATTTTCTTTGTCTGTTGTTTTATCAATAATCTCAACTTTTCCGACATAAAATGAATTTAATTCTGGCTTTTGAATATTAATAAAATTTGATTGTGGTTCCGCGCTAAAGCCATTTAAAATCATTTGAATGCGACTTAAGTTTTGACGAAGTCCATACTGTGCTGCATTTTGAATATCCTTTTCTAAAGTTGTAGTAATGCGAAGTCCCATAGTACCCACTTCATCAGCATTATTTGCTCCTATGGCAGATAATATTTCTGGTCTTATCAATTGCTTTGAAATAATTTGATTTACTGCCAATTCATTAAATTGAAAACGTCCCTGATTAAAGGGAATTTGCTCTTTTATAGCATCATCATATTGTTGTTTCGTTATTTTTTGAGTTTTTAACATTCTATCAAGCACATAATTTTTTCTAATAAAGGCTTCTTTTTTAGCTTTATCTTGCCCTGAAACCGAGGTTTTAGTGAAGGGATTATATTTTTCGGGACCTTTAACACTTCCTGCAATAAATGAAGATTCTACTAAGGAGAGATCTTCAACATTTTTATTAAAATAATATTTTGCAGCAACACCAACTCCTCTTCCATTTCCTGTCACATGAAATTGATTTAAATAAAATTCAAGAATTTGCTCTTTAGGATACATTTTTTCTAATTTAAAAGCATTTATCATTTCTTGAAATTTTGTATAGATATCAGTTTCCTTACGTCCATATAAATTTTTAACCGTTTGCTGCGTGATTGTGGAGGCACCTTGTCGGGTTCTAAAAATAATGTTATGTATTGCGGCTCGCAAAATTCCTTTGGGATCGATCCCAACATTGTTATAAAAATCTTCATCTTCAGCAGAAACAATAGCGTCTTTCATAGCTTGTGGAATTTGATCAATTGTAACATAAATACGATGCTCTTGGCCAAATAAACTTCCTAGTTGAGATTGCCCATCAGCATAATAGAGAACTGTTTCTTTTGATAAAATTTCTATAATTCTAGATTTTTCAAAATCGGAATAGTTTCCTGCGTAGACTTGCCAAGCCACATAACTAGCACCGATAAAAATAGGGAAACATGACAAAAAAATTAAAAACAAAAACAAAAAAATAATTTTTTTCATATGAACTCCAAAATCAAGCACTCTTATTCATGCCTTGCTTGCTTGATCAAAGCAACCTACTGTCATACAGAAAGCTAGTGTATGATAATTTTCCAGGCATACAAGAGGAGAAGCTGTGACATGATCCCTTCAGAACAATATTGGACATTTGACTTAAGCCCCTTTGTTTTTCAAGTAAAAAATTTAAACTTTAGTTGGGTCACAACTTGGTGGGGAATTTTATCACTCATCGTAATTTTTGGTGGAGGATTTTTTTTAATTTGGAATCAAATAAAAAAGTATAAGTATCAATTAGAAAAATCAAACTCCGAAAAAAACAATTCAATTCTATCAAAAAAAATCCATAATTTAGAGTTTATTCAGACTTCATTCCTATATTTCTTCGCTATTTTAGTTATTTTATATATTTTAAATATTATGAAAATAAATTGGGGTTTACGTTGGTATAGCACTATGTATTTAATAGGTTTTATTTCTGTTTACGTCGGATGCATGATATGGATCCGTAAAAAGACATTAATGTTAACAGAAAATATGCTTATGAATCTCATTACCTTAAGCATTATTGGGATGCTCGTAGGCGCACGATCAGCATATGTTTTTGTTTATAATTGGGACTATTATAAAACACACCCCTGGGAAGCGATTGCTACTTGGGAAGGAGGTCTGTCCTTTCATGGCGGCATTGTCGGTGTTTCCTTAGCAATGATGTATTACTGCTATAAAAATAAAATTCCTTTTTTCCATTTGACCGACAAGCTCGTTAGAATTATTCCCATTGGAATAGGTATGGGACGAATTGGTAATTTTTTAAATGGCGAATTATGGGGACGTCCCATCGAAAGTCATATTCCCTGGGGTATTATTTTTCCTGAGGGCGGAAATATCGCAAGACACCCTAGCCAAATATACCAAAGTTTAGCTGAAGGATGGGGTCTCTTTTTAACTCTTTATATTATTTCTCGCTGGAAACAAAAAGAAGGAACACTTTCAGCTTGTTTTATTATTTTTTATAGCTTGTATCGATTTATGGTTGAATACTTTAGAGCAGCAGATAAACAAATCAATTATTTTTATCTTTCAAATTTTTCTTGGAACCCACTCAATGCTTATCCCGATGTCCCTTGGTGGCAAGTTTTGACAATGGGGCAATTACTTTGTTTCTGTTTCCTTATTGCTGGTTGTATTTTTCTTTATTTTACTCGTAAAAATATTCTTGAATTTACACCCGAATGGTTAAAAAGAAACGATAACTTCTTTAAGCGAATAAATTTAGAAGTAGTTAAAAAATGATAACTTACAATCCGCCACAAGCGCCTCCGGAACAGTCTACATTGAGCATGCAGACATTCAATCCGGGAGATTTCAAACAAGATATCTACACTCTTCCCCTTGAAGGAGCTCTCGTCGGCGCCATATCTTATCTTTATACTCCTCGCTCTGTTTCCTTATGGCCATTTAATAGTGAAACAGCAGATGAAACTCCCAGACCTACAACTCTTCCCGCATCAATAATACTGCCTTTTGCCTTAGGAACAGCGGGGCTCGTTTTAGGAGGACTCACTTTAGCGAACGATGATTTTGCATTAGGAACACAGGTCAGAGGCTGGCTTCATGCTATTTTACTTACAGAATTGGCAACCTCAACGACTAAAGTTACATTTCAAAGAAAGAGACCCTTCTACGATTATAAAGAAAGTACCGAAGGTTCTACTTCAAATGATGATCGTTTTTCTTTCTTCAGCGGCCATGCTTCCCACGCCTTTTCCTTTGCCACATATTCCAGCGCACTTATGTTTGAATATTCTCGTTCCCCCTTATTAAGTTGGACTTATGCTACTGTCGCTTATGGAGCAGCCTCATGGGTCGCCTCCACGAGAGTAAAAGATCATGCCCATAACGCCAGTGACGTGATTGTAGGTGGTATAGTTGGTACCGCTATTGCAGCCGCCGTTTTTTATCGCGTAGAAGCAGTGCAAAAACAAAAAAAAGTAGCCTCTTCAAACCAAATCGAGTTGAAAGTCGTTCCATTTGCCTTTCATGATGAAACAAGCCAGCCTTGGTATGGCGCACATATTGAACTCAAAATCTAAAATATTTTTCTTATTTATATTTTAATTCTTTTATTTTCATATATTTTTATTATGATCTTAAATTGAGAGGATCTTTACCTTATGAAAATCTATAATTCTCCTTCCATTGGCGTGATTTGTTCTACTCAAAATGAAATACCCCTCCCATTTTTAAATCTTGCCTTTGAATTAGGACAATTTTTAAGTCAAAAGGGTTTTAAAATTAAAATTGCAGATCACAATTCGGGTATGGTACAACAATTATGCGAGGGAGTTTTCTCGAAAAATGGAAATATGAATTTCATGTCAACTCCCTACGAAAAAAATAGAACTACGGAGCTCATTCAGAAATCGGATTTATTTATTATACTTCCAGGAGGTTACGAGGTCTTAGAAAAATTAATTACCCTCATTAATTATAATAAAGAAACAAATCCGCCTAAACCAATTGTTGTTTTAGATTATATGAACTATTTTTCACCATTTTTAAATTGGCTGGAAGATATTGCAAATATAAATGCAATACAAAAACCTTCAGAAAGTTTTTGTATTGCAAGAATGATATCTGATCTTGAAAAAATACTAACATAAACAAGACAATGGGGAACAAATGTCTAAATTTAAAATTAAAAAATTTGTCTATTTATTCTTACTTTTTCAATCTTTTTTCTTAATAAAAAATATATATTGCCAAAACTCTGAAAACAAAATTACTCTTAAAAACACCTCAAATATTCAATTTGAAAAAAAATTTGAAAAAATTTTAAAAATAGCTTCAAAACAAAATCAATTTTCGGTACAATTTAAACAAGAAACTTATTCTGTACTCAGAGACAAAATCACAAAAGCGGAAGGTATTTTAAGCATTAAAAAGCCTGCTTCATTTCGCTTTGAAATAATTTCACCCCGCCAAGAAATTTATGTTTCCAATGAAAAATCTTTTTGGAAATATATCCCTGAATTAAAGCATGCTCAACATTTACAATCAAAATCAAATGAAATTGGCTTCGTAAACCTTTTGACAAATCTTTCGCAAATAAAAAAATATTATGAAATATCAGAATGGACAAATGAAGAAGCCGTTAAATTAAACCAGGACATAAATACCCCGCATGTAAAATCTGACACCCCACCACCACAAAATGACGAATATACCCTTTTGAAGCTAGTTCCTAAGGGAGACAAACAACAAAAAGTTTTATACGCTGTTATTCAGGTGAAGACAGGTTTCATACAAGAGCTACGCATCGTGCAGTTGAGTGGAAATCGCACAAGGCTTGAGTTTTCAAATTATTCACCTAAATCAATGTCAAATGATCTTTTTGATTTCATACCCCCGCAAGGAATTGCTGTGGATAATATATGATGGGAAGGAATGAATTACCTAGAGTCTATAAAATCAATTCTATCTTGGAAAGCCCTGCTTGACATTAGTCTTGTTGCATTTTTATTTTATCAAATCATAGCGCAACTAAAAGGAACAAGAGCAGCTCAAGTTCTTATTGGTATGCTTGTTATATTTATAACCTATGTGTTCTCAAGCATGCTACAGTTTGATACTTTGCATTGGATTATTAGTAAATTTTATTCTTCATTTATTATAGTCGTAATTGTTCTATTTCAAGATGATATACGAAGACTTCTAACTCGTTTTGGCAGAGGCCCCTTTTTCAGCGGTCTTGATGCTGTTTCGGGAGCTGCCATTATTGATGAAATTACAAATGCGGCAAAATCATTAAGCCATGAACGTATTGGAGCGCTCATTGTCTTCGAACGTTCAGTAGGATTGGACAAACTCTATGATCACAGCATCATGCTTGATGCTGTGATCACGGAACAGTTGCTAAGCAGCATTTTTCAATCTTTTTCTCCTTTACATGATGGTGCTGTTATCATTAAAAAAGATCGTATTAATTGTGCATCTGCACAATTACCGCTTTCAAAAAATCCTAGATTTTCCAAAAAAATGGGGACTCGTCATAGCGCTGCTGTAGGAATATCTGAAGAAACAGATGCTGTGGTTCTTGTTGTTAGCGAAGAAACGGGGAATATTTCAATCGCCTGGGAAGGAAATTTACAACGACAAAGCTCTATTGAAGCGGCTCGTAAAATGCTTTCTATTTTATTAATTCCTCGTGGTCAAAATTCAACACTAGTGAATTGGGTCGACAATTTTATTATATTTAATTATCATAAATTGATGAATAAATTAAAAAATGCTTTATTTAAAAATAAATTGCCTCAATTTGAAAATGAAAGAAAAAAATCATTTGATAAAACGGCTCCCTTGCATAAAAAAGTATCGTCTTTAGAGAGTTTCGCTCTTCAGCAAATAGAAAATGAAAATAGAATTGCATCAAATGTACCAAAAAATATTCATATTCGTTTTCCAAGAAGTTCCAAAATAAAAGATATAAAATCTTCAGATATTCAATTTATATCGAGCAATATATTAAATAAACATCAAAATTTATCAAACAGTAATCTTGACCCCTTAAGCTTAGAAGACAACTTAAATATGGATGAGAATTCAACTCAAGATGACTTCCCTAAAACCATGAATACCAGCGAAAAAAATAAAGCTTTGAAAGCCATTGTCGAAATTGCTCCCGAAGATCGCTTCGATCCCCCTATTCCGAAATCACCACCTCCCCGAGATATTTCCATTGGCGGAATTCCATTGGATCCCCCCATTGAAACCAAAAAAGAACCTGATGCTTTCGATAAAAACAATAAGGATGATAAAAAGTAATGGCTACAGGATCTCAAGAAAATACAACACTTGTTCGAGGATTATTTAAAACAATTACCAATAATTTTTGGTTAAAAGTTTTGTCATTGTTATTTTCTATTGTTATATTTTTTATTGTAAGAACAGACAAAGATTTAAGCTTCGAAAAAGTCGCTCGTATCAAACTTGTTACGTCACCCTCCATGGTTATTTTAGGAGCCAAAGAAAGAGCATTAGACGTTACAATTAAACAACAAAATTCTATATTTTCAATTTCACCCAGCGATTCCGAACTCACAGGAGAAATTGATATTATTAGTGAAACACCGGGAAGAGTACGCGTAAAAGTAGGTCGTGATAGTTTTCCTAATTTACCTAAGCAATATGCTATGGTAATTGAACGCCCCTATATTGATGTGGATATTGATAAACTGCAAGAAAAAATATTGCCCATTCAAGCCGTATTAAAAGGGGAGCCACATGCAGGATTAATGGTAGATCAAGTTAAAGTAACTCCTTCTCATATTAAAGTTTCAGGTGCGAGACAGCAATTAGCACGAACTCAAAATATATTTACACTTCCTATTATTATCGAAGGAATAAATAAAAATTTAATTACCGATGCTAATTTAGAGCTTGAAGAATCTTCCGCAATTAATGCAATTGAAAAAAGCGTTGTGGTTTCTATCACCCTAGGTCCTAAAAAATTCAATCGAACATTCCGTTCCGTCCCTATAGAAATTAAAAATATAAATAAAAAAACTCTTTCTAAAATTCAGTTACGCCCCCGCTCTATTGATGTTGAAGTTTCTGGACAAAGAGATATTCTAAATAAACTCGATCCCTCTGCCGTTCGGGTTTTCCTGGATGCATCAGGATTGAAACCAGGTTGGCAAGACAAACAACTTATATTAAAAATACCTGGAAATATTTCACTCGTAAAAATGCTTCCAGATACAATTTCAGTACATCTTAATCCTTAAAGGTTTTCATATGGCAAAATATTTTGGCACCGATGGCATCCGAGGCGAAGCCAATAAAGGACTCATGTCACCTAATATGCTTTTAAAAATAGCTCAATCATTTGGCATTATTTTAAAAAAAAGATCGGAACGTCCCAAAGTTCTCATTGGAAAGGACACTCGTGTCAGTGGGTATATGATTGAAGGAGTCATTGCATCAGGATTATGTAGCGTCGGCGTTGACGTTTTGTTTGTAGGCCCTCTACCGACCCCCGGAATAGCCTATTTAACAAGAGGTATGCGTGCCAATGCCGGAATTATGATTTCGGCAAGTCACAATCCCTTTCAAGATAATGGCATTAAACTTTTTGATCACAATGGATTTAAGCTTCCCGATCATGATGAATCTCAAATCGAACAACTTATAGATAGCCCTGATTTAGATAAATATCTCGTGAACTCCGAACAATTGGGAAGAGCAAAAAGAATTGATGATGCCATTGGTCAATATGCCGTCTTTTTAAAGGAACGTTTCCCTAAAAATTTAAAATTAGATGGCAAAAAAATTGTCTTAGATTGTGCACATGGCGCAGGTTATAAAGTAACGCCAAAGGTTTTTGAAGAACTAGGAGCCAAAGTCATTTCCATACACGATGACCCTAATGGATTTAATATTAATTACGAGTGTGGTGCCTTACACCCTCAAAATTTAGCTGAAAAAGTTGTAGAATATAAAGCGGACATTGGTTTTGCATTAGACGGTGACGCCGATCGTTTAATTGTTGTCGATGAAAAAGGTAACATCCTGGATGGAGACCATATTATTGCTATGTGTGCTCTTGAAATGAAATCACAAAATCAATTAAAAAATAATGGTGTTTGTGTTACGATAATGAGTAATAAAGGTTTTGACGTTGCAATGGAAAATGCGGGTATTCATGTCATTAGAACAAGCGTAGGAGATCGTAACGTCATGGAAAGCATGCTTACCAATGACTTTATACTTGGAGGAGAGCAGTCGGGTCATTTAATTTTTCTCGACTCCAGCACAACAGGTGATGCCACTATTGCCTGCTTAAAAGTTCTTGAAATGATGTGTCATACCAATAAAAAAATATCAGAACTCACTTCTATTATGAAAAAATTTCCACAGATTACAAAGAATGTAAAAGTGAAATCAAAACCTCCTCTAGCGAACCTTCATAAAACAAATACCCTGATTAAAAGATTTGAAGAAGAGCTTGGTTCAACAGGTAGAGTATTGTTACGTTATAGTGGCACTGAATCGCTTGCCCGCATTACACTTGAAGGTCCTGAGTATAAAAGAATTGAAGAAATGGCAAAACAAATTGAAAACGAACTTTTACAAGAGATTGGATAAAAATGCCACAAAGGAATTTAAGCTTTGGTTTCTTTTCTAATAAAATGAATTGGAATAGATTCCTTTATCTCAAGCTCCTTCAATTTGTCATTCGTCCAGCCCGAAAAGTCGAAGATCTTGACGTAATCAAGGCAACTGAAATTCGAGTTGATCGCACTTTATCTGCTTGCTTTAAAAAATATCTAAATTTATCTGGTTTTCAATCAAAAAAAATATCAACAAAATTTGGCCAAATACATTATTATGACAGTGATCCTAAATCAAACTTAAAACCACTTATATTCATTCATGGATTAGGAAGTAGTGGACAAAGTTGGTGGATTTTAGGAAAAATGCTCGCCAACAAACGACGTATTTTAATTCCAGATTTATTCCATATGTCTGGTTTTAGTGAACCCAATAATCCCATCATGGATTTTTTTGAGCATGGCGAATCTTTAGTCGAATTTATCAAAGCAATTACCAATGATAGCGTTGATATATGTGGATTAAGTTTAGGAGGCTGGCTCTCACTTCACTTATCTATTCATTATCCAGAAATAATAAATAAGCTCATTTTAATGAATCCTGCAGGATTAAAAATAAATCCCTTCGCCTTAAGAGATACTCTAACATATCTTAGCTGGAGAAAATTCCAAAAATTATATCCCGGAATTTTAAAAGCATTTCCTTACACGGGTTTTCCTTTTTTAAGTGAAACAGCAAAAAGATCTTTATTTCGAAATTTAAAAGATGAAAGAGTTAAAGATCTTCTAAAAACAACCCAAGAAAAGTATTTTATCGATAGTAATTTAAAAAAAATAAGATGCCCTGTATTACTTTTATGGGGAAAAGAAGATAAGTTATTGTCAAGACAAATAGCTATAAATTTAAATAAAAATATTAATAATATAACAGCAAAATGGGTTGAAGGCTGCGCCCATGTGTTGTGTTTGGAAGCTCCTGCAACCTGCTTTCATGAAATCAATAAATTTTTAAATCTCACCGGAATTAAAAACAACTCATTTACTCAAACAGTTTTATCTGCTAGTTTTTCATATTCAGTTACTTCAATTCAAACTAAAGAGAACGATAATGATTATTGATAAAAATTTTTCACCCATGATGGAACAAGTTTTTGCAGGACGTGGATTTTCAATTGATGAAGCAGAAGCTCTTACACACAGCATGATAGATGGCACTTTATCTGATGTACGTATTGCCGCAGTATTAACTGGTTTCCGATTCTTACCCCTATCTGAAGAAGTGATCATTAGAATATTAAAAACAATTCAAGAAAATCATAAAAATAAAATAAAACACACTCTTCCCCATGTCGTCGATTGTAGCGGCACAGGAGGAGATAAAACATCCACGCTTAATATATTAACTATTTCATCGCTGGTTACAGCAGGAGCAGGTGCCCATGTTGCCCGATTTACGGGAGTTGGAATTTCTAATAAATCGGGCAGCAGTGGCGACGTCTTACAAATGCTCAATATCAATCCTGCAAATTCTTTAGATAATGCTTATGATCAGTTAAACAAATGCCATTTCTCCTTTTTACAATTAAATACATTTTATCCTACATTAAAACATTTGATGGATATTCGAAAAACTTTAGGATTTAAAACCATAATTGACTTAGTTTTCCCTTTAGCTAATCCAGTTAATTTAACAGGGCAATTCATTGGGGTTTATAATAAAGATTCTTTACCATTAATGGCAAATTGTATGAAAAAGCTAGGACGCAACAGAGCCCTCATTGCTTATGGAGAAGATGGCTTAGATGAAATTTCAGTTTGCAGTGCAACTTATCTTTCGAAATTAGAAAATGGGAAAATTTCACATGACGTTATAAAACCCAGTGATTTTGGATTTAAGACCCATAAAATTAAAGATTTATTTGGAAAAGACGTTGAATACAATACTAAAATATTAATTGAAACATTAAAAAACCGAGCTCATTCTGCTGTTTTAGATGCTGTGATATTAAATGCAGCTGCAACATTATGGTGTGCCGAATTATGCGATAGCCTCTCAGAAGGCATCGCATTAGCTAAAGAAACTATAAATTCCGGTAAAGCACTTAAAATGCTTGATAAATGGAAAAACAATTCAAACTAACAATGGAAATATATATTCATGTTTTTTCAAAAAAAAAATTTATTAAGTTTTTTTCTTGAGCAACAAAAAAAATTAACTTTATTAAACTCGAATTATTTTTCATTATCAGATAAAAGACAATTGGCTGAAAATATTTTTTTAAGAAATAAAACAAAATACAATTTAAATCATAAAATTGAAAATAAAAAATACACTCTTATTCCTAATTATATTCATGATAAAGATTTTTGTAGTTTATTCGATACTGAAGTAAACATAATAGATTTTAACAATAAAGATGATATTTTTTGCCTATTCACCTCACCACTGCATGAAGAATGGCTTGAAAAAATTTCTATTAAACATGAAGACTCCTTGGTTCTTCGCTCCGGTTTTTTCACTCAAGAATATGAAATATACGACTCTATTATCCATGGTTTTGATGGAATGTTTATATATTGTTATAATTTAGATAAATATCAAATACAATACTTAACAGAAATTGGACGTGAATTTCACTTCTCAATCATTTTTATAATTCATAATAAAAAAGAACTTCAAACTGTATTAGATACAGATGCTCCTTATATTGCCATATCAGGATACAATCCCCATAATTTTTCACATGATAGCAGCATTTTTTTTCAACTGGCAAATTTACTCCCTAAGACAACAAATTTGATGGCATGGGCTGGGTTATTAGAAAATTCTAAAAAAACTCTCTTAAATAATATTGGTTTCAAAGTGATATTCGAAGCTCGTTAAAATTTTAATTCTTTTAAAGTCAAAAATATGTCATAATTTTAATATAAAAAAAGTGTAATATAATTTTAATATAATTGTAATAATTTTTAAAGAATTGGAGAATTCCATTTACCAATTTAAAAATTTTAAATTAATTTTAATAGTTTCAATTTTATCCACATATCAAAATAGTTATTCTCAAGAGTTTGGATCTGATGGCAATACAATAAAACTTTTGCTTGGTGGTGGATATGAATCGATGAATATCCAAGGGAATAACTATACAGGTTATGACGCTAAATTAAAAATTCTTTTTCCCTTTATGGGTTCAAAAGACTTTTATATTGGATTCGGTGGAAAATACGATAACGTAACTTACACACCCCCTTCTATTCAATCGTCAGTGACTTACACTCATGCCTATGACTCATTTCAAACTGGGCTGGATTTTGGATATAATTTATCATTCTCATTTGTAGATTTTTTAATCAATCCTTACTTATATTATTCATTTTATGATACTTGGTTACAAACGACAGATACTTCAACTTATCAACAAACGTATTCACCTTATATTCAGCACAACCTAAATTACGGCATAGGTTTCAATGTATTATTCAAATATCATTTCGACAGCAGTTTTGGAATGTATTATGGACCTAGTTTTTATTATTCAAATGCCTACATGATTTATCAAAATGCAAATGACAGTAAAGGAAATGCCAACGCGGGCGGTGAAGGCTCTTTTAACTATTACTCTGCAGATCTGACCCTTGGCTTGTTCTTCTAACTTCTAATTATTTTAAAAAGAAAAATCTTTATATTATCTTATTTTATGGATCCGCTCTATTTAATATTTTAATTGCAGTAGAGTATTTTGCCGTACCCAACGCCACTCCAACATAGCCATTTCCTAAACCTCCTCCATTTGCTCCCCAGCAATAAACATCATCTGTGCTTAGTAACACACAGTTTGTTTTATCGGATGCCGCAATATCCACAATCTTTGAATTTGCGGGAAAACCTTGCACAGGAGATCCTATATTAGGAACTGTAAATTGAGTCTGCGATGAACCCGCTCCTACCTGTCCAAAGGTATTGTCGCCCCAGCAATAGACATTTTTATAATCGTTTGCAACGGCACAAGTATGATTATCACCAGTAACCACCATTTCAACTCCACTTAAATTATTGACTCCAACTAAAGTGCTAGAAAGTACAGTTGAGCTATTTCCTAATTGCCCATTCGCATTATTCCCAAAGCATTGAAGACCTTGGTTCTTATTTATAAAGCACATATGTGATCCATCACCGCTGGAAACAGCGGTCAAGTTGCTACCCATGAAAGTAGGCGTAGGATTAAAAAGTAAATTAAGATAAGTAGAAGTTGTATTTCCCCAACAATACCCATTACTTGAAGTTGTAACAGCGCACGTCATTCTATCCGATGCCGCAATATAAGAAATAACGGAATCTCCCGTTGGTAAACTCGCTGTCACGCCTGTAAGACGTGACGTACCTGAAGTGCCATCACCAACCTGACCAAAAGCATTCGAACTCCAACAGCTCTCTGTGCTATCTGTGTAAAGAGCACACGAATGCTGGTCACCAACGGCAAAGCTTTTTAAAGTTTTGCTTCCAATATTTGAAACACTAACCGGATTGTTACTTGAAGTTGTATTTCCATTTCCTAACTGTCCCTGAGTATTATCTCCCCAGCATTTAAAACCACTTTTGAAATAGCCACATGTCGTTCCTAGAGCAGCAGAAACGGAAACGGCAAAATCACCTGAACTAACAGAAGCTGTTCCATTTACAGAAGCTAACACAGGCGTTGCAGAATCTGTTGCTGAAGCATTACCTAACTGTCCCGTTGAATTATATCCCCAGCATTTAATATTGCCACTTCTCATGACAACACACGCTCCAAGATCGGCGGCACTAAGTAACCCATATTCTCGGCCGTTTGTTGAATAGGAAGGAACATACCCTAAAGACTTAGAATAAGAGACTAAGTCATTTAAGGAATTAAATGAGGCAATATCTAAAGGAACAGTAGGATCGGGCAAATCATACAATTGAGAGCAACCTGACAAACCTATTAAGAGCAAAGATGCTCCTAAAAAAATGAAATTCTTTTGATTTATTTGAAAAATTTTATTTTCCATAAAAACCTTTCCATTATTCTAAATCACCAAAATATCAATCGATACTTATAGCTTATACAATATTAAATATATTATCAAAAATATATTTATATTTTTAAAGCACACAAGTAACCTAATATAAAAATATTTGACACATTAAAAATGTAAGAAATTATAAATAAAAAAATTTTTAATAAATAAAAAAATATAAAATTAAAAAAATTATTTAAAATAAGGAAACAAAAAAATATTAATTTTATATTTATTCAATAAAAATATTGACATTAATTAATTTGAAAAAAATTCCTTTGTGTGCTAGTAAAAGAATCAGTTTAAAATAACAAATATTTAAAAAAGCAACCCAGATATAGTTATTTTGAACTATTTTTCTACATTTTAAAAGGAGACATTAATGAAATATATTTCATTATTTGCTTTAGTTTCTGCTTCTATTCCTGCAATGGCCTTTGCGAATTCAAAAATTCAAACAACGACATTGCCTTTACCCGTTAATCAACAAATGCAACAACAAGACAAACCATCAATTGACTTTGTCGTTGGATTACCTGTCTATCAAGATAGTGTTGATGCTAAACAATATTATTATATTCCCAAATTACAAGCATCAGTGAATGCGGATGGAGTTTCAGCCACCTTTATAAAAAATGAAGTAGCTGTATCAAGCTCTTCCTTAATTTCTGATTTAAGTATGAAGCTTTCAAATTTAACATCAGAAGAATATTTTAATGCTAGAAAAGTCGTTATGGATTTGCAAAAAGTATTAGATGATGCGATAAAAGCGAATCCGTCCGATCCCAACATCGCCGTATATCAAAATTATTTAAATAAAGCTTTGGAAAGAAAGAAAGCTGCTGAAGCAAATGTTTCCAGCTTTCAAGGCAGCCTTCCTGCAGGCGTTTTAACTTCAATGTATAATAATATAACAACATTATTTAGCAATGCAGGGATCTATTTTCCATTGAATTTTGGAGAGTCCATCACTGAAAGACACAATAGATTAAATCAAAGCTTAGTTGCTTTAAATTCATCAAATGGTGGGTTAATAACTGGGAATATTTATGGCGGTTTTACTGCCGATGAATTATTAAAAATAAAAACATATAAAAATAATTACGCACAAGATATCAGAATAGCAATTATGCCTATGTCTGGTTTGAGCTTTGAATCCTTAACAGAGCTGCAATACGACGCCAATGGCGTGAAAAGCCAAAGAGCGGGTATTCCTATATTCTCATCGCTTAAAGGAGGAGGAAACCTTGCAGGTGCCACATTTAACTTTGATTTAACGACAAATGGAGCAGTTTCTTTTGCAAGAAATCTTTCTCCCTTTATTCCACCAATTGCTGTAAAAGGTGTGTTAAAACAACAAGTGTCATCTTATAAAGCCATTCTTGATTGCGATTTTACCTCTGGGATGTTACCAGGCGTAAAATCTGTCATAAACAAACAAGTTGCTGTCTATCAAGACAATATCGTATCTAATCTCATACCTAATGTTCAACAAGCACAAAGCGCTTGTAAACTTACTATGATTTCTGGAGATAAAGAGGCTGCTTATATTGCAGCTGTTCAAGCGATTGAAAAAGAAATCGGCCAATTGCAAATTCAAAAATCGAATCTTTCTCCTGGCGATAAGTCTCAATACTGGCAACAAGTGCAACAACAAAATCAACAAATTCCACCTGTGCCAATTAATGATCAAACACAACAAAACGGTTATCAAAATGTTTTCCAAGCTTACCAACAATCAGGCTGGGAACAATCTGCATCAACCGCTTTATCAAATCGTCCGAACTTTTATTGGCAAACAAATGTTCAGGATTTAGCAAGTCTCAAAGGATTAAAGATTCATAAAGAATTGGCATCATTTGAAACTCAAGCAATTCAAATTTCAATTCCAACAAATCTTTGTTTTGTTTGGAATGTAAACTCAAGAGCTTACCGTGCTTGTAATCCGGGAGAGCAATCAGCGGCTGTTCCTTTAACAGATGCATCACAAGCAGCAAGCCAATCGCAATCATGCGTCGGTTATAAAGATGCAAATCAATGCGGAAATAACAGAAACATAATGGCTCCAACCTCTCCTGAAGGAAATATTCTTCCCGATTTTCTCTAACCTAAAAAAAAGGAGCTTCTAAGAATGAGAAGCTCCTTTTTAATTTCACTTAGAGGTTTATCCCCATGCTGAAAAAAATTTTAACGTTGACTTTTCTAATGATAAGCACCCATTCCTTAGCAAGTGCAAATATGATTCATAAAGTTCAAAATGATTCCTATGATGCACTTGGGAAAGTAAGACAATCATTAAAAGGTTGCTTTAATAGCTGGTTTAAAGAACTTCATGTGAGCGATAAAATATATCTCATGGAGTATTTAAAACCAGATGGTAATTGTTTATTTAATCCAGAAGAAATATTAAATTTATCAAATTCATTAAATAATTTCACATTAAATAATTTAAATTCTTGCCAAAATGATAATATTTTAGGAAACATTACAACTCTTTATATTACAATTGAACTTGAACAATATTTAACAGATAAAACAAGCAATAGAACTTTCAACGAAAAATACAATTCCATTCTTGAATTAACTTATAATAACTTGTATAAATTTTATTCAAGTCAAACTAATACAGAATTTATTAATTCACAAAATACTTTCTAAGAAGTGGGTATGTACTATGGATAAAAGAAATTTAATTTTTATTTGCTCGGGTTTATTAATTGCATTAGGCATTTCATTTTATATCACTAAAAATCAAACCGTTGAAGAAATAGAAATAAAAAATTCAAATAATAAAAAAATTGAAACACAGAATTCAAATGAAAATATGAAAAGCAAGGAACAGAATCAGAAATTAAATTTAAGTTCTACTCCTCCGGTAAAAAATATGACTCCTACTGAATATGTCGCTTGGGTACAGGATCCTAATAATAGAGTTTTGTTGGAAATTAGAGATGACGGCGCAAAAATTTATAGAAAAGGGAATGTGACAATTACTGTTTTTGCAAATGGAAAAGAAATATATTTACCCGACGAAATATAATTTTTAGAGTGAGTATTTCTGCCATATTGGTAAAATCTCATTAAGGTAACTCATAAATTTCCATAATCCCACACGATATTCCTCAATTCCAAAACGATCTACTTTAGACTCTGGATACGCAATACCAAACCCAAAGAGACCTGGAGCAATAATTCCTGTCTTTGCATTGTAATTTATTGATTCAAAATCTTCGACTGGAATTGCACGAGATTCAAATCCAACAGCATAAATAACATGAGTGCATTGGGAGAGATATTTTTGAAGATTTTCTTTATTAGCAACATAGCGCTCAAGACTTTGAGGTAATTTTCCGTGTAAATTTTCTTTTGCCCACAGCGCCGTTGTACCTTTTAACCCTGTATTATCAAATAAAATACAATCGTCTAAATAAACAGCATAGCACAAAGGAGATTGATAAAAATTCAAAATTCTTGTTACAGCGGTACATTCTATTAAATTTCTGAGTATTAAAACTGCGGAATGTGAGGATCCAAATACAGCAATCTTATCTTTATTAGAACAATACTCAGACAATTTATCTTTATTGAGAGCAATTTCTAATGAAATTTCTTTCAACGAAGGATAGGATAAACTTTTTTGCTTAGCACCTGTCGCTAAAATCACATTTGTCGATGTGATTTGTTCTCCACCCTCTAAAGAAACAACCCAATTTCTATTTTTCATTTTCACAGATACAGCGGAATTTTTTAAAGAAGTTACACTTTTCCTTAAATGTTCAGATATCCATGCCAAAGGCGAGACCATATAACTGAGCTCGCATGTTCCGTTAGGATCTAATTCATGAATTTTGAAATTTTCTTTACAGTTTGGATAATTAAATGAGGTTGATTCATTTAAAAATTTTAAAAATAAACTCACCTTTGTATTGCTTGGTACTTTATTCCATTTTGTACCAAAATCACCGACTTGAAAAGAGGGATCAAGCCAAGCAATTTGCTTAGGATTGACTTGATTATCAATTAACTTTCCCACAGCAGCAATTCCAGCAGGTCCCGCTCCTATTACGGTCCACTTAAAGTCATGTTCTTTTTCCATAACACATGCCTTATTCTTAAAATAAAACAATATTGTTTTATTTTAAATAGACTTTAATCAGGAATTTCCAAATTGTAAAATTTCTTTAAGCGCCTTAGATCCCTCAACTACTTGCTGAGTGCTACAACTAAAAGCAAAGCGAATGGCATTGGCACAACTAATGCCAAAACTATCGCCAGGGGCACTGCCAATACCGCGTTCTGCTAAAAAGTCAGAAAGTTGCGAAACAGATTTAATTTGCAATTGATTAAGCAAAGAGGGCTCAACTTCACACCACAGATAAAAAGCACCCTGAGGTTTAAAGGGAATTAAACCTGGGATTTCCGAAGCAGCATTATAAATGATTTCGCGGCGTTTTTTATACTCTGTAAGCATAAATTCAAGGTGATCACGAGGTCCTGTTACAGCAGCTAAAGCTCCCCATTGAGCAATACTATTAATTCCATTGACGGTACAACGTAACAATTTAGGAATACGTTCTTTTAATGCTTTATTTTTTGTTACAATATAACCCACACGTAAACCACTCATGGCATGGGTTTTAGAAAAAGAATATAAAGAAATAGCTTTGTCGTAATTTTCAAGACCACTTGCCGGAGAATAGTGCTCTCCTTCATAAACGAGATCTTCATATGCTTCATCACAAATAAGCCACAATCCTCTTTCTGCAGCTAAATTTGCAATACGCTGTAATTCTTCTTTAGGAACAATAGCGCCAGATGGATTTTGTGGTGAATTTACAAAAATCGCTTTTGTTCGTGAAGTTATTTTTTTAACAATATCTTCATAACTATATTGATAATTATTTTGTCTTGATAAAGGAACGGATACCGTAACACCGCCGGCGAGACGAATATTTTCACCAATTTCTGTCCAGAGAGGTTCAGGAACAATAACTTCATCACCTTGCTCTAGCATACATTGAAATACAACATACAGCGCATGCATGGCGCCATTTGTTACAAATATATCATTTTCTGTTACTTTAATTTTATTTTGATTATAAAGTTTTTGTGAGAGCGCTTTCAATAATTCAGGAATACCATTATTAGGAATATAGTGAGTTTTTCCATCATGAAGAGCTTTTTCAATGGCCACAGAAATATGCGGTGCTATGGAAAAGCTGGGATCACCCGACTCCAAACGATATACTTTTTTACCTGTGGCCTGCAGCTTTAAAAGCTGCTCTCTAATCTGCACGATTTTGCCAAAACTAATTGAGTCAAGACGATTCATTATGATACCCCTAGTTTCATATAAAAAAACACTTTAGAAACCTTCTGAAAAAAGCAGAACAGCAAAAAAAAGTCAAGAAAATCGAGAAATATTTGTAAGTTATTGTAAAAAGGATTCTTTCCAATCCTGTAAAATATTAATTTTAATTCATTTACACATTATACATTTTAATAAAAATAAAAAATAATTATAAAATTATGATAATACTATGTTTTTTAATTATTTTTTAAAAAATATAAATTTTTTCTAATTTACCAATTCAAATCTTCGATAAGCCCTGCATAGGTCACGGAAGCACCATGGATAACAGGTGAATGACCTATAAGTTTGCAAAGTATCAAGGTTGGTGCTGCAAACAGCCCCGCAATCCACAAATGCGGTTTTCAGGCTATCAAGGAGGAGAATATTATGGGTTTACGTATTAAAACCAATGTAGAATCCCTTACGGCACAAAGATTTCTTTCCAATAATAATGCAGACATGACATCAAGCATGGAGAAATTATCCTCTGGATTAAGAATAAATAAGTCAGCCGATGACGCTGCGGGACTAGCTATATCTGAAGGGTTAAGAGCAAAAACACGAAGCTTAATTCAAGCAAAAAGAAATGCAAATGATGGTGTTTCTTTACTCCAAGTTGCTGAAGGCGGATTAAACGAAACAACAAATATTTTAATTCGTATGCGCGAATTAACAATGCAATCTGCAAGTGACACTTTAGGCGTTCAAGAACGTGACTATATTGATAAAGAATATCAACAATTAACACAAGAAATTGATCGTATTTCCGAAACAACAGAATTTAATGGCAGAAAACTTCTATCAGCAAATGAATCTGAAACACCCATCACACTTCAAGTTGGTTATAACGGAACACCAAATGACATATTAACCCTTCAATTTGGTGGCGATACCACAGGCGTAAATTCAGAATCTTTAGGTTTAAAAGACACTTCACTTGCGGGTGAAGATAGAGAATCGATCGCAGCAAATTTAAATACCATTGATAGCAGTTTAAATATGATTGCATCAACAAGAGCAACACTCGGAGCGACACAATCACGCCTAAATTCAACAATAAGTAATATTTCAATAAATACTGAAAATATGATGGCTGCAAATAGCCGTATCCGCGACACAGACTTTGCTGATGAAACAGCAAAATTATCACAAAGCAGAATCTTGTCTCAAGGTGGACTTGCCATTCTAGCACAAGCAAATCAACGCCCTGAAATGGCACTTGCTTTATTGCGTTAATAAAAATAAATAAGGATCATTTTTATGGGACTTAGAATTAAATCCAACATTGATAGTCTCTTGGCGCAAAGAAGATTAAGTGAAAATCAAGATGAATTATCAGATAGTATTGAAAAATTATCTTCGGGGTTAAGAATAAATAAATCCTCCGATGACGCCGCAGGGCTTGCTATCTCAGAAACAATGCGCGCTAAAGTAAGAAGCTTTGCACAAGCAAAAAGAAATGCCTCCGATGGAATTTCTTTTTTACAAACAGGAGAAGGTGGCCTCAGTGAGTTAAATAATATAATTATTAGAATGAGGGAGCTCACAACACAAGCCGCCAGTGACACTATAGGCGAAACAGAAAGATCCTTTTTGAACAAAGAATTTCAGGAATTGGGAAAAGAAGTCAACCGCATTAAAGATCAAACTGAATTTAATGGTCGAAAGCTGCTTTCTGATGAAGACCAAAAAGACATCAATGTGCAGGTCGGCGTTAACTTTAGAAAAAGCGATGGTGAAACAAACGAAGAAAATGAAGTCATTACACTAAAATTTGATGATTTATCAGAATTAAATGAATCACTTAACAAGTTAACAGACTTAAGCATTGAAGGAGAAGATGGACGGGAACTGGGAGGAAGTCCTACGGAAGATATCTTTTCAGCACTTGATAATTCTATGTTAAACGTAACAAAAACAAGAGCTACTTTAGGAGCATTGCAAAGCAGACTAAACTCAACTATTACTTCAATAGATATCGGAAGTGAGAATCTCAATGCAGCTCAATCTCGAATTCGCGATGTAGACTATGGTTCTGAATCAGCAAAATTTGCTCAAAGTAAAATTCTTGTTTCAGCAGGCACTTCTGTTTTGGCACAGGCCAACCAACTCCCTGAAACGGTATTACATTTAATAAGATAGCGGAGAACTAGGGAATGGCTTTAGAAATTAAGCAAGGACTGAAAACAACTCAAAAAATATCTCTTTCAGCCGAACTTAAACATTCTATTACCATTCTAACTTTAGGCCGTTATGAACTTGAAAAACTCATAACAGATGAACTTGAAAAAAATCCTTGTCTTATTGGCATTCCTAAATATGATGAACAGGAATATACACTTCATTATGAAGAATTAAAACGCGCTTTGCAAAATTCTTTTAACCAAACAGATTATAC
Source organism: Silvanigrella aquatica (assembly GCF_001907975.1). NCBI lineage: Bacteria > Pseudomonadati > Bdellovibrionota > Oligoflexia > Silvanigrellales > Silvanigrellaceae > Silvanigrella > Silvanigrella aquatica. The sequence continues at coordinate 2,590,052 of NZ_CP017834.1, forward strand.
AGAACGTTACAACGATATTAAAAGTAACGAAGCCATTTCTTCATCGGATCAAAAAAGAGAATATGCGGACTCAAGTTCAAATATTTCTTTACATACTTCCATTCAAGAACAAATAGCAATTATGCGCTTAAGTGCCTATGAAAAAGAATGTGTTTTAACAATATTGCAGTACATTGATGACAATGGATTTTTAAATACAGATAAAGAAACAATTTCAGAAGCAAACAGTATTCATATAGATGATGTGCAATTTGCTATAGAGACTATTCAAAAATGCGAACCCACAGGGGTAGGTGCTTGCAACGCTCAAGAATGTCTTTATTTACAGTTTAAAAAATTAGATAAAAAACCGAAATACGTTGAAAAACTCTTAACAGAATATTGGAACGAATTTCAAAAGCAAAACTTTTTAAAAATTGCTAAAATTGAGAAAACAAATATAAATGAAATTAAAAATGCTTTTCGCTTTATAAAAACGCATTTTGATCCGAGACCAGCACGACAATTTGGCCCTCTATCTAATCAATTAATAACTCCTGACGTCTATGTTTTTAAAAGGGATGGAAAATGGATTTGTAGTTTAAATGAAAATGGATTACCACGACTGAAACTTTCTAAAAAATATTCCAAACTCGTTTCTAATTTAAAAAATGATACATTTGAAAAAGATTCCAAAGATATATCTAAATATATTAATGAAAATATAAAGTCAGCAAAGTGGCTTGTAAAATCATTAAAAGAACGCGATAAAACAATATTAAAAGTAGTAGAATCGATTATTAGACATCAAGAAAATTTCTTTGAATATGGTGTTGAATATTTAAATCCTCTTACCTTAAAAGTTGTGGCACAAGAATTAGATTTACATGAAAGTACAATTTCAAGAGCAACATCAGATAAATATTTATATTCTCCAAGAGGTATTTTTGAATTAAAATATTTTTTTAATGCCGCTGTAGAAAATAACTCTGGGCAAGAACTTGCTAATGAGTCTATAAAACAATATGTGGCAGAATTTATCAAAAATGAAGATAAAAAAAATCCTCTATCAGATCATGAAATTGCATTAAAAATCGAATCATTTAAAGGGATTAAAATAGCCCGCAGAACCGTTGCTAAATACAGAGAATCACTAGGAATAATGTCCTCATCAAAAAGAATTCAACGGTTTTAATACATTATATATTACAGATTGACTCCTTAGCCAACTGATGATATTTTAACTAACATATTACATTCAATAATGTAATATTCATTTATCTGTTAAAAATATTCAGATAAATTGTTAAGTTTTTTCTTCTGTACTATGACCTATATTATTAGGAGGTTACATGCAAGTTGAAGTGCATTTCGTTAATTTCCCTAAATCTAAACAAAACCGTTCTATTGTTGAACAGAAAATTATTGAATGTATTGAAAAATATTCGTCCAATATAATTTTTGTAAAAGCTTTTTTTAGCGTAGATGGCTTTGAGCACCATGTTAAAATTTCTGTATCATCGGGTAGAATGAGTACGTTTGTTAATGCAAGCGCAGGAGATATTTATCACTCTATTGATAAAGTATTAAATAAATTAGAATCGTCGTTAAGACGAGTTTCTAAAAAGAAAATGCATAAACGCAATGAATTCTCTTCAGTAAGTGAAAAATCGGACTATAATGCTACTAATTTAAGAATTCATAAACGTTTTGCAAAAATCAACGAAAACGTTTTTGATAAATTTGAAAATGCCTATGTGTCTGACTTTGAAGACGACGTCAGACCTATGAGAAAAGTAAGTTAACAAAAGCTTAATTTTAAATTGAGGGAAGAGACTTTAAATGTTTCTTCCCTTTTTTAATGTTTAAAATAGACAAAAGATATTTTTAATTTGATTGACATATTATTTATTTTTAATTAACAAGAAAATGTCTATAAGCATGCCGTTTCTACGCGCAAAAAAATGAAAAAGCTTGAGGAAGAAATGGAAAATCAAGTTGCAAATATCTCTCCCAATGAAAAGAAAAGCATCATCATTGTTTCAGGTTTAGCGGGCTCAGGCAAGACAGTCGCTATTCATGCCCTGGAAGATTTAGGTTATTACTGTATTGATAATCTCCCCGCGGTTATGCTTAAATCCTTCTCGGAAGCCATTCTAAATAACAATCTCAAAGCAACACACATTGCTTTGGCTCTGGATTCTCGCGATCAGGATAATCCTAAAACATTTGATGAAATTTACCCCAATCTCGTAAAAACATGTCATGTCCAAATTCTTTATATCAAAGCCTCGGAAGAAGTGCTGCTAAGAAGATTTAGAGAAACGCGTAGGCATCACCCCCTGAGTATCAATTCTCCCTTAATAAGCTTACAAGATGCTATTAAACTTGATGAAAAAACACTTGAACCTATTAAAGATATCTCTCATCATGTACTTGATACTTCGCATATGTCTTCACAATATTTAAAACGCTTCATTCATAAGCAATTTTCCTTTTCAGGAACAAAAGGAAAATTATTAATGCAGTTTATTTCTTTTGGCTTTAAGCATGGTACACCTACAGATCTTGACACTTTACTTGATGTGCGCTGTTTTAAAAATCCACATTATGATCCGCATCTTAGAAAGCTTACAGGGCTAAACCCACTGGTGAAGGATTATGTTTTTTCTGACCCCCATGTCGTCACTTTTATTTCAAAAACAACGGATTTTTTAAAGTTTTTATACCCTCTTTATCTTGAAGAAGGAAAACATTACTTTTCCATTGGCATTGGATGTACGGGCGGAAAGCACAGAAGTGTTGCTATTACGGAAGAACTTGCAAAAATTTTTAAAACAGAAGTCCCCTTCGTCACCATTGAGCATCGGCATATTGAAGAGGATTAATTTTTTTGCCATGACTTGACCAAAGCGATTTCCCGATACAACTTACTAGATTCCTATGGGTTCTATTTAATAAAAGAACTCAATTTATCAATTATGAAAGGGACTCTTTATGTCAGATAATATTTTTAAAATTACAGAAGGTAATTTCCAGACCGAAGTTCTTGAAAATAAAACACTTGCCATTGTTGACTTCTGGGCTGACTGGTGTGGACCTTGCAAAGCTTTAGAGCCCGTTCTTGAGCAAATTGCAACTGAATTCAATGAAAAGGTTAAAGTATGCAAAGTCAATGTGGAAGACAATCCAGAATTGGCTGCTAAATTTAATGTACGCAATATTCCTTTTATTCTTTTTATAAAAGATGGACAAAAAGTAGCGGAACTTGTTGGCAACCAACCCAAACAAGCGATTATCAGTCAAATCAATGCGCATGTTTAAGCACTAAATCATGCGTCATTTACAATCATTTTTTGAGAATGAGTCATTACTTATTCAAGCTATATCAAAAGAACTTGCTTCTAAAGATATAGCTCCCTTTATTATTGCTATCGATGAAGTTGGTAGAGGTTGTGTGGCAGGCCCTGTTCTGAGTTGTGTCAGTTTTTGGATGCCTAAACAACTTATTTTAGAATTCAAATTCACTGAAAAAACAAAAACATGGTTACCTTTCATTGATGATAGTAAAAAACTCACTGAAAAAAAACGATCTTCTTGTTTTGAACTTATTTTAAAAGAATACGATCTAAAATTTTCAACAGTGCCCATTTTAAAAAGCAATGCCTTAACACCAACAAGCTTATTTCCCTCCGAAAAAACTTTACATTTAAATTCGAAAGATTTTATTAATTTTAAAAAGGAAAATCATGGAATTAATACAAATGAATATGAATGCATTGCATTTTCTCTTGGTGAGGCCTCTGCTAACGAAGTGGACAAATATAATATTTGGAATGCCGTGCAAATGGCCGCAGGAAGAGCACTCCTAAATTTAAATAAAATGATCGAAACAGAATTTTCTTTTTTAAAGAAACAATGGCAAAGTTCTATTTTATTAATGGATGGAAAACATTTTCTTAAAGTACCAAATGAATTTAAAAAGAATATTCAAATCACTGTGACACAAGCGGATGGCATTTTTGTCAGCGTGGGCTTTTCTAGTATTCTCGCCAAAGTTTACCGCGATACCCTCATGATTGAACAAGATCCCCTATTCCCCGAATTCGGCTTTTCAGGACACAAAGGATATGGAACCCCTAAACATCTCTCCATAATCCAAAAAATAGGTATAAGCCCTCTCCATCGGAAAAGTTTTTTAACAAATTATTGTCCTGAGACTTTATTTTGAAATTTAATAAATTATTGAAGCTCACTTCCATATCAATATTTATGAGAATAAAAAAACGATATTTAGAAAAAATTGGTAAGTATATCATACCCCAAATAAGCTAAAGATTTCCCCATTTCATCCGATGCCATGTCTTGAAGGCTGGTTTTATAAACTAGGATCTGACAAGATCACTTTGTAAAGCATTGATTAAATTAGGGGTTTCAGGTTAATGAAACAGCAGCATGCCCATCCATCGAAGGTTGATGTCTCTTATGAGCTCTATCGTGAGCTTGCAGGAGAAATATGCTCACCGATTGATGACGCCGAAATGACGTATGATCTGCGCTTTGAGCTTTATACCAGTAAGCTCACATACCTTTTTAACATCCAAGAGCAATGCTTCCGTTGTATCAATACAGGCCATAATCTTGATACTTACACAAAAGAGGATTTCTTATTAATTCAAGATGCCATTGAAATTACAACTGAATTTATTCGACAAACAATTCGTGAAGCCCTTATAAATAGCTTAAATATAGCAGAAAAGAAGGCTCAAGATGCTTCCCGAAATCAACCCCATCCTTGAAGTCTTTGAGCGTATGACACTAGATGATAAGGTCTACTTCACATTTCCCAATGAAGAAGACATCCAAGTCTGCATTTTATTTAACAAAAAAACAGATAAAAGAAATTGGAGCATTTGGCTTGCTTTAAATGAACAGGCATCGAAACAGACCATCACTATGGGCTATTTGAGAGAAACATTAAAAGCATTTAAAATTAATGAAAAAGTCTTTATGAAAGAAGTGGCCGATGTTTTATTATTACAAGCTGCATTTGCCGATGAATTTATTAGGCAAGTTTCTGAAATTTTAGGAAAAGAAGCAGTGCAAAAATCAATTTTGTACACACAAAACTTCATGGATGAACTGACTGCCAAAATTAAAAATATTTGCAATGGAGAAATTTCGCAAGATAAAGTAAAATTAGGTAAAGAAAAAATAAGAATTAAAAACAAGTTAAAAATTATAAAGTAAAAATTATGGATACAGAAAAAAAATCTGACAGATATAATAAATTAGATTTATGGGAAACAAAAGAAATTCTAGATGCCATTTTAGAATCTCAGCTTAGCGCTGTTTCATCTATAAAAAAAATCATACCCGATATTGAAGTTGCCGTTACAAAATCTGTTCCTTTATTAGAAAATGGAGGGCGCCTTATATTTGCAGGTGCGGGTACCTCAGGAAGAATAGCAGCTCAAGAATGTGCTGAACTTTATCCGACATTTTCATGGCCTAAAAATAAATCCATTTTTTTAATAGCGGGAGGACAGAAATCATTAACCGAAGCTATTGAGCATGCTGAAGATGTTCTTGCCCAAGGAGAACTTGAAGCAAAAAAAATAAAATTAACATCGAAAGATGTAGTAATTTGCCTTGCTGCCAGTGGCAGAACTCCTTATACCTTAGGAGTATTAAGAGAAGCCAATTTATCAGGAGCACTCACAATTGGTATTTCTTCTTCAGCAAATTCCCCTTTGCTAAACGAAGCACATATTAAATTATTTCCTAATACGGGTTCGGAAGTGATTGCGGGTTCTACGCGCATGAAAGCGGGTACAACACAAAAAATCATATTAAATATGCTTACAACATCAATTATGATTCGTTTAAATAGAACTTACGATTCTTTTATGATTGATTTGGTTGCAACAAACGATAAATTAATAAAACGTGCTGCATTTATTGTTTCTGAAATTAGTAAAGTCAATTTAGAATCAGCAAAAGATGCTTTAAAAAAATGTCATGGAAATGTAAAGTTAGCATGTGTATTTTTAAAATACCAAGATCTAAAAAAAGCAGAAAATATATTAAAAGAATTTTCTGGAAATTTAAGAAAGTGCCTTGATAATTAAAAATATCATTAGTTAAAAAAATGACGCCTGTCTATTTCAAAAAATGATATAAAATGATACCCCTTATTTTTTTTAGCGCTTTTATTTCATTAAAATCCTCTGCTGCTGAAAGTTTAATTGAAAATAATTCTTCCACTATTTTTTCTCCTTATGATGACATTACTGTAGGAGCTGTATGGACAGATTGGCAAAACTATCCCGATGGCAGACCAGCAGACGTCATTCCCATTGCAGAACAAACAGGCACAAAAGAATTTGTGATGGCATTTATTCAATCCATATATGTGGTCCGTAGCACGAGATAATCCGTGTTCTGATTCACAGCTCTCGACAACATGCTCAAGCAACAATAATCAAATGAAAAAATATGAATACATGAGTACTTTTGCAAAATAAATGAATTTTTTATATTTGCCATTTTCTAAAATTCCTGCCCGCATAGCATTCTTAAAAAATCATTTAATTTCCGTGTATCCAAACGATCCCCAAATGTGATAAACATCTTTTGAATGCTATTTTCGGAGATACTCGCTATGAAGGAACATTCCCTATTCGATCTTTTGGTACTATCTTTGGGCAATGCTGCTTTGATTGGACTTGGTATCGTGCCCGAACCAGGAAGTCAGACAAAAAGCAAAGACATAGAAGCCGCGAAATATAATATTGATCTTCTCGAAACCCTTCAGAAAAAAACCAAGGGAAATCTGACTTCCGCAGAGGACGAAATGCTCACAAGTTTACTTTACGACCTTCGTTTGAAGTTTCTTGAAGCACGGAAGTAAGCGTGCTATCCTAATGTTGTGTCATTGAGCTCATCTAATGATACCTGGCATTTCGTTTTTGCGTTTGCGGGCTGAAAGAAATTCTTTCAGCCCGCTGGCTAATTTATTGCATGGTTTTCCTTCAAACGAAAACGAGGAGTTCACTAGGCCGTGAACGAAAACTAGTTCGTGAGCATTTTGCTCAAGTAAATTTTGGCGAATCGATCTTTAATATCAATCCCATTGGTTAAAAGTTCGGTTTGTTTCTTTTTTTATACAAATTTTAAAAGGTATTGATTATGGCAGTTGAATCGAATGGACCCATTCCCATTACATCTGTTGGACATGAAAGACTTAAGGAAGAGCTTAAGAGACTCAAAACGGTTGACAGACCCAAGGTCATTTCAGAAATTGCAGAAGCGCGCGCCTTGGGCGACCTCTCTGAAAACGCGGAGTACCATGCCGCTCGTGAAAAACAAGGCTTTATTGAAGGACGCATCATGGAGCTTGAAGACAAGCTGGGACGTGTCCAGATTATTAACGTAGGCAAAGGAAGAACCGATCGTGTGGTTTTCGGCGCCATGGTTTCCCTCATCGACGTGAGCGATGATAGCAGAGGCGAAGAAAAAACCTACCGCATTGTTGGTGATCTCGAAGCTGATATTAAAAATAATGCTATTTCTATTTCAAGCCCTTTGGCAAAATCTCTTATTAACAAAACAGTAGGAGATATTGTAACTGTAAACCTGCCTCGTGGCGAAAAATATTACGAAGTAAAAGATATTCAGTTTTTAGACTAATAATTTTGAACGGGAAGCACGGATGTAATAGCTTGATTGATATCCCCTATTTGTAGTGTCAAACCCAATTGAGCAAAATAGCTATCGCTATAAATTTTTAAAGTATTTAAGTACGTCCCACTGGCGTTGTTGTTGAGTGGGGTGATATTTTGATGACGCCACCCTAACTGAAAAGAAAAAGCTTTATCCTTTTGAAAAAAATAATCCATGCCTCCAAAAACGGCAAACATATCTGGGACGGGGGCTATGGTGTTTGGGACTCTTGCATCCGTCGTAATAGACATCGCGGGATACCAATTTGCTCCATATTCAGCACCACTTAATAATCTAAAATTTTGTCCTAAATTAAGAGAAAGCCCTCCCAACATGGTGGGAAAAGAAAAACCATACCCCTGCCTTAAATTTCCATAATTTCCCATGTCAATTATAAAGCCTGCGGTTGTTCCTACAAAAAATCCAAAATTTGAAACAATATTTATATGATAAGCATATCTCAATAGAAATAAGGAATTGATCCCTGAATTAACTAAAGGTGATATCGTATCTTGACTACTCGCTGAAGAGGTTTGATTCAGCGACCACGTAGAATATTCAAATGAATATAAAATGCTTAAATTATGCCCAGAGCGAAAAATAGGAATATATGTTTGTTCATTAATGACATCTTCTTGAGCAAAAACTGTACTCGTAAATTTCAGAAGGTATGCTAACATGTAGACATTGAGGAACATTCTATAAAAAGGAGACTTCAAAAAATGTCTCTTCGTATTCAAAAAAATATTTTTATAATTATCATTTTTATTTTTATAGGATTGATCACGATTTCTTCGACACATCAGCTTTCTGTTTCCTTAATAGGTAGCTTCGTTTCCTTATTTCTTGCTTTATTTATTTACACTACAATTAAATTAAATATTACAAAAATAACTTTTCTTTCATATCATTTCATTTCAATCTGTCTTTTGTTTATTTTTCAAACTCCTGAAATCGCAGTCATTGCTTTTTTAAGTTTTCTGCTCAGGGAAACCATTTTGTTGACAAAAGAGCAAGCAGAAAAGGGCTCTCGCAAAAGTTTATTATGGGATCTTGGCGCGATAAAGCCAAAAAGACAAATTTCTTCAGCATACAATCAGTCACTGCCTTTTATTATAGCTTCATTTGTCTGCTCCTTGCTCAATAATTTCTTTTCAATCCCAACAATTGCTCTTGCTTACTTTCCTATTTTCCTATTTTCTATAGGTTTTGGAAGCCTTATTGTCGAAGAGCTTTCATTTGTTGCAACAGAGTAGGAGTAATACTATGAGTAATATAAATTTTTCTTTTGACTGGAAAAAAATACAAGAAACGATTTCTGATGCAACAAAAATAGGTTCGCGAGAAATTAAAAGGGGAGTCGACGAAGCCAAAAAGCAAATTGGAAAAATGCAACTCCTACAAAAAAGAAAAGAACTCTTTGCAGAATTAGGTCGTAATTTATATGATGCTTATCAGGACGGATTACCAGAAGAAATAGAAAAATTTTTAAAAGAGACCGAATTGCAAGAAATAATTCAAGACATTGAAAATACCGATAAAGAACTCATAAAATTAAGAGGGGTTGATCATAGCTAAAAATGAAAAAACATAGAGGAAAAATATTTTTTTTATGTTTCTTTTTAATTGCCTTATTTTTGTTTTTATTTTTAAACATTGTTATAGGCCCTTTAATATTAGCTTTTATTGCTTCTTACTTATTAAATCCCGTATTTGAGTTCTTAGAAAAAAAAGGCATTCAACGTTCTTTGATTGCCTTAGCAACACTATTTTTAATGGCTATTATTTCATTTATTTCAATTTGGATATTATTTCCAATTTTATTTGAACAATTCCAAGGTTTATCAAAACTTCTTCCAGAGTTTAAAATTTATTTAGAAGAAAATTTATTTCCTAAAATTCAAGATTTTATAGCGGAATTTACAGGTCAAAACACTTATACTGTTATCCATCTTTATGACATTCTTCCTATTAATTTAGAAAAATTCAGCGATGCCATTTTATCAAAACTGAGCGCAAGCACACATTTTATAGCATCAATTTTAATAATGATTCTATTTACTCCATTTTTCTCCTATTTTTTAATGAGAGATTTTAATAAAGTTCATAATAAAATATTTGATTTAGTTCCTCAAGATATCAAGCCTATTTTTACTGAATTTGTTGACGAAGTAAATAAAAAACTTCGTGCTGTTTTAAGAGGACAATCTCTTGTCATACTTACATTATGTTTTTTATATCCTACTGCATTATTAATTGCGGGATTACCCACAGCTATTGCCGTCGGCGTATTAACGGGACTAGCACGCTTTGTACCCTATATGGACATACTTGTGGGGAGTTTTTTATGCTTTTTTGTTTTAGTTTCAAACTCAGCAAGCGGACATCTAATTTTGTCTGTATCCCTAGCTTTTTTAGCAGTTCAATGTTTAGATGGATTATTCATCACTCCAAGAATCATGGGAAGGTTCTCAGGTATACATCCGTCTTTGGTTATACTTTCTGTACTTTGCTTTGGCGACTGGTTTGGTTTTTTTGGAGTATTATTAGCAATACCCATAGCAGCAGTTGGAAAAGTATCATTTAATATGCTTATTAAATCATACAAGGAGTCAACTTTTTATAAAAATGACAACACTGGATAATACGAAATACGTTTCATCCGTATCAACTGAAGAAATAAATTGGAACACACATTTTGTTTCCCATTCTAAAAAACATTGGGAAGCTATGCTACGATTTTGCTACAGCTTATGCAATGATAAAGTTCAAGCTGAAGATATTCACCAAACTTCACTTTTAAAATCATTGAAGTCATTTAAAAAATTTGTATTAAATTACAATGGACAAATTGTCTGCAACGAGGACATTGATGCCCTTTTTCTAGGCACAGAAATTCAATATCATTTCAAAAATTGGCTCTATAAAATTGTTAAAAACACATATATTGATGATCGTGAAATTCAAAAAAAATGGAAAATGGACTACACTGAAGATGCTTTTGAACTAATTGCCACAGATTCTTCCCAAAATAGAGAATCAAATTCCATTCAAAATACATTCGATCTTAAAAAAGAAGAAAAGGAATTTTATAAATTTGCCCTTGATGACAATTGGAAAAACCGCTTTAACCTTTTAAATGATCGACAAAGAAGTATTGTTTTTCTTGCCGCGGAAGATTACTCATACAAAGATATTTCTGCTATTTTAGGGATTCCCATGGGTACTGTCATGAGTACCCTATCCCGTACTCTCCAAAAACTGAAGGCACACTCTCCAGATTTGGAATAAAAAAACATATTAAATAGTATATAAATAAAGAGAATGTGATCTAATGCATTGAGGTATTTTTAAAAATGTCACCAACTCATCAAAATAATGAGAATTCTAAGGATTATTGGAAAGAACAAGTAAAAACCCACTTCAATCAAATGAATCTAACTGCAGATAAAGAACGAAACCTTGAGCAAATGCTTTTAAGCACATTATATCACAATGAAAACAAATATATAAAAAATATCAAACAAAATTTTCTACAAAAATCAAAAGGGCTGTATATTAAAAATCAGAAGACTCTTTACACCCATGTTTGTACTGCCGCATTAACAGTCGTCACAACTCTTGTTTGTATTAATTTACTGGAATCAAATAACCACGATTTTATAGCTGAAATGGTGTCTTCAATGCAAAATACAGCAGCTATGCCGCCTGATTTTGATCTTGTAGGTGACGCCAACGCTCTCACCGAACTCTCAACAGAATCTCTCCCAAATCAATCTTTTGCACCTGCTATACCAAAACAAGTAGCGCAAAATTACGATGCCTATGAAGGACGTTTTTTTCTTTTTAAAGGTCAGCAAGGCGTTAGTATCAGCATGGAGCCAAACCCCACCTCTGTTGTAAAGTCACAAAGTACAGCACAGCAACAATCACGTCGTTCCGTTCTTTACATTGTGAAGCTCTCTCAAAAAAATGAAAATTCTTTTCCTAAGCAAAAAGTTCTCAAACGTATTTTATCTTCTTCTAGTAAGGTTAAACGTATCTATGCTTGGCGTGAAGGTGCCTATGGTTATGCTATGGTTCCTCAGCAAGGAATGACTGAAAATACAGTATCCACTTCCTTTGTAGATAATGTGTTTTCAAATGAGGAGCAATTGACCCCCGTTTCCAGAAATTAAAATCAATCTAAGTAAACAAAAAATACTTTTCTATCACATTTTTTTAACAAGCAATTTATTCTTCCACAAAATCCACGAGTTTTTATTCATTCAATCTTTTTATACTTTGTCTAAAAAAACTCTTTTTCGAAGATCAAAAAGCAAGATTTTGAACCCAAATAAAACAAGAAAATAATAAAATAAAAATAAAAATATTACAAAATATATCTAATATTTAATCTTAAATTAACGCTAATGTAATGAGAAATATTGTATAATAAATTATTATAATATTAATTATTCATATAAAGGCAAACAAATTTTGAAAAATAAAAGAATTAAAAAATATGATGATACTCTCTGTATTTTACTTGTTGAGCCATCACAGGAATTAAGAACTTATTTTTCAAATGCAATAAAATCTATAAATGAATACACTATTATCGTTGCAACAAGTGCTGAAGATGCATATGAAGTCCTTTCTAAAGTTCATAAAACAATTCATTTTATATTATTTAATTGGACTTTACCCATAATTCCAGGATATATTTTTTCTCAACAAATTAAAAATCAGTCAGAATATGATCATATTGAACTCGTAGCTTATTCTAGAGAATTTACAAATGAGGATCTTTTTTTAATCTCCGAAATAGAAATTAATTATACAATAAGTGAAATTATAACTGGAAAAATAACAAAAAAGATGGAAGAAATTCGAAATGACTATAATATAACATCCCCTATCTTAAGGAAAATACAGCGATTAAAGCATTGCATACTTGAAGAAAATCTTAAAATGTGTGAAGAAATTTTACATGATGAAAAAATAAAACAAAAAATAGCAAATAATCATAAATTCTTTTATTTAAAAGGAGAGGTTATGATTTTGCAAAAAAGGTATAACGAGGCCATAGATTTTTTTCAAAGAAGACTAAGAAAAAACTCAAAGGAAAAAGAAATAGAAGTTCTCAGAAACATGAGTACCATGGGAAAAGCCTATTGTCTTGCTGGAAGATTTAAAGAATCACTTTTAATATTTAAAAAATTAGAGCAAAAAAGTCCTAGAAATTTAAAACATAAAGTAAATACTGGTGAAGCATTACTCGGACTAGACAAAATAAATGCTGCTGAAAAAAAATTTAATTCGGTACTTGAAAAAAATGATACAAATCAAAATGCCATACACGGCATGGTAAAAGCAAAGTCAATTTTAGGTCATGAAAATGAAGCTATGGATTATTATAAGAAATTAGATGGTTCATTTGAATCAAGATCAATCATAAGTTATTATAATAACAAAGGCGTTTCTTTAGTTAGAAATGGAAAACTAGATGAAGCGATTAAATTTTATAAAATTGCTTTAAATTTTTTCGAAGCCTTTAAAGGAGAAATTTATTTCAATCTTGGTATGGCTTACTTTAGAGGAAAAGACATTGAAAATGCCGCAGATTGTTTTAAACACGCCTTAGCTTCTGAAAATTTTGATGCACTTACCCAAAAAACGCTCATAAAAGCATTTGAAGCAGAAGGGATAGAAAATTTTATAAAGAAATTTAGAGATGCTTCTTGAATCCTAATTTAAGCTTGTTATTTGAGCACACCAACTCAGCTACCTAAACTGAGTCAAACTCCCTAGAATGGGAATAAAACGACATATTAAAAAGTATATAATAATGAGAGCAGAATCTAATACATTGAGGTATTTTTAAAATGTCCCCAACTCATCAAAATAATGAAGATTCTAAGCATTGTTGGAAAGCACAGGTAAAAACTCACTTCAATAAGATATCATTAGATGCAGATAAAAAACGAAGCCTTGAGCAAATGCTTTTAAATGCATCATATCATAAAGAAAACGAATACATAAAAAATATAAAACAAAATTTTTTGAAAAAATTAAAAGAGCTGTTTCTTAAGCATCAAAAGGCTCTTTATACCCATGTTTGTACTGCCGCATTAGCCGCTGTCACTACTCTTGTTTGTATTAACTTACTAGAATCAAATAACCACGATTTTATTGCTGAAATGGTATCCTCAATGCAAAATACTGCTGCTATGCCACCAGATTTTGACCTCGTAGGAGATTCCAATGCTCTCACTCAACTTTCTATGGACTCTCTGCCCAATCAATATTTTGAACCTGTAATTCCAAAACAGGTCGCGCAAAATTACAATGCCTATGAAGGACGCTTCTTTATTTTTAAAGGACAGCAAGGTGTCAGTATTAGCATGGAGCCCAATACATCTATGATAAAGTCACAAAATAAAGCGCAACAATCGCGTCCCGCCGTGCTTTACATTGTCAAGCTCTCGCAAAAAAACGAAAATTCTTTTCCTAAGCAAAAAGTTCTTAAACGCATTTTATCCTCTTCTAGTAAAGTAAAACGCGTCTATGCATGGCGTGATGGCGCATATGGATATGCTATGGTGCCTCAGCAAGGAATGTCTGAAAATACGGGTTCTAGTTCTTTTGTCGAAAGTGTTTTAACAAATGAAGAGCAATTAAATATAAATTCTAATTAACAAGTAGATCATACAAAGGTTTAAAAAGTTGAACCAAAAAGATGTTAAAGAAAATATATTAAATATTTTACTTGTAGAACCCTCCATTCAATTAAGAACTTATTTTTCAGAAACATTAAAATCCACTAAAGAATATGTTTTGACAAATACCTCTTCCGTTAATGAAGCCTATGAAATTATTTCCAAAGATTATGAAAAAATCAATTTAATATTATTTAATTGGATTTTACCAAACATACCTGGATATATTTTTTCTCAACAAATTAAAAATGAGCCTAAATATGATCATATAAAAATCATTCCTTATTCTCAAAACTTTACAGAAGACGATCTTTTTTTAATATCAGAAATAGAAATTGACTATATTATAAAAGAAACAATAAGTGATAAAATAATTGAAAAAATGAATGAAATTCAAAAAGACTATCTTTTAACAAATCCGACAGAAAGAAAAATAAAAGAATTAAAACATTTTATTCACGAAGAAAATCTTGAAAAATGTGAAGAAATATTAAAAGATGAAAAAATAAAGCATAAGATAACAAGTGTTCATAAATACCTATATTTAAAAGGAGAAGTTCTCATATTAAAGAAAAAATATAATGAAACAATTGATTTTTTTCAAAAAAAATTAAAAAAGGATTCAAAAGAAAAAGAAATAGAAATTTTACGAAACATGAGTACCATGGGCAAAGCCTATTGCCATGCAGGTAGATTTGAAGAATCACTCTTAATTTTTAAAAGACTAGAAGAAAAAAGTCCAAGAAATTTAAGGCATAAAGTGAATTCCGGAGATGCATTACTTGGCCTAGATAAAATACATGCGGCAGAAAAAAAATTCACTTCTGTTCTTAAAGACAATGAAAATGATAAAGATTCTATTATTGGCATGGTAAAAGCAAATTCTATTTTAGGAAATCTTAAAGAAGCAACAGCATATTATAACAAGTTAAATGGAAAATTTGAAACCAAAGCAATTATTAGTTATTATAATAATAAAGGTGTTTCTTTAGTTAGACATGGAAAAGTAAAAGAGGCCATTGAGTTTTATAAAATTGCGCTCCATTTTTTTGATAACTTTAAAGGACAAATTTATTTTAATCTTGGCATGGCTTACTTTAGAGTAAACGACATTGAAAATGCCGCCGATAGTTTTCATCATGCTCTCGCATCTAAAAACTTTGATTCCCTCACTGAAAAAACACTCATTAAAGAATTTCAAGAAAATGGAGTTGATAATTTCGTAAAAAAATTTAAGAAAAGTCATAAAAAATAATCATAAATAAATTAGTTTATTTAACTTTCAGGAATGCTTGCCAAATAGTTTTGCGCAGTCATTTGACCAGTACCAAAGTCAACAAAGACAATATTTCTGCCATTTTCTTTTGCATGGTATAAACATTCATCGGCTCTTTTCACAGCGCCTTCTTTACTATCTTCTAATGTTCTAATGAGAGTAACGCCCACACTTGTTGTCACAGGAATTCTTGTTCCGTTAAAAACATATTCATTGGTTTGAATGGCTTGTCTAAATTTTTCTGCCGCAATAGCAGCGCCTTTTTCCGTAGTTTCGAAAATTAAAACCAATAATTCTTCTCCTCCATAACGACCTAAAACATCGGAGCGGCGGCTTTGTGTTTTTAAAATCCGTGCTGTTTCTGCTAAAACAAAATCTCCTGCTTGGTGCCCATAAGTGTCATTTACGGTTTTAAATTTATCCAAATCAAACATAATTACTGCTAATTTAGGTAGCGTGTTGTTAGTTTTGCAACGTTCAAATTCTTTATCAATTTGTTCTTCAAAGTAACGCCGGGTATAAAGTCCTGTTAAAGGATCGGTGATCGATTGAATAGATTTGTCTTTATATTTCGATTGCAAATTCGTTTCAGCAGTAACATCGCGCATGAGAAGACACGCTCCGAGCATTTTTCCATCCTGCTCGCAATAAGGATAACTACTTATAATCAGTGTGAGCTCTTTATTTTTTGTCACATTAACCGCAGGAACTTCATCAATTCTTGTGGGCACCGAAGATTCTAAAATTTGATCAAATGCACTTTTTTCACTACCTGGTACCTTAGTCGTCAACATTTCTTTTAAAAAATTGATACGGCGCACATCTATGGATCTAAGTTCTATAATTTGACAAAACGCCGAATTGAATTTTAAGACTTTTTGTTCAACATTTATCAATACAAAGGCATCAAGAAACACCCGAGTAAAATCCCTGTGGGCTTCAAACTTTTCTATCAATCTTGAGTCGAGCACATCTTGATTTTCCAAACTCACACCTCAGCGCAATAAAAATACAAAATATTCGTCTTCAAGCTCTTCTGTCTGCATACCACAATCATCCAATTCGCATTTAGGAGCGGGAGGAATGGTTTTTGGAGACAAACTCGCGGTTTCAAACAACTTTTTTTCTTCTTTATTACAGGTTTCACAGACATAATTGACATAAAAACTGGCCACAGTGGCTTTTCCTAAAAAACTAGGAATCATATTGATTTGCATTATAATATCTGTTGTACACTCTGTAAAAAATATTTTTCTGCCCTCTTCTAAAGAGCGCAAAAAGCTCACCCAAGCACGTACACCTAGAGAATTAATACTTTTTACTTGAGCAAAGTTAAATGTTAGTTTCTTACTCTCTTTCAATTCAGAATAAAGATTTTTAAAAGAGAGTTCTGAGTCTTCATTTATAACCCCTACAAGGCTCACGATTTTTCCATCATCTTGCGCTGCGATGGAGTATTCCACAGTTCATCCTCCGTTAAAAATCTGCGTATAAGTTCTCGTTTGATTTTAGCAAGATTTTAATCCGATAAGATTTTTAAGAGAGATTCTTGACATTGTGGGCAACGATTACTAATGAGATACAGTGATGTATGACTCTGGTTCTTTTTAAGTAGAATCTACATCTTTTTTCTTTGCTCTTGTGGCGGAACTGGTAGACGCGCGCGACTCAAAATCGCGTTTCCATCGGAAGTGGGAGTTCGATTCTCCCCGGGAGCACCATTCTTTGTATCTTTTAAATACCCAACAAAATCAGTGTCTTACAAAAAAATAGCTCGTATTTTGACACCTATCTTTTATCTTACGTTTTTTGCAATCTAAATCCACAATCACAGCGCAAGTTGTTTAAAAATTCTTGTCAAACGGAAAAAAATGAGGCATGGTTGCAATTTCTATGGATGATCTTCGATTTGATATCATCCAACTTTATTTTAATCAATACTATCAAGAGGTTAAAAATGACTTCACCTACGGATAAGACCAATCGCTGCCGCGATGCAAAAAAAGTGAAAATGGGTAAAAAGGCTAAAAACAAGCTTCGTAAGACAGGAACAACGCCAAAATTGTTCGCTCTTAACAAGCCAACTCCAAATGAGCTTAAAAATTAATTTTTTAATTAAATTTTGCTATTACAGAGAAGAAAATCAATACCCAAACGTGCGAACGATTTCCTATTTTGCACGCTTAAGTTGAGAATTTTCTTCTCTTTTTTTATTTTTTCTAGAAGACATGGTAAATTCTTGATGTTATTCAAAAGAGCACTATTCTTCGATAATTTCAACTTTTTTAAAGGAGATTTCACACAATATGCGTCCAATGGGAAACCAACAAACTCGTAACCCCGCACAAGATGGTCCAAGAATTAATGATCGCATCAAAGCAACTGAGGTTCGTCTCATATCAGACACGGGCGAACAAGTAGGAGTATTACCCATCCGTGAAGCTCTCATGAGAGCGGAAGAATTAGGGCTCGACTTAGTTGAAGTTTCACCTGACGCTAAACCGCCTGTGTGTCGTCTTATCGATTACGGTAAGTTTAAATACCAACAAAGCAAAAAAGCTCAAGAAGCTAAGAAAAAACAAGTTGTTATTGAAGTAAAAGAAATCAATCTGACCCCAAATACAGATAAACATGACATTGAAACTAAACAAAATCATATTAAAAGATGGATTGCCGAAAAAGCACGGGTAAGAGTGGGAGTCAAATTCCGCGGCCGTGAAATGTCGCATATTGACTTAGGCTACAAAGCTCTTCAAGAACTCATGACAGGCCTTGAAGAAATTGTGGTGCAAGAATCAACGCCACGTATGGAAGGACGTCGTCTTGTGGTGACCTTACTGCCTAAAAGCGAAAAGGTATGAAACCCAGATCCCCAACTTATCAGTTGGCTATTTTGGAAACATCTGACTTGCACTGTAATATCGTTCCTTACGACTATTACAATGACAAAAAGTCAGATCACTCCGGTCTTGCCAAAACAGCCTCTCTTATAAAAAAATTTCAAAAAATTTATAAAAATAGCATTTTGGTTGATAATGGGGATCTTATTCAAGGCAATGCTCTGGCTGACTATGTCAGCAGATATCAACCCCTCCCTGCAGATCAAATCCATCCCATATTTAAAGTTATGAATTATTTAAAGTACGACATAGCGACTTTAGGCAATCATGATTTTAATTATGGCATCGATTTTTTAAAGCAAATTGTAAAACATGCTGAATTTCCGTATATTTGCTCCAATATTTTTTTATATGAAGCCAAGGCACCGCATCATAAGGGGAAGTCGCTTTATCCAGAAACCTATATTCTTGAAAAAATACTCGATCAAAACGAGATGATTAAAATCGGATTTATTGGAGTTGCCCCACCCCAAATTCTTGTTTGGGATAAACACATATTAGAAAACAAAGTCATCGCATTAGATATTGTTGAAACAACTAAAAAACTAGCAGCACAACTCAAAAAAGAGGGCGCTGATCTTGTCATCGTTTTAGCTCACAGTGGCATATTGCCTCTAAAATATGTCCCAGAGACTGAAAATGCGGTATTTGAATTAACTAAAATTAAACATGTTGATGCTGTATTTTCTGGACATCAACACAGCGTTTTTCCAGGTGGCAAAGTATTTAACAATTTAAAAAAATATCATGTCGATAACGAAATTGGAAAAATAAATAATAAACCCGTCGTCATGCCCGGAGCTTTGGGCAGTCATCTTGGGCTGATTCGCTTTATATTAGAAAAAAAGAATAAAAACTGGAAAATTCTTCAGTCATTTTCTGAAGTCCATAGCGTAAAAGATTTTGAGGCTGATTCTAAAGTTTTATCATTAGTAGACGAGGAAAATAAAAAAGTACTCACTCACATTCGATCCTACGTGGGCCAAAGTAATGTTCATTTCCATTCTTGGTTTTCAACTATTATGACAACATTGTCATCTCAATTTATTCAAAAAATTGGAATTGAATATGGTCAAAAAAATTTAAAGGGAACTCAATGGGAAAAAACTCCGCTTTTATGCGCATTTGCTCCCTTAAATACAGGTAGTCACGGAAGTCCTTATATTAATATTGCTAAAGGTTCTTTAGCAATTAAGGATATATCAAATTTATATCCCTATGATAATGAGTTTAAAATTATACTTGCCAATGGAAATCAATTAAAAGAATGGCTTGAATTTTCAGCAAAAGCATTCAATCAAATAGATATAAATGCCACAGATGAAATTAATATTTTAAATCCATTATTCCCATCATTTAATTTTGACTGTATTTTTGGTGTGACTTATGAAATAGACATAACACAACCTCCAGGAAATCGTATTTATAATTTATGCTATGACAACATCCCAATAAATCCGCGAAAAAAGTTTGCTATCGTAACAAATAATTATAGAGCTTCTGGTGGAGGAAACTTTCCAAACGTAAATAAATTTAAATCCATTTTAAATTCTACAGAGCTGTATAGAGATATCGTTGTTGCAAAAGTCAATAGCTGCAATGAAATCAACGTAAATTTAGACAGAAATTGGAAAATTCGCCCCATAAAGAATTCATTAAAACAAAAAATAATTTTTGAAAGCGCCCTGGATTCCATCCCTTATCACCCCCCTTTTTTAAATCTTCTCTCAAAGGATGGCCTTTTAAAAAGAGCAAAATATCTTGTTGACATGACAAAATTTTGATTCCAACATACCTTAAATATTAATATATCCTTTAATTAAGAAGAACTTTAATGAATCTCTAACGCTTGAGATGATTCGTATGCTTAAAAAGTTAAGTATCAAACAAAAAATGATCTATTGGAATGCCCTTGTTGTCATTGTTTTCGCTGTGACATTAGTTTACTTAGGTGCTGATTCTCTTGATGAAATGTTGCACGAAAAGAAAATTCAAATAAAAAATCTAACAGAGTCCGTTGCCGGAATTATAAATAGTTATATTAAACTTGAAAAAGAAGGCAAACTCACTCACGAAGAAGCTTATAATAGCATTAAAACTGCGATTTATGCCGCACGATACGATGGAGATAACTATTTTTTTGTCGGTGATTTAGAAATGCACCAGGTGATTAACCCTAAAAGACCTAAAGATGATGGAGTGGTTCAAACTTTACCTCAATATAAGCAGTTTGTAGAAATTGCCTCAAGAAATAAAGGCGGCGATTATTTATCTTATAAAACGACACGGGCTGGCTCAAAGGAAGAATTCCCAAAACTAACTTATCTCATTCCCATTCCAGAATGGAAATGGTATGTGGGAACAGGAATATATATAGACGACATTGAAAAACAAAGAAATAAAATAATTGTTATTGATAGTCTAATCACTATTTTTATTTGTATTTTTTTAATGGGTGGCGGTATTTTTCTTGCTAATTTTATCTCAAAACCCTTAGCATTCCTTGTCAAGGAATTAAAAACATCCTCACATACCATGGAAGATAAATCGAATAATTTAACAACATTAAGTAAAAATGTGGGTAGTTCTTCAAAAGAGCAAGCCTCTTCCATTCAAGAAACCGCTGCCGCAATAGCAGAAGTCACAAGTATGATTGCAAGAACCTCCGCTCTCACACAAAATTCAGAAAACTTATCAAGCATCATAAATAAACAAATAGATATGGGAAATCATACTGTTCAAAAAATGGTAACAGCTATGGCTTCTATTCAAGAAGCAAGTCAAAAGCTTTCTGAAATTGAACATATTATTATCAAAATAGAAGAAAAAGCTAAAGTAATAAATGATATTGTAAACAAAACAGAACTTTTATCTTTAAATGCCTCTATTGAATCAGCACGAGCGGGGGAATATGGAAAAGGATTTGCCGTTGTTGCGGAAGAAGTCGGGAATTTAGCAAAGAGCAGTGGAAAATCTTCAGATGAAATTAGAGACTTACTAGAACAAAGTCGTTCCAATGTCAAAAGCATTCTTGAATTAACCGTAGCAAGAGTTGCCGAAGGTCAAAATACCACCGAAGAGGTTTCAAAAATATTTACTGAAATTGTTCATGATATCAATGAAATTCATATACAACTCACACAAGTTACTGAAGCAACAAAAGAACAAGAGATAGGAGTTAAGCAAATATCTCAAGCAATGAATAAAATTGATCAATCTGCAATAAATAACTTAAAAAGCGCGGAAGAATCTATCATTTCCTCGCATCAAATATTAGATATCAGTATTGATCTTAAAAAAATTGCAACAGCTACAGAAAGCATTGTTTTTGGAGAAAAAATTGCATAATAAAAAAATATTTATTAAATCCTTATTCTCTATTTTATTATTAATGAATTTTAATTCTATTTATGCAGAAGATGATGAGGTAGGCAAAATTGAAAATATCATTGGAGAAGGTGAAATCTTTAATGGTAAAGAAACACTTCCATTAAAAAAAGAAATGCTTGTTCACCCTTCAGATACAATCACAACAAAAGAAAAAGCATTGGTAAAAATATTATTTTTTGATGGTGCAGATATTATTTTATATGAAAAATCAAAAATAAAAATAAAAGAATATAAAGTTAATTTAGATACCGAAAAAAAAAGCCTAAAAAGTGTGTTTGACGATATTAAAGGGAAAATTAGATTTTTTGTGAAGCCTGATAAAACAGTAAACAATGATGTCAAATATAAAACATCCAATGCGGTCATGGGAGTCCGTGGAACCGGTGGATTTATTGTTGCCCCCCTTGATCAAGCAACCACTCAATTGGTTGTGACTACAGGCTCCGTCCAATTGAGTAACCCAGCGGCTCCCAATATTGTTCAAGAAGTGAAGGAAAACCAATGGGGAAAAATTGAAGCAGATAAGCCACCGCCTCCACCAGAACCCGTGACGCCAAAATTAATTGAAGAATTACATGTGGAACTTCCTGAAAATTTTGATACTCCCCCGCCGCCTCCAGAGGAAGTGGTTCCTGATAAGCCTGAAGTCACGCCACAAGAAACACAACCCATTGTACCACCCCTAATTGAAGGAAAATCAGACTCAAATATAAAAGAAGATTCTGATGAAGATGAAAAAGATCAAAACCTCAATTCAAAACAGCCTGAAGAAGTAAAATCTGATTTAAAAGAAAATAAAAATAATTCTTTTAGATTTGGACCAACAGTAAGTTTCGGAGTTTTTAATTTCTTTTCGATTGGAATTGAAACCCAATTTTTTGAATTTTTGGAACTGAGCGCTAATTATGGTGGTATTTCAAAATTTAATTTAAATAATTATCCTAGCATCTCAGATAAGATAAATAATAATAGAGATAATACTCCAATTCAAAGCACCAGTGCGAGTTTACAACATTTTGAAGTCCGAGCTGTTATTTACCCATTTCGAACATCTTTTTTTATAGGTGCGGCATTGGGCAATAGACACTTAGATGCCACAATAAATGCCTGTGAATTTACCGCAGGATTTGGACAATTTAACTCGTGTGTTCCCTTACGAGCTCATTTAAAAATTGATACACAATACTTCGCACCTCAAATTGGCTGGCAAAAAATTTGGGAAAGTGGGTTTACTTTGGGAACCGAATTAGGAGTTCAAATTCCTATAAATTCGGGTAATGAAAATTATTGGACTGAAATATTAACGAATGATTCTACTCAATATAACTACATTATAAATTCATATGCATATCAAAGTTTTCAAAATAATATTAGAGATAATGTAGCGAGTTATTTTAGATACAAAACTCTACCATTTTGGAATATCATAAAAATAGGATGGTTATTTTAATGAATTTCTTTCCGCTAAAAGACACTCTCTTTTGCCAGAAAAACCCTTTTTTTTATGAATAAAAAAATGATTTTCTTTTAATAATTTCTTTAAATTTGTTCTTGATGCATAAGTTGCAAAAACGGCCTGCCTTGCACAATTTTTATTATGAAAGATATGATTTAAAACATCACTCTGCCAAAGATCAGGACTACTTTTAGCACTAAAAGCATCAAAATAAATACCATGAACAGGCATTTCATTAAATGATTTTATAGAAAAATTATTATAAAATTTTATTTTATTTTCTATTATTAAATTTCTCATTGTCTTTTTTAATAGTTCTTTATCGATAGAAAAAAACTTAGCATTTAAATTAATAATACTATCGTAGCACATTTTAAATGAATCTGGAATTTCATTATTTAAAAAATAATTTTTAAATAATTGAATTAATTTTTTTTCTTTTTCATATGAAAATATAAAAAACAACTCATCATTTAAACAGAAGGTCTTTTTTTCTAAATAATAGGCAACAGTCATAATTTCAATATATCCAAGACCAAGACCAATTGATAAAAAGAGAGGATTTAATTGATTTTCAAAAACAAATTTTACTACAGGTAAATAAACATAAATCGTTTCAGAAAAAGCCCCTTGATCACTATGCATAAATTCAGATTCACAATGTTCACTTTGTAATTTTAAACTATACGAACCATCCGCGGTAAGCTGAAAATAAGAATTAAGTTGCTGTTCTTCTGATTTTTCTAATTGATAACTATTTTTCATACATTTTTAAATTTAATCTCTCTTAAAATTAGGATATTTTAGGATCAAAAGCATGCCGTAACGCTTGACCAATTAAACTAATAGAAATTAATAATAGCAGAATAGTCACAACGGGTGAAATTAAAACCCAGGGTGCATTTTGAATATTATCCCGTCCTTGTGCCATAAGTTCACCAATACTCGGCGTAGGAGGCGGCAAACCAAAACCTAAATAATCTAAAGCAGCAAGTAAAGAGATTCCCCCTTCAATTGCAAAAGGGCTTAAAGTAATTAAAGGTGTGAGAGAATTCGGCAAAATATGTTTCATAAGCACGCGAAAATGATTTCCGCCTAAAGCAAGAGAGGCTTCACAAAACTCTCTTTTACGCAACGATAACACACTAGCGCGCATTTGACTTGCCATGCCCATCCAGCCAAATAGGAGAACCAGCATTAATATCATCCAAAATGATTGGCTTTTTGTTATTGCAGTAATTAAAATAACCATAGTTAACATAGGGATAATAGCTGCTAACTCTTTTAAGCGTTCTAAAATAAAATCGAATGCACCTAAATAATATCCCTGCATAATTCCCAATAGTGTTCCAATAAAATAGGAAGTTATCCACAATATAATTGAAAATCCAAGTGATATTCTTGTGCCATAGATAAGCCGTGCAAAAATATCTCTCCCTAAATTATCGGTTCCAAGCCAATGTGATTGAGAAGGAGATGCAAAAATAGCATCGGATTGTTCCTCTGCATCCCAAGGATTTACAGGATAAATAGCATAAACTTTTAAACCTTTATTCAAATCATCTGCAATAAGTTTTTTATAATCAACAATAAAGGAATCCGTAATGTTAAAATGTTCCGGTGTATAATTAAAAATTACAGGAAAATATAATTTTGTTACTTTTTTTTGAGAATTATTCTCTTCAATCTGTCTGCTTAAAAAAATCGGTTTGCTATTTGAAACGAAATTGGCACCCATAGAAATAAAAACTAAGAATAAAAAAATAAAGCTTCCCACATATGTCTTTTTTTGATTGAGAAAAGATTTCCACTTTCTTTGAGCTGCCGTTGCCATAACTTTTAAAATCCTTATTTATATTCAATTCTGGGATCAACTAAAACATAAGTAATATCACTTAAAATTTGCCCTAATAAAATGACTAAAGACTGCAAAACAACGATTGCCATGACAACATTAAAATCACGTGAAGCAAGTGATTGTAAACTTAAAATTCCAATTCCTGGTAAACCAAAAATGGGTTCAATAATAATAGAGCCTCCTAAGAATGCTCCTAAAACAGAGCCAAAACCAACCATGAGAGGAAGAAGTGCGTTTCTTAAAGCATGCTTAAATATAACAATAGTCTCACTTAATCCTTTTGCCCTGGCTGTTCGAATATAGTCAGAACGGATCACCTCAAGCATGCTATTTTTCTGAAGCAAAGCAAATACTGTAAAGTTTCCAATAACCGACGCAAGAACAGGAAGAAACATGTGCTTAAATAAATCATATATTTTTCCGACCAAAGTAAGATCTTCATAATTATCAGCGCGCCAACCTCCCAAAGGAAAAAGAGCGCCAAAAGGAAGAAATCTATCTGTGCAAAATATAAGTAAAAATATAACAGCAAAAACTAGAGCAGGAATGCTATAAGTCACAAATAAAATAAAAGAAGAAAAAGTATCAAATTTTGAACCATCTTTTAATGCCATCATAACCCCAAGAGGTATGGAGATCAGATAAGTCAAAAAGAATCCAGGAATTCCAAAAGAAAGTGAAATGGGAAGACGTTCGATAATTTGATCAATGGCGGGTGCCCGTGTGGTAATAGAATCACCGAAATTAAGTGTTAATATATTTTTTATCCAAATAAAGTAACGAGTCAATGCCGGTTTATCAAGTCCATATTGTACTTCTAATTCATGAGTTAATTTTTTAATATCTTCTGGTCCCAAGCCTATGCTTTTATTCGCTCCCCCTTCTCCTCCCATACCACGGATACGAGCAAGCGTTTCCTGAACAGGGCCACCTGGCAAATAATTTTGTATGCAAAAATAGGTTGCTGTCATTAAAAAAAACATAGGAATAATGGCAATAAATCTGCGAATAAAATATTTTCTCATACTATTCCAAACTTATTTTTCAAGATAAAACATATCACTTGCAGCACCAGACTCATATGGAGCTACCCATCTTGAAGAAGATATTTTGCTATTCAATCCTTCTAAAATATAATTAACTTCTGCTATAAAAGTATAAGGTTGCTCCGCATATATAATACGATTCATTTCTTGCATTAATTTATTACGTTTTACATTATCAAATTCCGTATTTGCTTTTTTAATAAGTTCATCTACCTTAGAATTTGAATAACCTATAAAATTAGAACCCTCATCTTTTTCAGAGTTTGAATCCCAAATTTGTTTTGCATTTGGAAATAAAGAACCTGTCCAAGCTAATATTAAAGCATCAAATTTTCTTTTGTTAATATTGTCTAGAAAAGAATTCCATTCTGTAGATCGAATATTTACTTTAATTCCTGCTGTTTTGAAGGATTCCTTAACGATCTGTGCAATCTTCATACGCGCTGTATTATTGGAGTTAGTATCTAGTGTAAATTCAAAGGGTGTTTTTTTTCCATTAATTATTTTAAATAAAACACCAGATCCGTCATTTTGCCATCCCGCTTCTTTTAATAATGCAAGAGCCTTACTGCGATCAAGGGTAATTATTTTATCTTTGTTTCTTAAATCAGGAGCTGAATTATTTGTAAATGATCCAAATGGAGATGTACTTTGCGTATACAAATTAAAGTAAACCAATTCAATTATCTTTTTATAATCCACCAAGTGAGACAGTGCAGTTCTTGTTTTAATATCATTAAAAAGTGGATTTTTTAGATTCCAAGCAATAAATGAATAAGGTTTGGGGGATTTATTTTGTAACTTGAGTGCCCATAAATTTCTTTGCGAAGGAGATTTTCCAAATTTTTCTTTATCAATTCCAATGACTTTATTATTCCACTGATCTGCATTAAAACTAACCTGATCAATATCACCTTTTAGAAATTTTTCATAAGCCAAGTTTGGATCGGGAATAATATCAAGAATAATTTCATCTGGATTATATCTACTTTTGTATTGAGATAAATTTGTAGCCCACCAGTTTTTATTTCTTTTAAATACAATTTTTTGACTTCTTAAATATTTATCCATAACATATGCTGAGTTTCCAACAGGATTCATAATTCCTTTATCATTATTAAAATCCTTCGAATTTTCAAATTGCTTTTTTTGAATAGGAGTAAATGATGCTAAAAAATTAAGCGTATCAAATTTTGGTTCTTGTACAATAAATGCAAAACTATATTTATCAATTATTTTTATTGAAATTCCTTCATAATAACTTCTTAAAGCTGCAGCATGAGTTTTAGGATTCATTAAAGTATCAAATGTAAATTTAATATCATCTGAAGTAACAGGAGTCTCATCTTGCCATTTCGCGAGTTCATTTAACTTAAAAGTATAATTTTTTTTATCTTTTGAAATGGTATAACTTGTTGCTAAACCGGGGAGGTAACTTAAATTTTCAGGATCCATACTAAATAAGGACATCCATAAATAACCTTCCACAGCATTAGATTCACTGTCATCACTTAAGAGAGGATTCATAACCTTAGGATCGTTACTTAATTGAAAATGTAAAACTCCTCCCTTTTTAGCATTTGGCATTTTATCATAGAAAGAAGAAAATCTTTCATACTTAATTTCTTCTTGCGCTAAGGAATAACTCGTGAAGCACAATGACAAATTAAATAAAGCAATAATATATTTTCTTTGCATAGACATAGGAGTTTCCTACCTTCTCAACAAAATAGATAATGGTTTGATTAATATCATCGATTATACCTTATTTTATTTAGTAAAAAAACTATTTTTAAAAATAGAAGAGGGGAGTAAATAAATACTCCCCTCTTTGTTAAATTAATAAAATTTTGAAGTTTTATTTGATTATAACGTCATTTTGATTTGAATTGAAAACGTATTTAGATAGGTTTTGATAATAAGCTATTTGCTGCGAAAGAGTAGGGGTAGCCACTCCTTTTACAATTTTATTTCCACTATTCGGTGGCAAATAAAAGACAGGATTAAAAGCAACTCCCGAAATTCTCGTTTCAAAATGCAAATTAGCACCTGTCACACGCCCTGTCTTCCCAACGTAACCAATAAGTTGATCGCGACGGACATATTGCCCATTATGAACAACAATTTTATTCATATGCGCGTATAATGTTTCATGCTCAGAATCGTGACCTACGATAACGGAAGAACCGTAACCCCGTTTGCTACCCGCAAATAAGACTTGACCATCGTAAGCAGCACGAATGGGCGTACCCACACGGGCGCTGATGTCGATACCCGAATGCATGCGTGTTTTCTTTCCTAAACGGCGCATACCAAAGAGGCTTGAAAGCTTGCCCTCTGTAGGCCAAATGATTTCCAAACCACCAAATTTTCCATTTTTTGAATCTAAAGAAACTTTACCCGTTTCATTATACTCTTCATCAATATCATCATAACTTACTACATCTTCAATTAATTGATTGTCATGGCCCGCAGAGAAACCAAAAAAACTCCGCTCAGCTTGCTTTTGGCGCGCTATAAAAGCAGGGTCTAGAATGACAGTTTCTTTCAATTCAGCAACGGAGCCTTTTAAAACTAAGTTTTGATTACCACCGTTATTTGTATTGAGACATCCCGTAAGGGCTATAGTAAGAGGAATGATGATGGAAAAGGATAATTTCTTTCTTAATTTTTCCATGCTCAGCATCCAATTCTCTCCTAGGTTTAAAAGAAGCGATTCTGACAGTATAATAATTGTATCTCAAAGACAAGCTCTTCATAATTTTGGGACTATTTCTAATCCTATCGTTAAATCAAAAAAAACTTTTAAAATCCCGTCATAATCATGACTCTTTGGACACTTTTTTGCATATCCTCCTTGGAAGGGATTTCTAGCCTCTGTAAGATCTCGCCCCGCCGTCCAAGAACCCACACACTTGGAATTTTAGGGTTTTTTAAGGCATCTAGGAAATTTCGCGAAGCAAATCCCGTTTCAAAGAGCGGTTTATTTTGTGTTCTCCAATCGCTAACAGAAGTAACAGTATCTGTAGAAAACAAACCAATTACACCAATTTTTCTTGATTCAAAAACTTTATAATTATGATTTAAAATAGACGTAATTTCTTTAGATTTAGGATTCCAGGAAGATATGACAACGACATACCAAAAATTTTTTGTCGCCAAATTCAATTCCATCTCCCCCTCAACAGATTGCTCTTTGCCGTAAGTGACAGTAGGAAATTCGACATGCCGAGGAAGAGGTGGAATATATACGGGCGGAGGAGGGGCTGAAACAGAATTGGCCGCATGAGGATCATCTTTTTTTTTCTCATCAGCCGCAAAAACGTTTCGTGAAAGCAAAAGGCATAGAATAGTCATGAAAATGAGAACTCTTGAAAGCAAAGCACTCTGCCTCAAAATATTTTTTTGGCTTATCATTTGCCTCTCCTTTTCTTTTTAATGAATTGCTGACAAATATAGAATAGCTATTCCAGACTCGCAGAGGAAAACGTCTGGATTTTGTCGGTTTTGGGGGTTTATACTTGAAAGAAATCCATAGGCAGACCATGAATAAGGATTATACAGAGCCTTATATGTCATCATTTCCATCGCACTGGAATATTCCATGGCAAGAATTTGAAGTTATTCTTGGAATCAAAAATTCTTTTTCACAAAGAAATTTGAATTTCCAAGCAGAATCACATGCTGAAACCTTTCTTAAAAACTGTGGATTTGATTTAACAAATCAAATGCATATTAAACAGTTTGAGCAATTTTATGGAGAGGCACTTTTTTTCATTCGACATGTCTTACTTGATAATGAAGAAAGAGAAAAATATATAGTCCCTTCGCATCTTCTTCAATTAAATAATCCCTGTGATTTACTTATATTTGCAAGTTCATATCATCCTAGAAAACGTTACCTTAGACTTTGGTGTTGTGCTATTTTAAAAGTCATGTACGCTATTTCAAATTTACAATTTAGTGGTAGACTACAAATTATTGATGACGCTAGAGAGCAAATTTTTAAAAGAATTCGAAATATTATCCATCAAAAAAGTGATTATCATTTGGAATTTAAATTTAAAAATCAAATTATTTCATTAAATAAAGTGGAATGGAAAGAAGCTAAAACAAGAACGAGTATTATTCTAAAGTTACTTCATAAACCCGATAGTATTGTTGATGAAGTTTTTGACTATCTCGGTGTCCGATTTGTTGTGCAAGGCTCAAATGAAATTCCATTGTTACTTAAACTTCTTATTGAAGCCGATATTATTATTCCTCATCAAGTGGTTTCTATTAGAACAAGAAATTCGCTTTTAAGCATTAAGCATCCTAAGAAAGTTTTCGACTTTTTAAAGGAATTAAATTCCTGTGGTACCTTATCTGATCAAGAATTTGAAGATATGTGTAAAAATATTGTATGGTCAGGTCATAATAGCGATGAACATGCCAAAAGATCAAATTCTTTTTCAAGTCAACATTACCGATCCCTTCAATTTACCGTAAGGCATCTTGTTAGAACACCAAATCCTGCATTTCTTGTTCTGGAATCAATGACAAACCAATTAAGAAGATACACTGGAGTTTTACGACAAGAGCCTTGGATGGAAAGTGTCATTCCTCAATATTTTGCTCATTATTTTCCAATAGAAATTCAAATGATGGATCAAGAAAGCTATGAAATGGCAAAATTTGGTCCCGCTTCTCATGAACAATATAAAGCAAATCAACTAAAATCTGTGAGAGAAAGAGTATTAGGAAATTTATTATCTTTTAATGAAGATAAATTAACAACTCAGGAAATTTAACTTTTAATATAAAAGGAATATAGAATGAACACGGCGGAACTTGATAATTGGCTAGATATAACAGGGCTTATGCCTCCTATGCCACATGAAGCCGCAAAAAAAATATATGAAAAACTTGGTTCCGATTCTTCAGGCAAACATACTTTTTTGCCAAGCCTCATAACACGAGATGAATTTTTTAATCATATTTTACCCATGATACAAAAAGACTGCATACCTGAGTTAGCTGAATTCATTAAAAATAGAGTAGAAAAAACTTTTGAAATAAGAAATAAACTAAAAATATTAAAAAATAAAATAATTAATATAGTCGGTGAAGGAAATTTTTCTGCATTGTGGCTAGATCGAGAAGCTTTTTCTGCAGATAGTATGGAACATCGCGCCTTAATTACAGAAGCTGTTATTCATATATATTCTGCAAAAGCATTACAGTCTATTGTGCAATTATTTTATGAAAATAATATCCCTATGATTCCCTATGGTGAGGGCGGCGGCTATAATATGGGAGTCACACCCATGGCTCCTGCTGTAACCATAAGCCTGAGAGGCATCGATCATATTTCAGAAATAAAGCCGAGCCGAAGAGATCCTAATAAATATGAAATCTCAGTAGGATCGGGAGTTCCTTTTAAAGATCTTGTTTCCTACCTTGGAAAAAGAGGTTTTGTTTTAAGATGTGATCCCAATACACCTCGCGCCGCTACAGGCGGTATCGCGGCCACAGGAAGCAATGGGGGACGCAAAGCTTTTGAAGTCATATTACAAGGTCGCTCTGTTACATCAGACGGAACTGCACTGCGTTTTGCAGCTGATGATAAGGAAACAGATTGTATTCAAAATGAACCTTTTTTATTAGCAAGAAAATTTTTCAGTATCGAAAATACTGAAAAATTTAAAGTAACATTGAATGCAATTAAAAAATTAAACTTGCCCGCATCCATTACATCAAACTCGCAAGGGATTGTTGTTCCTTTACAAGGAATGAAAGCAGCAGCCAATATGCTTGCTCAGCAATCGGAACAAAAATTAAAAGCAGAACATTATACAGATAGTATGAAAGACTCTCCGCATTTGCCTATTTCCGCATTTGTGGGAGCAGAGGGGTCAACAGGGTTCATTTATGAAGTGACTTTTGAAATAGAAAAACCACTTCCATGGCTGCAAGCCTCTCGTTGGCATTTTAGCAACGTTGACGCCGCTATGGCAGCAACACGCTCTATTAAAAAACTCATAAAATCAGAACAACCCGAATATTTTGAATTCATATCGGGTCAAAGTATCCGCAGATATTTAATTCAAGATTTTCCATCGGTATTTTCACAACAAGATGAAGCCGTTATCATTCTTGCCGTGGAAGGAGACAATAAAGAAACATGCGTTAAACGCCATGAATTAAACAAAAGAGCTGCTTATAAAGCAATTGAAAGTTTAGGTTATAAAATTCAAGATGTTTTAATTAAAATCGAAGAAACAAAGCCTGCACTACAAAGTGATGGTATCGAAGAATTTGAAATATTAAGAAAACCAAGAGAAGAACTTCCTAAAAAATTACGCACAAAATGTAAAACAGATATGGAAATTCGTACCGAATATTTAGGAGAAGTCTTAAAAATAGTTGCGAATACCAATCCCAGGCAAAATGCAGATCAAAAACAAGATGTTTTATTTGGACATCTCACTCCCAATCACACTGCTATCATTCACTGGAACATTGGTGGATTTGATCTTTATGATGAAGAAAATGCTGATATTGCATGGGACTATTTAGAAAATGTCATTGGAAAAGCTCAGAATCTAGCACCAGCTTCCGATAAAAATGGAAGCGCTCGTTTTACGGGAGAGCATGGTGTTGCAGGAAAAGCACCCTTTTTGTGGTTAAATTATATACCTGAAAATGATTTTAAAAGAATGTGCGAAATAAAAGACGCTTTAGATCCTAAAGACCTTTTTAATCCAGACACCTTATTTTTACGTACAAGTTTAGCACGTTCTTTGAGAGCAAGACTTCTTAATACAAGTGCAAAATACATTAAAGAAAGTATTGAAAAAACAAAAGAATTAAATAGGCACAGTGATAATGTCGAAGAAATTTCGCTAAGTCAACAAAGAATGATGGCAGAAAATTTTGCTATTACAGAAGGACAACGATGTACGCGCTGTAATAGTTGTAAAATATGTCCCGTCATCGATGCCGAGCATGAATTAGAGAGAGAAAATAAACGTAACAGTAAAAAACCAGTACTACCGAGTAAACGAAATGTACTCATGTTTATGGAACAAATTTCCCATATTAGACGTGGCGTAGAACAAACAGGGGATACATATCGTATTGAAAAAATAATTCAAACAACTTCACAAATGATGAAAGAAAGTGCTGAGTTACTTAAAAAATGTTTTTACTGTAGAAAATGTGATAAAGCATGCCCTGTTGATATTGAAATTCATCCATTAATGCGAGCTTATCAAAAAATGGGGAAATTGCCTTCTCTGGGTTCGAAATTTTGGGGATTTCTATATGAAAGGCTTATGGGAGAGGATTTTTTTAAATCGATAACCTATAAAATAATTGCTTTTTTTATATTGATCAACTTACCAATCTTAAAGTTATTTAGAAAAATAAAATTAATACCTGATTGGATGAAATCTTATTTTGTTCCACCCACACTTTCCTTATCCCATTATGAAGCTGAGCAAAATGGAACTAAAATAGATATAAATGATAATTTCGTAGTTATTAAAAAAGAAAATACGACTGAAACTTTTATAGCTCACGATGAATTTTCTCCAAATTCAGTTTATATTCGCTACCGTGGATGCATGGATACTTATGGCAATCCAAATGCAACAACAAGTGTAGATACTTATTTTAAAGATGTTTTAAACGCACGCATTATTGATCTTGAAAAGAAAATGTGTTGCGGTTTCCCTTTTGAAGCAGACGGTTTGCATGAAAGAGCAAAACAAAGTCAAATATTAAGCCTCATAGAAATTACAAAATGTATGGCGCGACTTATTGATGAGTGCCAATTACAACTAATTGAAATTCCAAAATTCATCGTATTTTCAAATTGCCCCACATGCTGTGAAGCTATCAAAGAAATGAAACAACTGTTAACTCAGGAAGCCATAGTGGAACAAATACGAGTTCGAGCAAAATTATCCGATGAGTTTAATATGTCTTATATTAAATTTGAAGTAAAAGATACTGCGGAAATAGCGATGGATCTTCTCAAAAAATCGGAAGTTAATAAGTCGATAGATAATAAATTAGCTAAAGTTGAAAAAAATATTGGGCTTAAAGTACCATGTCATAACACTCCTTCCGCTACAAAAGCACAAGTTGAATTATTAAAAATGTATTTTACGGGTGTTTCGGCTTATGATCGTTGCTGTGGACTTTCGGGAACCGGTCGCTTAAAACACCCTAAAATTGGAACAAAAATATCTGAAAAACTCTTTGAGCAGATTAGAGAAGAACCTCCCCAAGCTGTTGTGAGCGGATGCCCCAGTTGCCGTGATGGTGTCAAAATGCAAAGAGATATCCTTGCCGCTAAAAAAGATCAAATTGCAGAATTTGAAGTCTCGGGAATATTCGAGCAAATTTTAAAAGATGCCAAGGTTTCTTAGAAAAACTTGACATTCTATTACATTAATAAAATAGACTACCAATTTAAAAAATAAAAAATATTTAAAAACATTTTTTTTAATTAATTGATTTTTTAATAAAAAATATCTATGTATATTCCGATTATATAGAATATACCATCTTTTTTTCACAATATTTATCTTGCACATGACATGGAGGTTTTTTATGGATATAAAATCATTTTATTATTTACTAATTAGATTTTTAATCATAAACTGTATTTTTGGATCATCTTATTTTTATTTTAATTTGTGCTATGCAGATTATACAGGTACTATTTTTGATAATATTCCAACACATGTTTACAGAGCCACTCCTTCAAAACCTGCAGATGTTTTTGCTAATGGCTTTCAACGCAGTGCCTTTGCGCATACCGATTTAAGTCGGCATATTCAAGCAGACACAGGCGATATGAGTGCCTTTATTAGTACAACTTCAAATTATAGATATGCAGAAGGATTTGCCAGCTCCTATGCCATGGGATGGTGGCATGTCTACGAATTTTATATTTATGAAATTGTTCCGCAAGGAAATTTTGTCAGCGTTCGTGATACCTATTTAAGAACATTAAACGAAGAAACAAACGCTGCTGTAAGAGAGAACTTAGAAAATCCTTTTGTCCGAGATACGTATATGAGAGAAGATGAATATGCCGCTTTATATGAAATTCCTCCGGAAAGAATTTTATCGGCAACACGCTATGAATTTGATATGACAACAAGGCGATATGTCAGAAGAGAACAAATAGAAAATACGGTGACAAGAATAAGTAGAAATAATCCTGCCGTATCAGCTTCTTTACATCCCAATACTTTTTCTCTTGGAACACATATTCGTTTTCAATATAATTATAATATGGTATCTTCAGGTTTTGCCTGTTACCAACAGCAAACAAATACTCGACAAATGAAAAGAGCAAATGATGTTCAAATTTCACTCGTTTGCCCCAAAATAAATAGCTTAAAATTTGAGAAAGTACCTAACCCAAAGTCAATGTTATCAGACAAATCATTTGCAATGAATATAAATATATTTTTATACAAAAACTTTTGCTTAAGCCCTAAAGGAGAAAACTATGTTTATATTGACTATTGCTACAATGCTCAAAAATGGAGCTACACTGAGTTTGGTCAATTTATAACAGAGGTGCATGATGGAAAGAATTATCAACATTATTGCTTAACAAGTCCAGGTAAATCTAATGACTATAATTATGTTAAAATGGAAATATGTGATCTTTACAATAAAGATCAATTGTGGAAAATATTAAAAAATGATGATGAAACCTATAGTATTTTAACTTATAATGATAAATATTTAAAATCTTATTATAATTACTATGTCTATACAAGCTTTGGATTTGAAAGTTATAAAACATTGAAATTAAAAAATGCAATGGAAATGCAAGATAATAAATCCCAAGCACTTATTCAATTTTCTGTAAATCCATTTATCTTAAATAACCATGATATTTTATACCCTACTTCTGCTGGTAATGTTTATTTAGATGATGAAGATAATGTAAAAAATTATCAAAACTTTTATAATGCCCACAACAATGCTCTATTTTCAAGTTTTGGTCACGATCGTGAAGGTCCTCAAGTCTGTTATTATTCACTTTTAATTCAAAATAGGGGTAGCACATGGGATTGGATTAAAGACAAATACTGTTCGACAAGAGGACTTTTAACTCAAGATTACCGATGGTTTTTTCAAAAAGCAAAAAATGAAAATAAATATCATATAGTTGACTCTGCTGGAAATATTCTTCGCATTGATGATGTAGGAGGTTCAAAAAATCGTTATTTTGCTTATAATGCTAATCCCAGTTGGTATGATAATAACTCTTTTTTAGATTCCTTTTTATTAAATAATGCTGCATTAAACTTTGCACAAAGTTTTGACAATACAAAAATGGAGTCCGCTGAGTTTCATCTCAATTCTTATTATATTTATAATTTAATAAAAGAATACTTCAGAAGAATCCATCCTATAGTGTATTAAATAAGTCAAACTTACTTCTATATATTTTTCTATACAAATAAAAAAAATCAAGATAACTTTATATTAAGAAAAATTATTATATGTTGTAGGAGAATATAATGGAAAATACAAAAAATATCATTAATTTTATTTATCAAAATAATACAATTTCGCAAAATAAATTTGGAATTATTGAATCTCTAAAAAACCCTATTGCAGCCCAAGAAAAAGCATTTTTTAATTTAATAAAAAACATTAAAGATACGGCAATATATAAAGAGTTAAAGCTTGATAAAATAAAAAATCATTATGAATTAATAAAAAAAGTTCCACTTCATGATTATAATTTTTATGAGAAATTTATAAATAAAATCATTGCAGGCGAAGAAAATCAAATGTTCATAGGGAAACCTAAATATTTTTTTAGTTCCTCTGGAACAACAAATAATAGCAAAACTATACCATGTAGCAATGAAATATTCTCTGTTTTCAATCAATCATTAACTGAATATTTGTTATATTTATACCAAAATTTAAATGATATATCTTTAGAGTCTGATTCTATTTCTATAGGTGCAAAGCACACCATAGAAGAAATAAATGGCGTTCAAAAAGGTTATCTAAGCGGAATATTAGCGACTTCAAGCTCTAGAATTAACAAATATCCTTCTCCTGAGTATTTTCAAATTGATAATTACTCTGAACGGATTAGTAAAATATATTTTGAGGCAAAGGATAAAGATATCAAATTAATTACAGGAGTTCCCGCCCATATTTTCGCATTTTTTAATGAGATACTAAATTTATCTGGAAAACAAAAAATTCAAGAAATTTGACCCAATCTAAAATTGATTATTTATGCAGGTACAGGAGTTGAGAATTTTGAAAATTCATTTCATAAAATAATGGGTAAAAAAATCACATGCCTTGGTTTTTATGGAGCCTCAGAGGCTCTTATGGGAATAGAAATTCCTGAAATTTCTCAGGGAATGCATTCCTATATTCCTCTTTATAATGATACTGTTTTTTCCTTTACAGACGTAGACCATCCTCATTTACCTCCGCTTAGTTTTGAAGAATTAAAAAAAGAAGGTGAATATTATATTAATATTTCATCTTTAAGTGGATTTATTCAATACGCTCTTAAAGATTGCATAAAAATTACAAGCATTTCACCTTATTTGACATTTCAAGTTTTAGGAAGACAAGATGCTGATTTAAATCTCGTATCAGAACGAATATCCCAAAAAACAGTTACAGAGATTATTGCCGAACTTCAAAATAAAATTCAATGCCACATCGATCATTATTTTGTTTATCCTATTATTCAAGAAAATTGTTCCTATTATGGATGGATTTTATTTTCTGATAATATTTCAATTGAAAAATCTTGCTTAATTGCAAATATATTTGATGAACTGCTTATATTAAGATCAAATAATTATAAAAAGTACAGATTAATTCAAAATTTGATTGCTGTTCCTAAAGTAAAAATTATTCCTAAACATCTCATTCAAAAATATTTTGAGAGAAATTCTGGCAAAGGGCAATTTAAAATGAAAACGATTTTTAAAAGTCATTTAGAATTTGAAAAATTTTGGAAAAGTGAGATTTCTGATTTAGAAAGATATTTATAGATATGGTGTGAATAGCAGAGTTAAAATAAATTCTACATTCTGGTAATATTAAAAACTAATCAATTACCGGCCCTGCCTGAGCAATGTGAGATCCTTCTTGAATTTTTTTGAAATTATCTATAAACATTTTTGCAATTTTTCTACGGGACAAATCGTATTCTTCCCTATTTTTCCAACAATTTCTTGGATCTAAAATTTCAGAAGGCACATTTTTTACTTGCAGAGGTATTTTTAAATTAAAGACATCAAAGTTTTTAAATGTTTCATCTTTTAAAGACCCGTCATGAATGGCATCTATAATAGAGCGCGTGTGTTTTAATGAAATTCGCTGTCCTTCACCAAAACCACCACCAGTCCATCCTGTATTAATAAGCCATGTTTTTATTTTAGGAAATTTTTCAAGTTTTTGGGATAGAAGCTCTGCATATTTTATAGGAGAAAAGACCATAAAAGGAGCACCAAAGCATGCGGAAAAAGTTGCTGTAGGCTCTTTTACACCCACTTCCGTTCCAGATACTTTTGCCGTGTACCCACTGATAAAATAATACATTGCTTGTTCCGATGTGAGTAAACTCACGGGAGGAAATACCCCAAAAGCATCACAAGTTAAAAATATAATATTATTTGCATGTGAGGTTACACAAGGAACTTTTGCACTTTTAATATATTCAATATTATAAGATGCGCGTGTATTTTCTGTAATGGAAAGATCGTTATAATCGGGAATTCTTGTTACGGGATCTAGAACCACATTTTCTAATAAACTTCCAAAGCGAATGGCATCAAATATTTCCGGTTCTTTTTCAGCAGATAAATGATCACACTTTGCATAGCATCCACCCTCTATATTAAAAATGCCCTCATCGTGCCAGCAGTGTTCATCATCGCCAATAAGTTTTCTATTAGGATCTGCGGAAAGAGTTGTCTTTCCTGTTCCTGATAATCCTAATAAAATAGTGACATCACCTTTTAAGCCTTCATTAACGGAACAGTGCATAGAAAGAATATTCTTTTTAGGCATAAGATAATTCATGACAGTAAATATGCCTTTTTTCATTTCACCAGCATATTCAGAACCTAAAATGATGAGCTCTTTTCTTTCTAAATTCAAACAAATGCTTGTCTTTGATGTCACTCCAGAAACATTTTCATCAGCAGATTCGGCTCCGGCATTAAATATAACGCAATCGGGATCACCAAATTGAGCTAATTCTTCTTTTGTCGGAATAATAAACATATTTGAAACAAACAAGGCATGGTAAGGTCGTGAACAGATAACACGCACTTTTAATTGACATGATTTTTCCCAGCCTGCAAAAACATCATAGACATAAATTCGTTTTTGTTTTTTTAAATATTCTAGAGCAATTTGTTTATTTATTTGAAATGATTCTTCTGTTAAGGGAATATTCACATCACCCCAATTGACATCATTTTCACTTTCAGGGTGTTTTACAATTCTTTTATCTTTAGGACTTCTTCCTGTTTTGGCTCCTGAACTTGCAGATAATGCGCCTGAATCGGTGATATTTGAGTTTTTTTCATATAAAATAGCATGTTCATATAAAATGGAAGGTAACAGATTGTGAAAAACTTCAGCATCATAAATTCCGTATTCATTAAGCATATGATTAATTACCTTATAAATATTTAGTTAGAAAAAAGCTTACTTAACAAAAAAACAAGGTCAGAAATAAAAGTCTAAAATACATTAAAAATAAAGCTAATTGTAACTTTATGAGTTGTCAAGCTTGTTACAATTATTGAGACTTTAACAAACAAGTTACTTTATGGCTATTCATTTTAAAATTAATATTTTTTATAGAGCTTCTATAATATATTTTGCGATCGCTTTTTTTTGCTCTGGAGACAAACTTGTTCTAAAATCAGGCATAAGTTCTAGTTTAGGACCATTTAATACATCTATAATTTGTTTTTCTTGTGTCTGTTTTTTTAAAGAAGGAAGTTTTTTAGACAAGTTCTTTCCGACAGGGCCATCCCCTAATCCCTTGCTTCCATGGCACATAGAACACTGATTCACATAAATGCTTTTTCCCTGATTCAAAACTTGCTCATTTGTGTTGGCGAAAGAATGAGGTGAAAACAAAATGGAAAAAACACTTAAAATAAATACTTTTTTTCTCATTATTGTTTTCCTTTTCATTTAAATAAATCAAATGTTTTAAGTCAAAAACACAATTACATTCCTAAAATTTTATCTTGTAAATTCTTAGGTAAAACTTCGTAATGCGAAAATTGCATGGAGCTGCTTGCTCTACCTTGAGATAAGGAACGGATATCTGTTTCATAGCCAAATAGTTCAGACAAAGGAATATGGGCATGGACAACTTGCAAATGCCCGCGCGTGTCTAAACCTTGAACTTGTCCGCGACGGCTATTGACATCGGAGACAATAGTACCACTATAATCAGGTGGCACAACAATTTCAACCTTCATAATAGGTTCCATCATAACAGGTTTAGCTTGATTTAACGCAGCACGCAAGGCATTGCTCGCAGCAACTTTGTAAACAATCTCATCAACTGCTTGAGGATCATAAGAGTAATCATTTACTGTTACTTTTAAATTCACCAAAGGATACCCGCATAAAGTACCACTTCCGACAGAGCCCGTTAAAGATTCTTTAATCGCATTGACAATATTTACAGGAACCATAGCTTTCGAAGGAACATGAATTTCTACATTGGTTTTTTCATTATGCGGCTCAATGGATAACGAAACATTTGCGGAATAGGTTTTATTTTGAATAGGACGTGAAAAAGAATCCGCCGCTTTTGCTGGTACAGAAATACATTCACGATAGGAAACTTGAGGATTTCCTACATTGGCATTGACTTTAAATTCACGGAGCAAACGATCGGCAATAATTTGCAAATGCAATTCACCCATTCCCGATATTAAAACCTGTCCCGTTTCTTCGCTAGTAGAAACTTTTAAGGAAGGATCTTCCTGTGCTAATTTATTTAAACTTTGATTCAATTTATCGAGATCACCACTGCTCTTAGGCTCAATGGCGAGAGAAATAACGGGGTCAGGAAATTTCATAGATTCATACGCAATAGGCGCATGGATATCACACAAAGTGTCACCCGTAGTAGCAAATTTAAGACCCACTACAGCCACAATTTCTCCCGCCGATGCCGTTTGTAACTCTTCTCTGTCGTTGGCATGCATACGCAATATTTTTGTAATACGTTCTTTTTTATTTTTAAGCGTATTTAAAACAGCTTCTCCTGTTTTAATTGTTCCCGAATAAATACGCATAAAAAATAAAGCACCTACAAAAGGATCGGTCATAATTTTAAAGACAATTCCCGAAAAAGAATCTTCTGCGGTAGGAGAGCGTTTACCCGATTTCACGACGCCCTCAATTTCAACTCCTTCCACAGGAGGAAGATCGAGAGGAGAGGGCAGAAAATCAACAACAGCATCAAGAAGAGGTTGAATACCTTTATTACGGAATGAAGAACCTAAAAATATAGGGATAAGTTTAATAGCGACCACAGCATTACGTAACGCATGTTTTAATTGCTCTACAGTTACTTTAGCATCTGACAAAACTGCTTCAGCGAGAGTGTCATCAAAATCCGCAAGATTTTCGATAAGTTCTTGTCTATATAAAAGAGCATCATCTAAATATTCAGCAGGAATATCTGTTACTTTAGGAGGAGTGTCTTTGTCATCCGTATGCCAAATGTAGGCTTTTAATTCTATTAAATCGATCACACCCTTAAAAGAACTTTCCGCTCCCATAGGAAGTTGCGCAAAAGCCACATTGGCATTTAATTTTTCACGCATGGATTGGATACACATTTCATGATCCGCTCCTACCTTGTCCATTTTATTTAAAAAAGCGATGCGCGGAACATGATATCTTTCTGCCTGACGCCACACCGTTTCCGATTGGGGTTCAACACCATTGGCGGCATCAAACACCGCAATAGCGCCATCGAGAACACGCAAAGAACGCTCCACTTCCACTGTAAAGTCCACATGACCAGGAGTGTCTATTAAGTTAATACGGTGATCTTTCCAGAAAGTTGTCGTTGCCGCAGAGGTAATAGTAATCCCCCGCTCCTGCTCCTGAACCATCCAGTCCATAGTAGCCGTACCCTCATGCACTTCACCCAGCTTATGACTTCTCCCTGTATAGTATAATATTCTTTCCGAAGTCGTGGTTTTGCCGGCATCAATATGAGCCATTATCCCAATATTACGATATTTACTAAGATCTAGAGGAGTTGACATAGTGGAAGCTCTTTCAAAATGTATCAATTGCATGAAATAGGAGAATATTAAGATGAAGATCAATATTCTTACAAGGGTGTTGGTATACAATTTGGCTCTAAAAATCAACAACTGTAAGTATATTGGAAATTGAGCAATAGGAAGTAAACTTTGCCAACAAGGGTTTAATCCGTATTTCTACCTTCTGAAAGAGTGAACATAAGGACTTGTTAATTTAATACGTAGCTCTATAAATAAATTAATTTTTGATGAATTATTTTAAAATACAGAGCTATTTCAATTGTAATAAATATTTTATCAATAATTATTCAATTTTTATCCTTTTATCCTTCTTAATAGCATAGATTTTTGGTTGTCTATTATTGAATTTATTAAAATCTCTTACATTTGTGCCATAAAATGTTTTAGCATCAATTTGAGAATCATTAAATCCGACTTTCCATAAAGTCAAATCTTGCTTAGCACCAGTTCCAACATCATTCCAAATAACATCATTTTGGATAAAAGCTTCATTACATAGAGACTCATGAACACAAACAAAATTATGGGTTTCGTTAGCATTTGGTGCTGACTTATCATCAGTATTTAAACGCATAAAATGTCCGCATGCACGATAACCACTTGGTGGAATAGGGCTCCAACAACTATAATTATTGTGAGCACCACTTCCATAATCATTCCAAATTTGTTCCCAACCAATAGGAGGCTAAAGTGATTCCTTTTAGTGGACAATATGCTATGAACTTAGGCGTTCATATAGAAGGGTTGTCCCATGGTAAAGAAGAAATCAGTTAAAAGTCAATATTCTCTTGAGTTTAAAAACCAAGTCCTTGAAGTCTTAGAAAATAGCCCTAAAAGCATGGCTCAGATAGCTAGGGAGTTTGAGGTTTCCTACCCCACTCTGAATAGCTGGAAGCGTTCTATTGGCGAAAAGGAAAATTCAAATATAAAGAAAAACTCTGACGAATTGAAAAAGCTAAAGCGAGAATACGAGCTTTTAAAAAAGGAAAATGAAATCCTAAAAAAGGCGGCAAGCTTCTTTGCAAAGCAACTCGATTAAAATACGAGTTTATATTGCTAGAGAAGCTTAATTATCCTATTCTTTTACTTTGCAAAGTAATGTGCGTTTCTAAAAGTGGATTTTATAAATGGCTTGAGTGTAAAGATAAAAATCATCAATTTGAGTTTAGCCTTGAAGAAGAAATAAAAAAAATACATACTTCTTCAAGGGGTACATATGGAAGACGGCGAATTTTATCAACACTTAAAAAGTCATTTATTAAAGTTGGAAAAAAACGAATATCCAAGATTATGAAGAAACTAAATCTGAATGGGGTCGGCAAACCTAAATTTAAAACAACAACAAAGGTTGATAGGCAAGCGATACATTTTCCGAATTTAATTTCAGGGGATTTTACTTCCTATAAGCCCAACGAACTTTGGACCAGCGATATTACTTATATTCCAACGAAAGAGGGCTGGGTTTATTTGTGCATAATATTGGATACTTTTTCAAGAGCAATAATTGGTTGGAGCATGCAAGATAATCTAAAAAGAGAAATTGTTTTGAATTCACTAAACATGGCATACAAAAAAAGATCTCATTTTCCAAATGGAATAATTTTTCATAGTGACAAAGGATCACAATATTCAAGTAAAGAAGTTAGAAAATATTTAAAATTAAATCATTTTCATCAAAGCATGAGCAATAGCTGCTATGAGAATTCTATTACAGAAACATTTTTTTCCACTCTAAAAAAAGAATTGGTACATCGATGCAATTTTCTTACTAGAAAAGAAGCAAAATCTTCGATTATAGAATATATTGAGGTGTTTTATAATCGAATTCGTGCGCACTCTGCCCTTGATTATCTTGCACCATTAGAGTATGAAAAAAATTATGAAATTTAACCGTCCACTTTTCGGGGATCACACCAGGCTTAACAAAACCTGGTATCGAATCGATAATAATGGGTAACATTGTGTTACTAGAAATGAACGAATTATTA
The DNA here is from genome assembly GCF_001907975.1 of Silvanigrella aquatica. Lineage (NCBI taxonomy): Bacteria > Pseudomonadati > Bdellovibrionota > Oligoflexia > Silvanigrellales > Silvanigrellaceae > Silvanigrella > Silvanigrella aquatica. Next base: position 2,634,720 of record NZ_CP017834.1, read on the forward strand.
TTTATTCCAAATTGACCTACCCAATATTCATTTTTATCCACAACGGGTTTATAAACAAATAAATCTTTTTTTGCACCACTTCCTTTATCTGTACCAAATAGACGAAAATTATTAGTCATTTTAACTTTTAATAATGTATCTGTTCCTTTTGGAATTTGAATTTCTTTCATATAATCTTGAAGTGCATTTTCAAATTCTTCTTTTCTTTTGAGATAATTTGGATTACTTTTATCCAGTAAGTTCCAAATTGGAATTAATGAATCGGTTGTAAAATCAGAAAGAACGGCATATTCAGAAACAGAATTAAACCATTCATTATATTCTGATGGTTTTGTTGTATCTGAATTCCAAACTCCAGGTTTTCCTCCATAACTATTAAAAGATATTCTACTTGAATTATTAAAGGATTTAATATCTTCATTATATTTTGAAGTATCTTCTACGCTTATCTTACCAATTAAATTATTATATGACATTTTTGCAACATTTTCAATAGAACTATTTGATTTAAATGTCATTTTATTTGTCTGTGAATTATAATCTATTCTCCCACCTACAATAATCTCCTTAAGATAATAAGCTCCATATTTTTTCATAATATCAAGAGCGCTTTCACTATAATTTTCCAATTTACTTTTAAAATCTTTAGAAATAAAACTTGATAGCTTATCAGATTCTGGCAAAATTAATTTGTATAATGTATGACTTGATTTAACTGTAACATATTCAAAAAAATCTAACCCAAATGTTTTAGTTGAAAAATTGTTACTTAATGACGCTGTAAAGAAATTATATTTACCTTTAATATCTAGTTTATTTGAAATTGATTTTAAATATTCTTCCGTCTTATCACCATAAATTATTTCTAATTTACTGTTATTTATATCACTTACAACTAAATCATTTTTAATTAAATTTGGAATATTAAATATTTTACCATTTTTATTAATAGTTGAATTATATTCCCCAAAGTCAAATAAGCGCTCCTTTACACAACGAGGATCCGCATAATTTTCTCGAACATCATAGCCACAACCTAAAATTTCAGCTCCAGGTAAAATCTGCTCAGATGAAGACAATGAATTACCAGATTTTAAGATTTTTTTATCGGGACTTAATGTTACATGATTATTCTCAATAGTTTTAGGATTCTCAGTCGTTTTATATTCTTGCATTAAAAATTTCATAATAAACTCCATTTATTTTTTTAAGTTTTAAAAAATACAATTATTTTAAATATATTAACTAAAAAATAACAATAAAATACTAAAATTTCATAAAAATCACCTCACTTTTTATTTTTATATTATTTTTATAAATTTAATTAATTAAAAAATCATCAATAAAATTCAAATATAATCATAAATACCTCCTTTATAAATATGGGTAAATTTTTTTTGTATTATTTATATATTGTAAATAGATATAATACTTTCACAAATTTTGATAAGGATACTAGGTATGATCCTTTTTCATTAATGCAGCTAAATTTTCAAGAATTCAAAGAATATCAAATTTTACTTGCCTAAAATATATTTAAATTATTTTAAAAATAAGTATTATAGTTCAAAAAAT
>NZ_CP017834.1:2637355-2732105 GCF_001907975.1 Silvanigrella aquatica
AAAAAATAATTATTTAAAATTCTATGCTAAAAAATTAAGTAAACGAATTATTAGTATATTTAATTATTTTCTCTTAATTTATCAACATATTCTAAATAAGCAATATGTTCCGCATTTCTTCCATCTTTAAATGGCTCCCCAGTATCTCTAAAAACAAGTTCTAAACGACTCGCAATCATTTGAAGCAAAAAACGAGAAGGAGCGGCCTTAGCAACCGCAAAACTATATGGCTCTTTTAGCTCAGTATTTAGCCCGATATAACCATTCAACCATCCCTGTGAGTTCTCTGCTCGATTCCATATAGCGTTCACATCTTTATCTTTATGAACATACGGAATTAAGCAACCAAATGAATCAAAACCGTTTATACTTTTTGAAGTTAATGCTAAAAGTTCTGGAGTAAAAAGAAGATCTAAAATTTCTTTATTCAATCTAATTCTTAGCATATAATTAGAATTTCCATAAAAATTTGCTTGTTTATAATCCCCAAAATGTCCATAGTTTGGAAACAAATCTCTTCCTCCAGAATTTTCAATCTTATTTAAATTTATTTTGTTAATAACTTTCCAATCTACTTCACCTATATCTTTAGGATATTGATTTCCATTTATTCGCCATTTTAAGAAAGCTTTAACACCTCCATCGCTTTCACCTTGATAAAGATAAAAAAATGGCACATTTTTATTGAAAACCTGTAGTGTATTTTGATCCCAAATGTATTTATATTTTTTATTTGTAGCTAATTTTTTGACAATTTCAATATCTCTTCCATTATCTGCTTTCTTTGAAGGACTTAAATTATTTTCGCACCACCTGTTGACTTCTTCAGCTTTGATTTTTCCAATTATTTTCTTCCAATAATCAATGTCATACTCCTTTTGAGGAGCAGGAACTGCATTAGCCGATATATGATATAGAAAAACGTTTAAAATCAAAAATAAAATTTTAATCTTCTCGAATTTATATTTTTTTTAATTATTCTCATAAAAAATTTCCTTATTATTTTAATTTTAGTAAATTTTAATCCATTTATTATTAAATAAATGGATTATTATTGCAATATTTTTTAAAATAAAATTTATCAATATTATTTTAAAAAAAGTAAAAATCAGAAAATAAAAAATACAGATATATAATATTTATTAATTATATTAATAAATATCCTTTGCATTTTTAAAGTATATCATTATTAATAGACTGTTTAAGAGGGCTAAAAGCGGATCCACCTAAAATATAATTATTAATTATTTAATTACTTTATTTATAATTTCAAATATTAAATTAATTTAATAATAACTAAGTTTTTAATTTACATAAATCGAACGAATTCTAATGATATCATTATCAGATAAAACACGAAATGTCGTCGGATTTGAAATACTATTTTCACCAATTGATATATATGGATACATAACACTATCTCTTTCATTCAAGACATGACCCAATCCTAATACATGCCCTAATTCATGAAGAATAATGCTTTCTAAATCAACATAAAAATGAGTTTTATTATTTAAAGGAACAGTTGTATCACCAAAAATATAGGTATCTCTATTCATACGAATGGATGCTTTGATGATAAATGATCCATTTGAAATATAAATAGTCGTAGCTATTAAATTGGCACTTTTCCCTGTATTTTTAATCCATCCCCCATTTCCATTTGACAGTTGATCAAAATAAATTCCATTTATATTTTGAGAAAACGGCAAATACAAATCATTAAAAGAGTTGCCAGTGAAATTATTAGATCCACTTCTTAAATATATTATTTTCTTTCCAATGGCTTTATTCCAGGTACTTACTGCATTCTCAATTTGTTTGAAGTTAGTTTTATCTTCATCTAAAATTTGATTACTTAAATCTAAAATTATTGGATATTTATATTTTTCACCCCATCCTTTTGAAAAAACAATTGGTTTATCACCATTTGTATTAAAATCATCATATTTAATTTTTAAATCACACGAATATATAATAATTGAATAAATAAATATTAATATTTTCATATAAAAACTCATAAATAGAAATTTAAAGTCTTTAAATAAATTTAAATTTTATATATTTTTTAAATAAAAAAAGGTGTATTCTCTAATTTAAGAATACTGACCCTTTAATTAAAATAATTTATTAGGTATCACTTCCCAAGTATTATCTTGACCTAATGTAGCAACTAAATTGTTTACATTGTATCGATGATTGACTTGAGATGACAGAGTCACAGTTTTTATATCAATAATTATAAATATTTGTTTTTATTTCTAGCAGCAATCCAATAATTTGGAGTTGGTGTAGACTGAAGAATTGATACTCTTAAGACTATAATTAGTAGAAGAAGCAATTGCTTTTTTAGAATAATCTAATATCATAGTTATTTCCTTTTCTAAAAGAATTAAATAAATTAAGGTAACGATTATAACTTCACTGGTGTGATCCCCGAAAAGTGGACGGTTAAATTTCATAATTTTTTTCATACTCTAATGGTGCAAGATAATCAAGGGCAGAGTGCGCACGAATTCGATTATAAAACACCTCAATATATTCTATAATCGAAGATTTTGCTTCTTTTCTAGTAAGAAAATTGCATCGATGTACCAATTCTTTTTTTAGAGTGGAAAAAAATGTTTCTGTAATAGAATTCTCATAGCAGCTATTGCTCATGCTTTGATGAAAATGATTTAATTTTAAATATTTTCTAACTTCTTTACTTGAATATTGTGATCCTTTGTCACTATGAAAAATTATTCCATTTGGAAAATGAGATCTTTTTTTGTATGCCATGTTTAGTGAATTCAAAACAATTTCTCTTTTTAGATTATCTTGCATGCTCCAACCAATTATTGCTCTTGAAAAAGTATCCAATATTATGCACAAATAAACCCAGCCCTCTTTCGTTGGAATATAAGTAATATCGCTGGTCCAAAGTTCGTTGGGCTTATAGGAAGTAAAATCCCCTGAAATTAAATTCGGAAAATGTATCGCTTGCCTATCAACCTTTGTTGTTGTTTTAAATTTAGGTTTGCCGACCCCATTCAGATTTAGTTTCTTCATAATCTTGGATATTCGTTTTTTTCCAACTTTAATAAATGACTTTTTAAGTGTTGATAAAATTCGCCGTCTTCCATATGTACCCCTTGAAGAAGTATGTATTTTTTTTATTTCTTCTTCAAGGCTAAACTCAAATTGATGATTTTTATCTTTACACTCAAGCCATTTATAAAATCCACTTTTAGAAACGCACATTACTTTGCAAAGTAAAAGAATAGGATAATTAAGCTTCTCTAGCAATATAAACTCGTATTTTAATCGAGTTGCTTTGCAAAGAAGCTTGCCGCCTTTTTTAGGATTTCATTTTCCTTTTTTAAAAGCTCGTATTCTCGCTTTAGCTTTTTCAATTCGTCAGAGTTTTTCTTTATATTTGAATTTTCCTTTTCGCCAATAGAACGCTTCCAGCTATTCAGAGTGGGGTAGGAAACCTCAAACTCCCTAGCTATCTGAGCCATGCTTTTAGGGCTATTTTCTAAGACTTCAAGGACTTGGTTTTTAAACTCAAGAGAATATTGACTTTTAACTGATTTCTTCTTTACCATGGGACAACCCTTCTATATGAACGCCTAAGTTCATAGCATATTGTCCACTAAAAGGAATCACTTTATCTTTTTTACTTGCCCCAGAACATTGTATATCATGATCGAAACCATAGTATTCTTTAACAGGTATTTTCTCTTCTAAAAACCTTAAAGCCTTAACATCTCTTGCATAATAAAACCCATAATCATTTAAAAATGCAAATCTGTCACTTTTAACCTCATATAATGTAATAAATAAAACCAAAAAATTATTAAATACAGAAAAAATAAGGATTGTTATGAAAGTAAATTTAAAAATCTTTAAAAATTTTAATAAATATTTATTTTTATTATGAATATAAAATAATTTAAATTTTTCTTTTATAAAAAAGAATGCTTGAACCACAATTGGGACAGTTAAAATATAAATCGGAAATAGAAATCTTTCTTCTTTATGTCCAATCAAACTATGAATAAAAATATAAGAAAAAATCGTCCAAACAAAAATATTTCTGTAATAAATTAAAATACCAGAAATCAGTAATATAAAAAATAATGCATTTAAAGGAGTGATAAAATAATTTGAAAGATAGATAAAATATTGATAAAAAGGATATACTCCAAATTTAGCAGCTACTCCATGAAAAATATTAGATTCTAAATATTTCCAGGGGGTAAACACAAAATGCCCGTAGCAGTAAGAATCTATAAATGTACACAAAATAATACTTAAAATATAGCCTAAACAAAAAATTGATAAAAACTTAATTTTATTATTAATATTAAAAAATGTCCAAGCAATAAATCCAAAAGTAATAAAAATACTTTGAAATCGAGCTTCAAATACTAAACCTGATAAAATTCCAATAAAAAATGCTGGATATAGAGCTATATTTAAATTTTGACCTAATTTTGATAAAGAAATATTCTCGCCTTTTAACGAAAATAATAGAAGAGATAACGCAATTAAATTTAATGATGTAGAAAAATTCTCTGAAGAAGTTCTTGCTGCTAAAAAAGGAAATAAATAAAATAAAAATATAATGAAAATAGAAACTTTCCAAATATTATTACTTTTATAAAATTTAAAAAGAGCTAAGGAAAAAGTCACTTGGGCGAAAAACGCTAAAACTGAAAATTCCAAGCGAAACAAAAAACTCAAAAAAAAGGGGTCTTTTTCAATTCCAAAAACACTAAAAAATTTATAACTTATAAATAATAAAAAGGATTGCAACCAAGGTCTAATTTCAGATGAAAATTCCCAAGCCATTTCACTTGGCGGAATACTATTGATTTTAGAATTAAAAAATTCAATAATTTGAAAATGCTCATCTGCATGATAATAACCAAGAGTATTATATGCAAACAAAATATTTGCAATAAAACCAAATAACAAAATTAAGTAAAAGTAAATTTTATCTGATGGTTTTAATTTAAAATAATTTTCTATATATTTCAATTTAACTCCTATGAATTATAAGAAGTAATTTATAAAAAATTAATTTAAAGCATACTTTCCAATTTGAGATTGATACTTTTTAAATTTAGTTAAAAATCTATCTAAAAATGAACCTAACTCTCCATTAGATGTTTCAATTAAAGCATGTTTAATGTCTTGTGGTTCATAAACAATACCATATAAATAACGATAAAATGTACCATCAGGTTTTATAAAAAATAAAGCTGCGCCGTGAGAATATTCCCCTGTTGACTTATCTAGTTCATAATAAAAATTAAGATCTTTAACTAAGGATTTAATATTTTTATTATCACCCACGAAAAAATCCCACTTTGCGTTATTTTGCCCTGTTTGAGTAGTCCATAATTTATGCTTTTCTTTTGCAAAAGCAGGAGTGTCGCTACTATCAAAACTAATTGTAGCAATGGAAAAACCATTTCCAATAGGCCAATCTAATTTTTTTAGAGCTGATGCTAAATTTACAAATTGAAAAGTACACATAGTTGTGCATTTGTAATAGTTTAAAGTTAAAATAAGAACTTTTTGATTTTTAAAAAGATCCTTTAATGTTTCTTTTTTTCCCTCTTGATTTGTAAATGTTAAGCTTAAATCAATTTTTTGATTTAATTTTTCGTAAATTTCTCCTTGTGGCATATTTTTTTGAAAATCATCTTCAGCTGCATATGATTTTAGCAAGAATAAAAATTGCATGAGAATAATAAATAAAGTAAATTTTACTTTCCATTTTTTTAAAATATTTTTTTTAGAAATAAACATTTTTCATTCCTTTTTCTTTTATACAACTTCACCATAAAAAAGCATTGATTTAAATTTTTGTAAATCAAATGACACTTTATTTTTCATAGCATATTTAAAAGTAATATCTACATTTACACATCATAAAGCGAGAAATGATGTTGCTCAAAAGCTCTTCCCACGCTAATATTTCAAACGCAACCCGTTTTATAAGGGCATCATGAATGAGTCAGAACCTTTCTGGAAATATTGTCATCATTGGATTTGGAAACATAGGTAAAGCTCTCGCTAAAGGGCTGCAAAATATCGCAACAAAAGAGCTTAATATTATTGTCTGTGATAGAGAAGAGCCACGACCCCATGAAAATTACCCTGCAGGTCTTGATTTCAAAAAACTCACTTACTTAAGTTATTCAAACATTACCGAAAAAAATAATACCATTCCTCTCTCGGATAAGGACACCCTTATTTTCTGTGTGAAACCACAAAATTTTGTGGAATCTGTGGAACGTTGGAAGCCCGTATTTTTAGGAAACAAAGGTAATCCACTTGTTATTTCTATACTGGCAGGAACACCTACGGAACTCATCCACAAATATTTTTCTTATGATTGCCCCGTTGTCCGTTGTATGCCAAATATTGCAGCAACTATCGATGCCTCTGCCAGTGTTTTATGTGCTAGTAGCAAAACTCCTAAACATTATTTAGAGAGAGCGAAACTCATTTTTGATGCCGTTGGAAAAACTTGGATTGCCCCTGAAGATCAACTGGATGCCGTCACAGGATTAAGTGGCAGTGGACCTGCCTATATTTACATGGTCATTGAAGCTTTGGCTGATGGGGGCGTTAAAATGGGTTTACCAAGACAGCTTGCCATTGAACTTGCCACACAAACTGTTCTTGGTGCTGCTAAACTTGTGCAAGAAACCAAAGAACATCCTGCTGTTCTAAGAGATCAGGTCACAACTCCCGGAGGAACAACCATAAGCGCCATCCATGAGCTTGAAAAATGTGGATTAAGACCCATGCTTATTTCTGCGGTTGTCACAGCTTCAGAAAAAAGCGCTTCTTTGGCAAAAGTGGTTGAAGAAAAAATAAGAAAACAACAATAAATTAATTTAGGAGCCTCAATCTGAATTATTCTCCTCGTTCATTTTATAATTCAGTTACTTTGTTATTTTAAAGGAAACCCCAATATTTTCATTTTAATTCCTAAAACTTTTACTTTAGTATTGACGGTACTTTCTTTTTTATTCCCATTTTTAATTCTAATTTTCCAATCCCCTTTTGAATTTTCTTCATAAAAAGTGTTTGTTAAATAACCCATTGTCTTTTCTACTACATCAAGACTATTTCCAGGATATTTCCGACTGATATCTGAGTCTTTCGTATTATTAGATATTAATGAATTTGCTGGATATAATATTGTACTCACTGTCCCACTAGGAGAAATCAATTCAATGCTTATGCCATCGGCTTTATCTGCATCTATTGTAGGAAGTAAATTGATAGCTTGAATTGATAGATTATCTAAAACATTCAAAGTAAATGTCTCATTCATTTCACCTTCATTAATGAGGATTGGCTCAGAATAATCCTGCTTTATTTCTTTGTTTTCTATTTTTTTTCCTGCATAGGGATATTTTTTTGTACCTCGCATAATCTCTTTTGTCATGGCAATTGCTTTAGAGGCATCAACGAGTCCAAATCCATAAGCATGATGAAAATAATTATCTGCTTTATTTTTTACCCATTGTTTAAACCAAGGCTCCCAATATTGATTAGAAGAATCAAATATATTTAATACCTTAAGCATTCTCATAATACCTGGTATTTGATCGGGTTCTAAAATTTCTCTATTTGCTGTTTTAGCTAAAATATACTTAATTTCCCATAATTTTAAATTTGGATTTGCTTCAAGCATAAGAGCAATAACACCACTTACCATAGGAGTTGCAGCTGAAGTTCCTATAAACGAAGCAGTATAATTATAACCTCTGTTTTCAGGATATTTTTCATCATCTTTATCAAATTCATATTGAGAATTTGAATTTTTTCTTCCTGGGATTGTTGTGGAGATGATTGCAGGATCTGTTTCTGGGTCAGAAGTTCTAAAAATGGGATCCGAGGTTTTGCGCATTCTATAACCACCTCCAAATCCTGTAATCCAAATATCAGACCCCACACTTGAATAGGAACTCGCCTCTCCATGAGAAGTAGCAGCAGCAACAACAATATTAGTTGGAGTAGATTTGACGTAATCAAAAGAAGACTGATGAGCACGCATTCTTTTAAAAACTTCTATTTGCATTGCTGTAACATTAAGAGGATCTATATTATCAAAAACATCCATAAGATCTATTTTGTTTTCTTTAGCATATGCTTCAATATAATTTGTGCAAAATGAGCTATTGCCTCCACTTTGAACCACAATAATATTGTCAGATAATTGATTGCTAATATTTTTATCAAACTCTGTTTTATAATATGTTGAGGTGAAACTAAAACAATGGAATCCATAACTCCTATTAATAAAGTTATAATTTCTTCCAAGATATTGTAATAATATCTCTTTTTCATCTTCAGAAAGCACGGAATTTCTTTCTAATACATTAATGCTTCCCATTTTTACTCCTGGGGCAACACCTCGAAAACCATTTTTTTCATTTATAGAACCCCCTATAACTCCAGCAACTTCTGTCCCATGGGCATTCGTGTCTTTTGTAATTTCTATACTATCTTTTAAAGTAAATTTAGGACCTGTTATATCTAAAGGATCTCTTATATCTAAAGAACCAGCTTTAATATTTTTATTTAATAAATCCGAATGACTGAAATCTACAGCACTATCTGCAATTAATGCCTTTACGTCTTTTCCCGTTTCTACTACATTTGATAAATTTAAGTCAACCCCTGGCTTTGCTTCATTATCCGAGTAGGCTTTTTGTCCTGTATTATGCAAATGCCACATTTGATCGTATATAATTTTGTTATTATTTTGCTTACTCAGATCGTTATTGCCTAAACTCCTACTACTTGAATCCTCATTTAACAAAATTTTATTTGATAAAACATCATTTGGAATCTTATTACTACAAGACTCTATTGTTATTAATATGATTAAAAATTGAATATACTTTCTAATAATCATTGTTATATTTCCTTTTCAGATGGAATATCTAAATCCAGTTCAACGGAAACTAATGAGGAGTTTAATTTTAAATTTTTTAATATTTCTAATAAATTAGAGTTTTTCTTTGCTCTTAAAAACATCATTTTATCGTCTGGAAAATTTTTAATTATTTTTACATGATAAGCATTTTGAAAATACTGAATGTCTCCAATTTGATTTTTATATTTTATAATATAACTACCATTTGAATAAAAAATGGTGTCATTATTTTTATTTATAACTAATAATTTTTTGTCATAATTTAAGTTTCGGTAGGAATTTGAAGATGATTTATAAACATTGTCATTATCTTGCCACAAATACTCTTTATTTTTATTTTTAATATTGTTTAATTTAATTACAGTGACATTATCTACAAAATAAAATTTTGAATTATTGGATAACTTTGTTAATGAATTTTTCTTTAATAAATTAAAGAAATCTTTTTGACTTTTATAAGTTGTTTTAACATATTTATTTTCATCATAATTCAAATAATTTCCAAATACATCTATTTCATTTTTCTTATTTAAATTATTTTCTTTAATTGAATTTTTTTTACTTATAATATCACCTTTTTCAGTCGAAATTTTATTTGAATCATTATTTTCTTTCAGATTATTTTTAGCTATATTATTTTCATCTTTTTCTGAAAATTTATCTTTTTTCCCGAAATAAAAAATTAATAATAAAAATAAAAAAACAGTGAATATATATAATATTATTTTTTTAACTTTCACAATATATCTCCTATTTTGATTCAATTACATATATTCGGAATTATATTTTTTTTTTTATTTTTCTCAATAAGAATCCAAGCTTCAATCAAAAATGCAAGATCATATTAAAAATAATTAATATGTCAATTTTTATGAAAAATTAAAAACGTCAATATATTTTCTTTTTGTAATCTTATCTATTCTCGAGGTCACAGTGCAAAATTGAATCGGAGTGGATATTTATGTTATGCCCACGCTCATCAGCATGCGACGGAGCTGGCCTTGGAAAATCTGCTGGAAGGAACCAAAATTAAATAATTATTTCATTATATCATTTGTCAAAAAAATCACTTAAAAAATATTATTAAAAAAAAATAGATTAATATTCCTCTTTCCTTTAAACCATATAGATATGATATAAAAAGATAGAACTTATCTTTTTATATCTCTGATTTTTACCAAATGCTGAAATATTTAGCTAAGGGGCAATTGAAATTATGAATATTCTAGTCATTAACAGCGGGAGCTCATCCCTTAAATTCCAAATCATTGAAACCGATCAAAATATGATAGACGGTTCAAGCGATAAGGTAAAAGTAAAAGGCTTGATCGATCGCATTGGCACACAAGCACTTGCCAAAATTGCTGTCACCAACGGAATTGAAGTGAAAGAATCCATCGCTATTCGCGATCACTCCGCAGCTCTCGATTATATTTTTCGTAAAATCACTTCAGGGACTTTAAATATCGAGGGCATATTTTCCCTTTCCGATATTCATGCGGTTGGTCACCGTGTTGTTCATGGTGGCGAAAAGTTTTCAAAATCGGTTCTTGTCGATAAAAGTGTTTTAAAAGAAATTGAAGACTGTATCGATCTCGCACCTCTGCACAATCCTGCAAATTTAAAAGGCATACAAGCCACTCTTGCGCTTTTCGGTGAAAAAGTTCCCCATGCTGTCGTATTTGATACCGCTTTTCATTCATCAATTCCTGAAGTAAATTATTTATACGCGTTACCTTACCAATACTATCGCCGCTATCGTATTCGTAAATATGGTTTTCATGGCCTTTCACACCGTTACGTAAGCTACCGCTACCGTCGTATTGTTTCCTTAGAGCGTGATCAATTAAATTTAATCACTATTCACCTAGGAAACGGCTGTTCTATTTGCTCTATTAAAGGTGGTAAATCATTTGATACCTCTATGGGCTTCACTCCTTTAGCTGGACTTATTATGGGAACACGCGCTGGAGATATTGACGCATCTATCCCTGAATTTTTAGCTCATAAAGAAGGAATTTCTTTATCAGATATAGATATTTTATTAAATAAAGCATCTGGGCTTTTAGGAATATCAGGCCTGACAAATGACATGCGCGAATTGCTTGATGAAGAAAGAGAACACCACGACAGACGTGCCACTCTCGCCATCGATATGTTTACCATGAGAATTAAACACTATATTGGTGCTTACCTCGCACAAATGGGCGGAGCCGATGCTATTTTATTTACAGGTGGTATTGGTGAAAACTCTTCAGAAGTACGTAGAAGAATTTGTACTGATTTAGGGTTTTTTGGTATTGAATTAAATGAAGAAGCAAATAAACAAAAATGCTTTGGAGCCGAAGGAAATATTTCTACAGAGAATAGCAAAATAAAAGTTTGGGTTATCCCAACAAACGAAGAACTTATGATCGCCCGCGATACTTTTAGATGCGTGGCAGGCCTGCCCGTTTAATAAATATGAAAATCAAAATAACTCATTGTATATTTTAATGATGATATTTAATTATTAAATATCATCACTTTCTTAAATCATAAAAAAATTAAATCAATTACACCCTCACTTCAAATTATAATCTTTCTTCATTAAAATTTTATCAATTTCACCATTTTTAATAGCTACTTCAATTTTCCTATCGTATTCATCAAGAATTTTCTGTGCATTCGGAAAATTTTTTCTAATACAAAGCTTAAATAGACTTTTATTTTGCTTTATAAATGCAATTTTCTTTATTTTAATATTATCTAATAATTCTTTTTTTATTATATATTTAATATTTATTTCATGAGCTCCAAGAAAAACATCTGCTCTATTAGCATTTAGCATTTAGCATTTAGCATTTAGCATTTAGCATTTAGCATTTAGCATTTAGCATTTTAAGGGTATTAATCAGACTTGGTAAAAAATATACATTTTCTCTACTTTTTTCATCTATATATAAATTTTCCTTAGTCCAAGCATTACCAATATAGTCGATTAATCGAATTTTTTTTAAATCATCAATACTTTTAATATTTTCAATTTCTTTTAATTTTGGACTTTTTATTGAATAAGCATAGCCTAGTGAAGCTTCGTAAGATGTATTTTTCTGAAAGAAAAGAAATTCATCTCTTTTCTTATTAAATAAAGTGATATGAGCATCAAACTCACCCTTTTTAACCATTTCTTGAGCTCTCTCCCAAGGAAAACCTTCTTGAATCACTTTATACCCCATTTTTTTACCTAGAATTAATTCTGCTATATCAATAAAAATTCCATTAATTTTGTTGTTTTCAGTATAAGATAAAGGAGGATAGTCTTGATAATAAGCAATTTTAATTGTCTTAATATTAGATTCTAAAGAATTAGCATTAACAGCACTTATTAAAAATAAAAAAAGAACAATATTTCTTATCTTTAAATTTATTCTTATTATTGTCATTAATAACCCCCTAAAGTGATTCCTTTTAGTGGACAATATGCTATGAACTTAGGCGTTCATATAGAAGGGTTGTCCCATGGTAAAGAAGAAATCAGTTAAAAGTCAATATTCTCTTGAGTTTAAAAACCAAGTCCTTGAAGTCTTAGAAAATAGCCCTAAAAGCATGGCTCAGATAGCTAGGGAGTTTGAGGTTTCCTACCCCACTCTGAATAGCTGGAAGCGTTCTATTGGCGAAAAGGAAAATTCAAATATAAAGAAAAACTCTGACGAATTGAAAAAGCTAAAGCGAGAATACGAGCTTTTAAAAAAGGAAAATGAAATCCTAAAAAAGGCGGCAAGCTTCTTTGCAAAGCAACTCGATTAAAATACGAGTTTATATTGCTAGAGAAGCTTAATTATCCTATTCTTTTACTTTGCAAAGTAATGTGCGTTTCTAAAAGTGGATTTTATAAATGGCTTGAGTGTAAAGATAAAAATCATCAATTTGAGTTTAGCCTTGAAGAAGAAATAAAAAAAATACATACTTCTTCAAGGGGTACATATGGAAGACGGCGAATTTTATCAACACTTAAAAAGTCATTTATTAAAGTTGGAAAAAAACGAATATCCAAGATTATGAAGAAACTAAATCTGAATGGGGTCGGCAAACCTAAATTTAAAACAACAACAAAGGTTGATAGGCAAGCGATACATTTTCCGAATTTAATTTCAGGGGATTTTACTTCCTATAAGCCCAACGAACTTTGGACCAGCGATATTACTTATATTCCAACGAAAGAGGGCTGGGTTTATTTGTGCATAATATTGGATACTTTTTCAAGAGCAATAATTGGTTGGAGCATGCAAGATAATCTAAAAAGAGAAATTGTTTTGAATTCACTAAACATGGCATACAAAAAAAGATCTCATTTTCCAAATGGAATAATTTTTCATAGTGACAAAGGATCACAATATTCAAGTAAAGAAGTTAGAAAATATTTAAAATTAAATCATTTTCATCAAAGCATGAGCAATAGCTGCTATGAGAATTCTATTACAGAAACATTTTTTTCCACTCTAAAAAAAGAATTGGTACATCGATGCAATTTTCTTACTAGAAAAGAAGCAAAATCTTCGATTATAGAATATATTGAGGTGTTTTATAATCGAATTCGTGCGCACTCTGCCCTTGATTATCTTGCACCATTAGAGTATGAAAAAAATTATGAAATTTAACCGTCCACTTTTCGGGGATCACACCAGGTGTTTTCATTTAATCTATTTGTCACTATTTATTAATTAATTAGTAATTAATTTACACAAAAATAACAATAAAAAAAACACTTAATTTTATTAATAAATATCCGAATAAAAATATAGATTTTAAAAGAAATTATAGATTTTTATGGAGTTTAATATGAATTATAGTTTCAAGTTAATTATTTTTTTCATATTATTTTTTAGTATTTACTTATTAATTTCCATTTTTTATAAAGCACATGCTGAAAACAATGTGACTATGGGATCTCCTCCAAATGTTATTCAATATGATCACTCAAAAGGATTGATGGAAAGATAAAACTCAATCACCTTTCTATTCCAGGAACAGATGATTCTGCTTCATTATATGGAGGCGATATGCTTCAAACCCCATCCTTATCAATACAGAATCAGCTTAAGGCAGGAATAAGAGTTTTTTGATCTTCGTCTAAATGTTTCTGGAAGAAAATTTTTTTAAAACAATGGAAAATCATAGTTCAAATACAGAAGTTGATTTTTTTGGAAATACATACACACCTTCCGATAATTCTAAATGCGCCCAGAATTGTAATGATTTAAATTTAAATAAAGTTTATGAATCTTTAATTGCGGTTAATGTCAGAAAAAACCATGAATTAAACAAAGAATTTTCTTTAATAAACCTTAAAATTATTACTGAAATGCGACAAGAAATGAAAGATGAATTTAATAAATTTTTAAATAATTGGATTAATTTAAAAGACGATAAAATTATTTATCCTTCTTTACAAAGACAAAAATATCAAACTGTTAATGACCTACCTGCAAATGCTAATAAAAATCAAAAATTAACCTATGTACTTGGCTTACCAATAACTATTAATGGTATAGTATATATAAACCCAAACCCTGATTCCTCTTTACAATATGACTATATTATATCCAATAGCTTAGGTGATAGTTTCAAAGGCACAGGTGATAGAGTTGGCTTAATAAATTCTACAGCTATTTTTAAGAATGAAAGAGAATATTCATTTCGCGCTTTTATACTACCATTGAGAGGGTATAGAAAAGATTTTAAGTATGAGCAAACATTGCAATATGGTATTTCCGATCTTGATGTTGAAGAATTAAAAGCTCCTCCCGGTTCTTTGGGATGGATAAATCAAAGAGCTCATTGTTTTGTAGAACCCAATGTGACCCTTTACTCTAAATCGATTCATGCTAAAAATATTCCAATTGCTTGCGGACTTTCTGGTTCAACAAATTTAGCAATAACATCACTTTTTGCGTATAATATAAATCTTTCAGAAAAAGAGATGCGTTTATTTCTTCTGCAAGCATGGTCTATTTTATCAATAGATACAGGGCATTCCTTACAAGAGGTTTTGTCTACTGCGAAACTCATTGCAATTTATTATAATGCCTTATTAAAGCAACACGATACAGAATATAAATATCTTATCAATTATTTTCCGAAAAATACATTAAATAATTTAAATTTGATTACAAAAGAAATTCGACCTCTTGATGAAAACAACGAAATTACTGACACTTTTAAATGGGATTCCATTGAGACTAAAATATTTAAATTTGATTCTGATTCAAAAACATCTCCTAAAAAACGGTTTGTGTTTGCTACTGAATATGGAAAAGAAAAAAAATATCAAGAGTTAACAGCTGAAGAAAAAAGTGAAAGAATAGAATTTGAATATTATTTCAAACAATATGATGAACTAAATGCTAACAACGCTTATTTTGGAGCATATTACGATAGTTTCTTTAAACACATTAATCCTTCATCCATTAATAATATAAGGTTAGAAGCACAAAAGTCATTTAAAAATTACTTCAACCGAAGTTGTTTTATTAAATAATTTAAATTTCTATAAAATCAAGACCCGTATACGACAGTTTGTATGTAATATGTAGTAATTTTAACACCTGTGAAATTTAATTATTCGCTTCTTTTATTGTTTTTTTGAAGAGTTTTACGTATTGTTCAAAGGAGCCACCAGGGGCATTCCAATCAAAAGTCTTTGCATTGGTGATTAATTTTTTTTGAACTATTATTTTTTCAACTTCTGATAAGGAATTCCATTGAGTTAAAGCATCGTTTACACTGGATTTTAAATTAAAAATAGTGCTTGAAGTGCTTTTTAAATCTACTTCAAAAGGGATACAAGTAAAATTGTGAATATCAAAGCCTTTACCAAAGGGATTTGTGCATTGGTCAATCAATCCTTCTCTATAAGAAGAAATTGTCGCACTTCCTAAGCTGAGACCTTCAGCAGGAACAAGACCTGCTGCTTCTAATTTAGAAGGTACTAAAGTAAAATCTGACGCAAAGCGAATCAATCTCCCTTTAGAAGCCCCTACAGAAGGTAATATGGCCAATTGATCTTTATCAAAGTCTTTATAAAATTTAATCAATCCTTTAAATTTAAGATCTTTTGCGACATCTTGAACAGCAAGAATTTCGGGTGGCAACTTGCCACCCGTAGTACCCATGACGACAACTTGTCCATGATGATTTGTTACAATATCTTTCGCAAATTCAGCTAATACATCAATCCCTTTATTATCCGCAAATCTTCCAACATAAACAAATAAAGGCAAAGTTGGAGAACCAATAATTCCATTATCAAATAGAATTTTTTTAGTTTCTTTTTTCCGCATTTCATAGTTGGAATAATCTTTTGCTACCACTTGATTACCCAAAATCTCTGTCGAAGTGATATCAAAATTTTTGAAAAAAATACCATTATTAATTCCGACAAATCGACCTTGACTTTTTGCTATTTTAAATGCCTTTGAAATATCTTTTTCAGTTGATGGCCAAAAACTAGGATTAGTGACTTCACTTTCAGTTGTTTTGGATACAAAATTTACCATATGACTTGTTTCAACAGCTAATGAGACTCTATTGTACTTATTAGTTTTTAATGGTTTTTCTAAGCCAAGTCTTTCAAAAGGTTTTAAATCGCCTGTATTTCCAGGGTGATTATCATGTATTGTAGATAAAACTCCTACTTTTGCTAATGAAACAGCAGCTCTTTTATCATTTAATTTTAATTGAAGAGGATTTGCAATAGAAATGATTTTACTATTTATATGTAAAACGTCAAAAAACTCATTGCCAGACTCACCTTTAAAAAAGGTTGCAAAACTTGTTAAAGCACCAGTATAATATAACCATCCTACATTATTTCCAAATACAGAATAGACTTTGCTTTGATTAACAATATCAAAAATATCCCATCCTGAAAGAATATTTCCTTTAGTATTTGTAAAACTAAAAGTAGGATCTGGTTGAACAAGATATTGAATCAAATCTTTTTCAATAAGTTTATAAATAGTTGACTTATATATTTTTCCATCTAAATAATGCGGAAGAAAACCCACAAAAGTTACTTTATTTAAATATTGAGATTTTAATATATCATAAAATGGAGAAACTAAAGCAGCATCAATTTTATCTGAAGCTGCCGAGTTTTTCAGAGAGTCTAATTCCGCATTTAATATCCCATATATATATTCACCAATTCCGCCTAAACGAGCATTTGGGGCTTCAAATGCGCCTAAAACAACTCTAATATAATGATCATTTTTAACAGGTTCTTTTAAGTTATCAGATTTAATATAAGATTTTTCTAAAAACTCACTACCTTTACAATTATCGCAAACAAGATGTAGAAAATTTTCTTTTGAAAAATCAATCGATTTAATAAAATCCAATTTTGAAAATAAATTTAATTTTTCAGATTCATTATTTGAATAAGCAATAGAAGATCTTCTTATAATTTCATCTTTTATTTCAAAAGCTAATTTAAGATATAATTTATTTTTATCTTTTTTTAGTAATAAATTATCATATAAATTTACTAAATCTTGATCATTAATAGAATAAAAGTTAAAATCACTTTGTTTTATTTTTTCTTCTTTTTTATCTATTAATTCATCTAACCTAGATAATAGAATTGTATTTGCAGTCTTATCTTTAGTACTTTCTTCTATAGGAGTATTTAAAATTTCTGATTTACTACAAGAATATGCTAAACTAGATAATCCTAATAATGTTATTATTCCATATCTTATTTTCATAAAGCTACTCTCCCTTTTTTGTAATTTATGTTTTGGCTCTCAATTCAGTTGAGAAATGATTAAAGTAAATTTTTTAACAATATTTTCTTTAGGCTTACTGGGATTTTCGGTCACGTTCAAGCTCCTTTTCAAACCGTATAAAGTGACAGTTTGGATATGGTTCTTACGGGAAAGTATAGGCAAACTCAATCACAAATTAAATTTTCTTATAATTTCGCGCTCTTTTTATGATATAAGTATCAGCTAGCTAATCTATTAAATATTCTTTCTTAGATAAAAAGAGTTAGCTAAAAAATGAGAGTTTACGGTTAAAATTTAATTTTGTAATTAATTATTTTAAATTTTTATAAAATATTTTAAAAAAACATATTATTATAAAATATGCTATTATTAGCTATATTATTATAATGATATTCTCGCAAGAAAGACTATTAAAGTAGTAAAGAAAAATTATATTTATTCAATCTGCCATGAAAGTACTCCAACAAAGCGATTCTCAGAAAATCTCTACCAAAAGGTATGCAAGTAAAATTGAGAATATCAAAGCCTTTACCAAGTAGGTTTGAACATTGATCAATACTTCTTGAAAATTTTTATTATTTAGTTCATTATATTTTTTAAACTCGTCTTAAAGATTCATAATAATTTTAAGAGCAGTCGATTTTTCTAACCTATTTCTAAAGGAAACAGAAATGAGCCGATTTTTAAAGCTATTAATCTCTATTTCTATAGGAGTTTTCGTATCTGATTATTGTTTTGCACTTAATGTTGGAGAGCCAGCTCCTTTATTTTCATTAAAAAATCAAAATGACAAAGTGATTTCATTGAAAGAAAATAAAGATAAAACTTGGACGGTCGTTTATTTTTATCCCAAAGCGGGAACACCGGGATGTACCACACAAGCATGTGCTTTTCGAGATTCCATTAAGCTGATTACAAATCAAGGTGTGGTTGTTTATGGTGTGAGTACTGACAGTGTTACATCAATAAAGAATTTTTATGAAAAACATCATCTGAATTTTGATCTGTTAAGCGATGAAGATGGTAAAACTTCGGTAGCCTATGGAACAAAAATGCCTCTTTTGACTATGTCCAAAAGAGTTACTTTTATTGTTGATGATAAATTAATAGTTAGAAGCATTGAAGAGAATGTAGATCCTGCACTTGATGCGAAAAAAGTTTCAGTTAAAATAAAACAATTGCGTGCAGCAAAATAAAATTTGTTAAATTGTTAAAATTTACTTTTGATAATTCAAAGTTACTATAAGCTGTTTGAGAAGCTGTTAAGAATAAATCTAAGCCCATTTTATCTTCACTAGACGTATGATGAGATTGGTTTTTTAATAACTTAATTACAATAGTACAAAATACATCTATAATTAAGTTTAATTTATTATTTAATAATATAAATATCTTTTATAAAAAATCAGAGAAAAATTCAGCTCAAAGCTAAAGTTAAGGCCACAGCGTGTGCAATATCTTCCGCAGATGCACCACGCGATAAATCAGAAAATGGCTTAGCAGCACCTAGCAAAATGGGTCCCCAAGCCTCTGCCCCCCCAATACGCTGGGTAATTTTATAGCCAATATTTCCGGAATCGAGATCAGGGAAAACAAAAACATTGGTTTTCCCTTGCACTTTTCCATTTGGATTTTTTCGTTTTGCGACGCTAGGAACACAGGCTGTATCAAACTGCACTTCACCTTCAGCCATAATTAAAGGATATTTCTCAGAAAATAATTTATAAGCATTTCTCACTTTTTCCACATCGGGATGCTCTGCACTCCCTACAGTTGAAAAACTTAAAAAAGACAAGCGAGGCTCAGTGCCACTCCAAAAGGCAAAGGCTTCTTGGGACAAATAAGCAATATCCATAAGCTCAGCACTGCTAGGTTGCGGAATGACACCACAGTCTGAAAATAAAACAAGGCTTTCACCCCCGGGCGTTGCTTTTGGTAAAGCTAATAAAAAAGCGCTGGTAATCACTTTGGTTTGTGGTTTTAATCCCACTGTCGCTAAAGCAGCGCGAATAACATGTGCCGTCGAATTCACACAGCCAGAAACAACAGCATCCACTTCTCCCAAATACAGTTTGGCGCCTCCCTCGAAAGTAGGATCCGTTGCTAAAACTTCAATTTTACTTGATAAGGATTTTCCTTTTTTTTCTGCAATTTTATGCATGACATCTAAAGTTTTTTGCTTATTATTTTCAGATTCTTTTACATTTCCTAAATAACATTGAATATTTAATTCATTTTTTAGCATAGCTGCTGCTTTAATAACACGTTCGTCTTCACCTTCTGGTAAAGAAATTCTTTTATTTTTTGCCCGTGAAAAAATATTTTCCTTTGCTGCTTCCGTCAGTGTTTCAAATAGCATATTATTTCCCTTCATTTTATTTAAAGAATAACCATCACCCCTGATAAGATACGAATATCAATACCAAATTTATTCTTTAAAAACAATAACATCATTTAAAAATGATTAAAAATAATATCAATAATTTTATATACGTTGTTACTTTTTAGGAAAGAGACTTCACCAAAAAATGATTTATTATTTTTTATCTACATGAATAATATCGAGCGCTTTAGGGGCTTGCGTTTTCGCTCTTTTCTTTTTTGTGAGACAAATAACCACACCGACATCGGTTACGGTATTTTGTGATATAAACACGGATAATAGATTTGCTCTTTGCAAAATCATATACATACCTAATCCGGCACTGACGTTTTGCTGTCCTAATTGATGAAAATCAGGAGTTCCTGTCTTAAAAATAAATTTTACATATTTAGACATAATGGCAGGATTTAATCTTCCAAAATTGTCGCGGACGGAAATGGCTAAATCTTTGCCATTAAAACCCCATTCCAATTTTACAACTTCATCTTTTTCAAGTTCAACAGGAACCGTTCTCGGTTTTTTTTCATGTTTAGGGTTAGCATCCCAAATCGCATTCATCAGCAACTCTTCCTGTATTTCTACAGCGTATTGTGATAACACCGGATTTTGGCCACCAATAATGGGCTCAATCTGTGCAAAAAACTTTTCCAACTCTTCAGCGTATTTTAATCTTTGCCGGGAATCAGAAACTTCAAATGTTTTAATAATTGGTAAATCTATACCTTGAATATTTTGCACATTATCCATGGGAATAAGGGAACGAACACCGGTGATATTTCCATTATCATTCCCTTTTTTTAAAGACCACTGCCGCATGAGAGCTTGTTTCACACGATCGACAAGAAAATCATTTTCATTGTAAACAACATAGTGATTGAAGCCTTCAATATCAGCTTGTCCCTTAAACTCAGGAATTTTAGTTACGTTAGCAACCAACATATTTGTAGCAGAAGTAGATTTTTTGGTATGATCATCTGTTAAATAAATATCGCAATCGTTTTCGTTTTCAGATAAATTAAAATTATTTTTAATCATATCCTGAAGAGGCTGTTTTATACTTTCATCAGAAAGAGTAAGATAAACTTTAAAGTTCTTCAAGGGAATCTCCTCGTCCTACATATGTATGCTCTGTTTCGATCTTATTTAAAAGATCTTAACCCGAAGGATGTCAAAATCACAGAGCAACGTTAGGCAAAAGGAGTTAGAGCTAAGCATTACGTTTTAAAATCACACCAAAAAATCCGTCAATATCGTCTGGGTTTCCGCTATAGATAAGCAGTTCATTATCACGAGTCACATATTTTTTATAAAAATCATGAATACGATCCTGAGGATTTATTTTTTCAAAATTTTGATGTTTTTCTAAAAAGGAAGATATTTGATTAATTGTTTCTTCTAGTTCAAAACTACACACGATATAAATTAATTCCCCTCCAATGGCGACATTCTTAGCAAGGCCATCCAAAAGGCGCGTCTGTTCTAATGCACAATTTTGAATATCATTTAATGTACGTAACCATTTGATTTCAGGATGCCTACGAATAACACCCATGGCTGAACAGGGAGCATCCAGCAGAATTTTTTGAAATATTTTGCCTTGGCACTGCTCAACCACATCACCATGGAGGATTTGAACCCCTTCAAGCCTCATACGAGAGAAGTTTTCCCTTAATATTTTAAGACGCTTTTGCGCAAAATCACAAACTGTTAAATTTTGAGGTTCCACACCACTTTCCCAAAGATAAATAGATTTTCCTCCGGGAGCGGCACAGGCATCGAGGCAGGAGTCCGTAGGGGAAGCTTGTACCAAGCTTGTTGCCAACTGAGCCGCTTCATCTTGAACAATGTAACAGCCCTTTTGAAAGGCTTCACACTCTTTAAACTTCGGTAAGGTTTCAATTCTTAAAGCTCCGGGCATGGGACGCCATGAGCTTTCGATGGATTGTGTTTTGAGCAAATAAGTGGCCAAATCACTTTCACCTTCCGGTAAAGGATTGCGTGTAATGAGTTTCAAAGAGTTTTTAGGAATGCGATTGTTATTTGACAACAGATATTCAAACCGCTCTAATGATAGTTGTTTATACCAACGCTCCACCATCCACTGAGGAAAGGAGTGGTGCATAGAATAATAATCGACAGCTTGTGTTACTTTATCTGGTTTAGGGAAATATTCTGATTTTTTAGCAACACGACGTAAAATAGCATTTACCAAAGAAGCCGCATTGGGAACACCGACTTGCTTTACGGCTTCCACAGTCTCCGAAACAGCAGCTCTTTCAGGCACTCTATCCATATAATATATTTGATATGTTCCAATACGTAAGGCATTTGCGACGCGAGGATCCAGGCTTGAAAAAGAACGATCAAGCATATGGGACATAATCCAATCCATCTTTGCCAGCCATCTTAAAGAACCAAAAACCATTTCATAGATAAAAGCCTTATCTAGAGGGCGTAAATTCGGATAATTGGCAAAGAGCTTTTCGAGGGCAACGTCAGAATGGATATTGCGGGTTAAAACGTGTGTTAAGGCATCAATGGCAATTGCCCTTGTGAGCGAGCCAGAGCGTGTTGACATAGTTTAAACTCCAAAAAAATTGATCTTTGAATTTTCACTCTTGCCTAGGAATGTTCAAAGTTTGGCATAATAATTGGTTTAAGAGCTTCTTCGGTGTTGCAGTTTAAGCACTTCCAGGCAAAAGAAGAATAAAAAGAGCTGCATTTTTCACAATAATGAGAAGAATAGCCAATGCGCGCCGCTTCATCCTGTTTTGCAACAAAATTAAAATAGCTTGGACTTTCTCCTAATATAGCAAGTACATCACTTAAAAACCTGCTTTTTTTCAGCTCAGGTGAGTTCTGTATCAGAAGAGAAGCGTGAAAGATAGATGCCCAAAGGTATTTTTGTGTATTTAAATCAATTTTATCTTTGTTCAGAACGCGAGTGAATTCGCTTTTTACGATGGCATAACTTTCAATGGCCTCACGCTCGTCACTTATTTTGGATATGATTACAGATAAGTATTTTGCTCCTGCGACAGGAGAAACTGTAGTATTTTTATATATTTGAACTAGAGCTTCGAGATCTGCAGCTAAAGCAGTCCACATCATTTTGGGGTCATGGACTACTTTTTGCCATAAATCCTGACTTGTCGTTTGCCATAAAAGCATCAGAGCACGTCCTGAACTGCGTTCCCAGCGCAGGGCATTTCGTGCAAGTTCAATGGCTTTTTCAAGCTTTTCATTTTCTAAAAGCTGCATTTCTCCAATATGACATAAGGAATGCGCAATTTTAATTCTTAATTTATGATCGTGAGATCCTTTGTAAATTGACAATGCAGCATATAATTTATCTGGAAAAAAACCTTGAGAACAAATTTTTAGAATATGTTCTAATACTTCATAATTATGAGGAGTTCTGCGTAACAATTCCATAGCCGTATCAAAGGCACGTACATGAAGGCCAAGTGATGAATAAACTTGAGACAATTCAAAAAGAGCGCGGTGGGTTTCTTGTTTAGAAACATTTTGATGAGTTAATATCTCAATATACATTTTAACAGCGTCTTTTGTATTTCCTATTTGAAAAAAATTTCTCGCAAGAACAAAAGCTTCAGAAATATATATAAAATTATAATTGCCCGAAACACTCATTCCCATTTCTATTTCTTTAATTTCTTCTTGTTCGGATTCTTCTGACACTCCTAATATTTTCAAATGAACTGAAATTTTTGATTCTAGTTTTTTACCTTCAGGAGCATAATGAGCACTTTTGCGAAAACGTCTTCGAAAAGTACGCCATAAAGAAGGAAAAAGAATGCCCAGAACAATGCCAACGGATAAACCGGCTCCCACAAAAAAGCTGGCTTCAAAAGTATCCCACATCGGCATACCTTCAGCGCTTAATGTGGTCATTTGTCTCGTCAACGTGATCTCCTTATTTAAGCTATTTTGAAAGCCTAGCATACGCTTTAAGCTTTGTCGTCTCTTCATTAGCCTTTATGATTAATATTATGTAGTTTAGTTTTTGCAATGTTATGACCACTTCAAAATGGTATGACTTGATTTATCTCAATCATAAGGGGGAATTGATGAATGTAACAGCTCCACAGCAAAATAATAAATCAATTATAATTATTATTCCAGCCCGTTTTGCTTCAACTCGATTGCCTGGTAAACCCCTTTTAAAAATAGGCTCTAAAAGTATTATTTCACATGTTGCTACACGTGCAAAAACATTAGCAGAAAGACTTTCAACTCTCAATAATGTGAATTCCGTAAATTTAATTGTCGCAACAGATCATCAAGACATATTCCAAGAAGTCACAAATATAGGAGTCAATGCAACAATGACTTCTTCTCATTTGATAAATGGAACGGAAAGAGTCTATGCTGCGGCAATATCCTTAAAAGAGAAAATTCAAATATCAGATCACGATTTAGTCATTAATATTCAAGGTGATGAACCTTTTTTTTCCATTGATGATGTTGAAAATTTAGCAAAAAAAATGCTTGAAAATACTCTAGTTCCTTTGGGTACACTCGCTTATAAAAGAAATGATGTTGATTTATTTTTTTCAAGTTCCGTGGTGAAGGTTGTACGCGATAATTCTCTTTTTGCACTCTATTTTTCAAGAGCTCCCATTCCATTCCCAAAGGAACTTCTTGGCGCAACAGGACATGATTGGGTACAAAAAATTTCACTTATTAAAGAAAATATTTCCTTTTTGCATCATGTCGGTGTTTACGCTTTTCAATTTGAAGCTCTTTGCCAGTTTGCAGGGCACTTAAAACACAGCAGACTTGAGGAATTAGAAAGTCTTGAGCAATTACGCGCTCTGCAATCAGGTTGGAAAATACTTGTCAATGACGCCACATCAGAACCATTTGGTATTGATACCCCCGAAGACTTAGAGAAAGCAAATGTCTATTTAAAAAATAATTTATAAAGTCATATTATGAAATTTAATATAAAAACTCTGTTACTTTTTAATTTCATTTTTTTTTACTCTTGGATTCATCTTCCCTCTAAATCCTATGCCGTTCCCACAAGCTTTTTAAAAAATAATACGGGTAACATGAAAGATACAGAATGGTATCGAATAGAATCAAATGAATTTTCAGTTTATTATCCCAAAGAAGCGGATAATATGGCAAAATACTCTCTTTATTCAGCAAAAATGGCATACCCCTATCTTTCTTTGCTATTAGGAGTTCGCATTAAAAATGATGCTTCTCCTTTACTTCATTCACAACGTAACAGAACTCTTATTGCTCGTCTTGAAAAAATCCCCTTTGTATTAGGTAATGTCATTGAGGGTGCGGGATTTGCAAACCCAGTTTCAATGAATATTGAAGCACAAATGATTCGCTCAAGAAGTGCTTCTTTTTTTCAACATGAATTGGTGCATCGCTTGATGTACGAACATCATGATTTTTACATAGGACCGGCGGGAAGACTTTTTAGCCTCGCCATGCTCCCCACCTGGTGGATAGAAGGTCTTGCTGAATATTTTACAGAAAGTGTAGGAACAGAACAAACAAATCACATTGTAAAATATATGGCTTTAAACGATTATTGGCCTTCTTGGGATAGATTACATGCCTTATATAATGCCGATGGTGACACTAATTTACGCGGATATGCTACTGCAGGAAAATTTTTGGGTTGGATTTTTTCTAAAATTAAAGAAAAAGATTTATATATTATTCATGAAGAAATTTCAAATCAAACCATTATTCCTCCTTTTTACAATGCGTGTGATGTCTGGCTATATGATAATTTAGGGAAAACGGGTGAAGAGTTATATTTAGAATTCAAGAAGGAACAAAAAAAATATTGGGAAAACCAATTAAATAATTTGCCTAAGTTAGTTGAAACCTATCCTAAGGAAGAGGATGAGCAAGGTGAAACCTATTATTACCCAACATATATTTTTGATAATCATGCTTTATTTTCAAAAATGATTTCAAATCAATCCGCTTTATCTAGTTCCTTAAATTTATACAATTTTAGTTTGAATAAACAAAAAAGAATACCACTCAGCCATGCCGGTTCTTCTCTTTTTGCCATCAGTTCGGCTCAAAATGGAAAAATATTAACGGCAAATATTCGAAATTATCCAAATTCAAAAATAGGACATGAGCTTATTTTATTAAATTTTACAGGAAATTTAAGTGAAATAGACGATGAAAAAATAATTTCTGAGAAAGTCATAAATTTTTCTTCTGAGAATGAAGCCCTAGTTATTGATCAAATTCAATATGAAGGAAATGACAACTTTTTTATTACAGCAAGCACAAATGGAAACTCAAAAATATATCATTTTAATGCCATAAATAATGAACTTAAATTCATTAAAAAATATCCTTTTCCCGCATCTATTAAATTCATTGAAAATAATAATATTATTAGTAAGAACTCGAACTGTATCCATTTTATTTTAAGTAATGACTTTGATAAAACTTCCATTCAAAAGTTATGCTTTACAGGAGATGTTACCGAAGTTTTGCCACCAAACATAATAAATATTAAAGATGCTTATATTTTATCAAATGGTAACTTTAGAATTTTAACTTATTGGGATCATGTTTTAGCTTTTGTTGATTACACCCTTTTTAAAGAAATAAAACCCATCGCCGCGTTTCCCGATTGGATAGAAGGTATCATTCCCTGGCACCCTAACGGCGATGATATTTTGGGAGCTTGGATTTATAAAAAAGGAAAATATTTCTTTGAAAAAATTGACCTCAATAGAGCCAATGATAATTTTAAGAAATGGCAACTTAATTTAAATAAAAATAACTCTTTCTTAAATTTTCCTAAATATAAACCTTATACACCGCCCTATCTTGAAATTTATGATAATCAAAAAATGTCCTTGCTCGGAAATGATTTAAATGCATTTGAAGAAGAATTGAAAAAAGAAGAGATTTTAAATCCCAATGAAATTGAAAAAAATATAGCTTCAAAAAATTCTCAAGAAAATTTCAATGAAACTTTTCAACAACCGGCTTCTTATCGCAATCAATTTTTATTTGCTTATCCCTATGCTTTGCCCGATTTTTTAGGAGGTCCCAGCATAGGACTCTTTGCCATTCCCTTTACCGACGAAATGGAACGCCATCGCATTCAAATATTTGGAAGCTATAACTTTTTTCTCAATGCCCCCAGTGGCTCATTAACCTATATTAATAATCGTTTTCTCGATAACTTTTCTGTATCGTTATTTGCGACACCATTTTTTAATGGTTATTATGATATAAAATCAACAAACAATGTAATTCGGTATTATAATTATTTACAGCAAACAGGACTTAGTATTTCAGGTTCTCTTTATTTAAACTTAAAGAAGGACTCTTTCCAAAGTAATTTATCATTATATAAGTTGTTACCTTATAACTCTCTGACGACACCCCCTCAATACATAGGAGTGCAAGAAGCCCTGATGGCAAGTGTGCGAGGTTTGTTTTCATTTAATTTATTTCATACTGGATTTTATTTACAAAAAAAGGAAAAAACAAACGGAAAATGGATGTACTGGAAAACAGATTTCACATTGGGTGGAGGAAAATACAATAGTTTAGGTAACGAATTAAATTCGGCTGGACAAAGTTTAGGTGAAATTGATTATTATAATTTAAACTCTTCAGTCTTATCTTCTCTTTCTTTTTACAAGCAAAAATTTTCTCTTATGGGGCAAATTTCAACAACCCAAGGGAATAGCACTTTAAACATTAAAGAAATATATTCTCCTTATCAAAGTTATATTTTAGGAAATACAGAATCGTTAAATTATATTAGTTACCCTTTGCTTGGTTCAGGATCTTTATTTAAATTATCTTCTGGATATTGGAGTTATTCCGGAACACTAGGTTATGATTTTCCTTTATATCCTTCCTTTGAAAAAAAATTTCTATTTACTTTTTTAGATAATTTACGAGGTGTCGCTTCTATTACCCGCGGTGGAACTTCTAACACACAAAACTTTTCGACCTTTAATGCTATAACCAGCGCCAGCGTAGGATCTTCTGTGACTATAGATATTAAAGGTTTTCAACTGTATCCCTCCCTAGTTTATGGATGGATTGTCGGACAGGAAAATAATTGGTATATTATAATGCAAATGAAGTTTATGAATGTTCTTTAATTCTTTCTTCTTTAAAATCCGACGCCAGCCGAATAAAAAACCATTTATTATAATTAGAAATAGATAAAATATCAATTGCATAATAAAAAATTATTAACTAAATTTGCATTTTTATTAAAAAACTATATTAGAAAACAACTTAGAGTTACAATGTTGTAATTCGTTTTAAATAATTATTAATAATAAAAATGAGAGACTATGAACAAAATAATTCGTTTTTTTATCCCCTTTTCTTTGCTTTTTTCTCATGCTGAGATTTTCCCCTCACCAGCAGTCGAAAATGCGTCAATTCAAATGCAAAATCAACATTCTTTGCAAATAAAATACAATAAAATCATGAAAAGACTTATAAAACTTCAAAATCAGATCGCCCGGTTTGGAGATAGGCACCAAGAAAGATTAAGTGATAACAATAAAGTTGAAATATACACGCTGTTACAAGCTTTAGAACGCAATTATTATATGCTAAATAGGATGGGAGAAGCGGTAAGCTCTCCTGAACTTCAACCTTTTCTGCGCCAAGCTCTTTCAAGTGCCGAAATTGAGATCAAAAAATCTAGAGAATTTTTAAATCGCCACAATGCTCTTGCAAATTAAATTGTAAAAGATTTATTCTAATTTTATTTAAAAATATCTTTGTGTTATATATAATTCTTACTTAAATTTTATTAAAATTGTCGATAAAATTCGATTTACATATTATTAAAAATAAAGTATATGTTGAATTTGTTTTACTATCTTGATTTTATTTAAGAATGGGATTCAGAATGATTTCTAAAACTTTTTTAGCGGTAGATGATGTTGGAATCATTAATATATTTTTAGATCCTACTTTAATTGCCATACCTCCCGTTATAACAATAAAATTTAAAAAAGGCACTTCAAGCGCGAAAAATAATGGAAAAGCAGTTCTTCTGGAAGGTGATGAAAAAAATTTTGAATGCATTCCTCCCACTATTGTTTATACAGCTCCACCATTTATCCAGCCAGGAACTCTGGAACTTGAAGAAATTATTTTAGATTCAAGTCATTATTCAGATTATGCGACAGATAATAATAAAAAACTTCTTATTGCTGGCTCAGCTCCCTTTACAGCTAAATTTAAAGTGAAAACAAAAGCAGCCATACCACCCATCCCTCCGAAGCCCGACCCCACTTTTGACCCCCGGCCTGTTTATATTGGTAAAGGGAATTGTATTCCCGCTGGTATTAACTTTCATGAAGGTAATTAAATTTTTAATATCAACAATCACATTTTTTAATGCAGTGGTTCCCGCTTTTTCCCAAGAAGTATCTATCAACAGCGCTTATGTTTACTGCGCCGATGAAAACAAAAATTGGCACTGGCTTGATGATGGTGAAACAAAGATAGAGGGACAGTGGTTAAAATTTTCAATTGAAAAAAATAGTCTTACCTATACTTATTATTTTATAGTGGGTGACAGTTTAGATAAAATAGAAAATCTCAGAAAAGAATGCCAAAAAAAATTTGGAAAAGAATTTCATTATGCTCAACCCGCCACAATTAATACCCTAGGATGGTATCGCTTTGCTACGCACAATTTAATCACAGCACCAGGGCATATTTCTTATGGAACAAATGTCCCACGCCGTGATAGACAAAAAAATTCTGGAAAATTTAGAAATCCTCCAGAATTTTGCTTGTTTTATAATGATAACAAAGGCTAAATATATCGTTAAATTAACGACGGATACCAAGCTCAGCGATCAGTTTTTGGTAAGCGCCTTCGTTTTTACTCTTGAGGTAATCAAGAAGACCGCGACGTTGGCTAACGAGCGCTAAAAGTCCACGACGACCTGCATAGTCTTTTGCATGAACGCGGAAATGATCCGTAAGTTGGTTGATGCGCTCTGTTAAAAGAGCTACTTGAACTTGTGGAGAACCCGTGTCAGATTCGTGCGTACGGAATTTAGCAATGGTTTCTGCGCGTTTTTCAACAGTGATTTGCATGGTAAATCCTTTCTGGGATAACCCAAATATTTAAAAATACAGGAAAAAACAAGTTTTAGCTTCCATGCTGAGTAGCACAAAACCGATTCTTTCCTAATTAAAGGCAAAAGCCTCTGTCGCTCGTATCATTACACCTATAGGAAGGCAATCGAAAATGTCTTTTACTTTAAAAAAAGGATTTACTTTTGGAGGGTGGCTTCCGGCTTTAATACCTCAATATCCTTCCTATTCTACAATGAGAAATGATACTTCCCATCCTATAGAAAACGTGGAAAGTGACGAATATGGGCTCTTTCAGGCTTACCTCGCAGGGATAAAAAACGCGTCCATCGCCAATCCTAACCCCTCCGTAGGCTGTGTTGTTATAAAAAATAATAAAATAATATCAATTGGTTGCACTGAAAAATGGGGTTCCCGCCACGCTGAACGGGTGGCCTTTGCCCCTCTCTCAGCAGCCGACTTAGAAGGATCGCGAGTCTATGTGAGCTTAGAACCCTGTACCCATATGGGACGACAGCCTCCTTGCATTCATTTATTTGAAAATACAGGAATAAAAAAGGTTGTTATCGGTTGCGAAGATCCCAACCCCGTCGTCACCAAAAACGGTATAAGACAGCTTCAAAATTTAGGCATCGGTTCTTTTAATTCTTATTATTCCAATGAAATTAAGGCATGGAATTACCCTTTTTTTATTCAGCAAAAAGAAAAACGTCCCTTTATCGCCTTAAAATGGGCTCAATCACTTGATGGCTGCCTCGCCGATGACAACAATGGCTGGAAGTGGATTTCGGGTGAAGAATCTCGCACCTACGCTCATTGGCTAAGACAAAAATACGATGCC
Source organism: Silvanigrella aquatica (assembly GCF_001907975.1). Classification (NCBI taxonomy): domain Bacteria; kingdom Pseudomonadati; phylum Bdellovibrionota; class Oligoflexia; order Silvanigrellales; family Silvanigrellaceae; genus Silvanigrella; species Silvanigrella aquatica. The sequence goes on from NZ_CP017834.1 coordinate 2,668,426, forward strand.
ATTATGGTAGGCATTGGTACTGTTTTAAATGACTTTCCTTCATTGGATATCAGAAATTTAAAACACCCTGAATTAAGAAATCCACTGAAAATAATTTACGACCCCGAAGGTAAAATTTTTGAATGTTCTCTAGAACAACAAGAAAATATAATGCAAAAAACATTTTCACCAGGCACACATAAAGTTGTTCTCATAAATGCAAATATTCTCAACAATAATAAAAGAGATAACTCAAACTGGCATAATAAAATGTATAATAATCCTGAGATTCACTTTCTGACATTAAATTATAAGGAAGAAAATATTCTTGCAAAAAATATTTTTAATGAGGAAGTCACAGCGCAAATTTCAGAAATATTAAATCGCCCCCTACAAAGCATTTTAATTGAAGGGGGAAGTCGACTTCTCAGCTCTTTTATCCATAATGAAAGTTTTGATGTCATTCATTTATTTATAGCTCCTTTTTTTCTTGGCGGAGAAAAACACAAATTGTTTTCAAAAGAAAAACGAGGATTTCAAGTATATCCTAATAAAGAAGTGGCTTTAGAAAAGAGATTACATATTGCTGTCCAGGAAAAATTAGGAAATGATATTTTAATTGAAATGATTCCTAAATAATAATTTCATTCATATTAATTAAACGATAACATTTTGCAGGTCTATGAAATATAATAGGACCAATTAAATCTGTCATAACTACACGATTTTGTAATTTATTGCATTCTACGCGCACTTTATTATTTGATATTTTAGTACACACCCGAATACAAATTCCATCATTTATTTCTATAGCACAAACAACTTTATTTAAACTATCTACCTGCGATAATTTTCTCCAAATAAATCCGACATGATCACCATAGTTGTAATAGGGAGTATTTAAATTATCTTCCACTGTCATAATTTCAGAATCACAATATCGAGATTTAAACAACAAAATATCTGTACAAGCTTTCGACTCTTGATCATCTATTTCATAAAAAATTTTTGAACAAATTTCTTCTCCAAAAGGAAGTTCGCCCACTCCATCAAAAAACCAGGATTCAGAAACTTTGACTCCCTCTAATAAAAAAGCTTCATAAATTTTCTGACCTGTAATGACAGATTTAATAATAGGGCTCTCCTCATACTGCTTAATTGAGTTTGAAAGAATATTGTACTTGGAAGAAAAGTATTTTTTAGTTTTATTTAATATACCAACCCTTATAGAATAAGCTCTTAATCCAGCAGATTGAGTCAATAATCTTTTAATATCGGACATGTCATACTCCTCTTACCAAGGGCAATATCAATAAGATATTTTCTTACAACTTCGAGAAGAGCAAGCTCAAAAGATTGAAACCATTGCCCCTGCCTCGTAAAGGAATTAAAATCCACATCAAATATAAAATCTTTTTTTTCTACGCCATAAATACAAACAAAACAATATTTACGATTGAGTTGAATGGTTCTATACATACCATTATGTACCTTAAAATACTTGCTACGTTCCTGGTTTAGCAAAACACCCACACGTACGGAGCTGTTAAACATTTTAATCTGACTTAATTCAAGCTCCTTAAAATGAAACGTTTGTTTCCTTGTATATTTCATTTGATTTAAAAAAGGATCAATTTGATAGATATTCATTAAAAAATAATGATTTGTTAATCCCGTAGTATCGCCCCCTAAATTAATACATTCCAGAGCTGAAAGATCGATAATATTGGGATCGACATAATTAAAAATACGATCTGCTTTATAAAAACGTATCACATTTCTAATATCATTCTGTAAAAGTGGATTTATAAGGGTGGTATAAATTCTTTCAGACTTTTCCATGGTTGGCCTCAGGAGAAAACCGATTGTATAATTAATACTAAGAAACAAAGCAGACTGCAGTTGGTATTTTATCGGGTCACCTAATAAAACAGTTATAGCAAACCAATGCCCTTGAGCAAAGTAATATATAAATAATTTGATTTGAAAAGCTTCGATTTATCTTCTGAGTTAAAAATTGATAATTTGAATTGCAAAAATGACTCTTCCTAAAATAAAAATGAACATATTCTAGAATATATTTTTGCGTTATTGACTTAAAAACATTTATATTCTGCACTATAAAAATATTTTCAAATAACTGGTAGGCTTTTGAGGCATGAAAACAAGGATTTTGTAAATCGCTAAATAAATAATCTCTATAAAAGTGCCGCCCATAATTGATCGTTTTAAACTCAAAAAAAATTTGATAAGTATGCTTTTCTTTTTTAAAATATTTAAAATTTGTATTTATCATATAGTTATTTTCAATATCACCTTCCTTACCCAAAAAATACTTTGGTTAAATCCTATAATACAATGAGATAGCAGAATCTATTGAAATAGAAAACTTCAAAGCAAATGGATGTGTCATAGAAATCATTATGTAAGTATCTGTTCATAAAGTATTTTTTTATTTTTAAGATTTTAATATACTGAAATTGTTTTACTATTTTTTTTGATATGATACTTATTGAGAGTCAAGATAAAAGGGATTAGGTTTATAGCAACGAATTTAAAGCGCTCTCCATATGAATGCTTTCATTCATTAAAAATGGTTTTTTTGAGGAGATTTTCATGGACGGAAATTTTGTCAACCATCAATCTGTTGTGTCTGAAATTATTAATAAAGATTTTTTTTATCCGGAATCTTTTGCTTTTTCAAAGCTTTCACCTTTATTGATTAGATTTTTGAATCAATTAAAAAAATCTGGGAAATCAGTAAATACGATAAGTGCATACCGCAATGATCTTTCTTTATTTTGCGAATTCCTTATAGAAAAACAAATCAGCCCGGATAATTATTCCTATCCTGCACAGGAAAACTGGCTGCATTTTCTTAAGGAAAATGGGAGGCACTCACAGTCAAGCATGCGTAGAGCACAAATGAGTGTGAGAACATTCATTCACTTCTTAGTCTCAGAAAAGATTATTACAAACTCTCCTTTTCTTGATATTAAGTCTCCCAAGCAACCCGCTCCCGCTCTTCTCACAGTGACTCACGAAAAATATTTAAGCCTCTGCCGGACTTTAAAACAGCTAGCTCTCAATAAAGATGAAAAAGCAATTCGGGATTGGACACTTATTCTCATTCTTGGGGAATGCGGTCTGAAAGCCTCAGAAGCTTCGAACCTAACATGGGGCGATGTTTGGCCCGAACTCGAAGATCCCACTTCCGAATCTTCCATCGCCGGCTGTTTGAAAGTAACAGGTAATAATGAGCGTTTGGTACCTTATAATATGGAAGTATCACGTGCTCTGAGTATGCTTAAAGAAACAAGAGAACAAATGGCTTTGCCTACAACTCTCGATTCAAAATTATTTTTTGGATACTTGAATGTCAGTCGTAAAACACGCACAAACTTTTTACACAGACATGGAATTAAGTTTGTCATCTATGAAGTATGTACTGAAATTTTAGGAATTCCCTATAATTCAGAAAGTTTAAGAAATCATGCTATTTTACGCTGGCTTGCCAAAGGTATGGATAATGAAAAAGTGGCTAATTTAGCGGGTTATTCTTCTTTAAATTCTCTGGAACGCTTTTTGAATAGCAAAGAAAGAAAGAAAATTTCTCCCCGTAAGTTGAAGTCTACCAAATAATAAAAATAGGGTAGACTTTTTTTATTTCTCTTTGAAATTTAAAAGCGCAAACTTCTCGGAATCGAAATGAATCAAAATCTCAGAATTGTTTCCTTAGTACCAAGTTTAACAGAAACACTTTGTGATTTTGGTCTAGAAAAAAACATTGTAGGTTGTACAAATTATTGTGTCATTCCTAAAACGTTGCGAAAATCATCGATTTCTATTGGCGGTACAAAGGATCCTGATCTAAATAAAATTTTATCCTTAATGCCAACCCATATTATTACTAATAAAGAAGAAAATACGGAAGCCATAAGATTAGAGCTAAAAAAACAGCCTGGTTTTAAAAATATAAAGATTATTGAAACCTTTCCCAAAAATGCAAAGGACGCCATTGCACTTGTCATTGAGCTTGGTGAAATATTTAAATGCCAAAATTTTACAAACAAATGGACTTTGGAAGCCAATCAAGCTTATGAAAAATGTTTAAAAGAAAGTCATTTAAAAATTAATTATCTTTATTTCATTTGGAGAAATCCTTGGATGGTTGCTGGAAATCACACCTATATTTCGGCAATGCTGGAATTGGTAGGATTCCAAAATCTTATGATAACAAAGGAAGATTTATCAAGTCGTTACCCAATTATAAATGAAAATAGCGAAATAATAAAAAAACCCCAAATTTTATTTTTTAGTTCTGAACCTTATCCTTTTAAAAAAAGACACGCCGAAGAGTTTTTAAAAATTTCAAATAAACATCAAGATCATTATTTGCACGTTGATGGACAAAAATTGAGCTGGTATGGAACCCGAACTTTAAAAGGGCTAAAGTATCTATTGGACTTAAAAAAAGAAGTCTGTCATACAGTAATGTAATTGCTAAGGATAATTTTTATGCTCACAAACAATACGCTATCTCTATTTCGGCATGTTTTTATTTTACAAATTCTGCTCATGTGTTTTCAAATACAAGCCGTAGAAAATCCATCTTATAAAGTCATCAACTGCCATGATGGGGATACCTGCAAGTTACGCAGCACCGATAATTTGATTTTAAAAATTAGATTGATTGGCATCGATGCCCCTGAGGTCTCTAATCGTAAAAATAAAGACAACCAACAGTATGGTAAAGAAAGTACAGATTATTTAAATAATCTTATTAAAAATAAAACAGTGCAATTAAAAAATTATGCTTCCGATGCCTACGGTAGAAATCTATCAGAAATCTTTTTAAATAAAGAAAATATCAATTTAAAAATGATTGAAAATGGGATGGCAGAAGTTTATAAGGGAAAAAAGGAAAAAGAATTTAACATTGATTTTTACATAGAAGCAGAAAAAAAAGCGCAGAAAAATAAATTGGGTATATGGTCATTAAAAAACTATCAAAGTCCCAAGGATTATAGAAATTCTCACAAAAATTAATTTATTAATTTTTCATTTCTTTCAATTTATCCACTATTTTTTGAATGATGTTTAAAGGTATTCGTGTTTTTTCTGAAACTTCAGCAAGTGAGAGAGAAAGTAAATCTTTTAAATTAGGATAGGTCTCAATTAATTTTTTTCTGCGCTTAGCACCTAATCCGTGAACATCTAATAATACCGATTTTATACTTAATTTATCGCGCCTTTGCCTATGAAATGTAATGGCAAAGCGATGCGCTTCGTCACGCAATTGAGTGACTAATTTAAATTCAGGAGAACCTTGCTTTAATATTTTCGTTTCCGGTTCTTGCTCAGGTAAAATGTCCCCATTTTCATCTCTTTTAGGAATAACTAATCTTTCAAATGAATTTATAATTTGCGAAGAAGTAAAATTATTTTCACCACGAGATTTGGCAATGCCAACAATATTTAATTTTGCTAAACCTAAGGATTTTATGACCCATCCCACTTCACGAATTTGCGGCGTCCCCCCATCAATCAAAATAAGATCGGGATATTTTGTATGTTCACGATCCTTAAATCGCCTTCTTATCACTTCCCGCAAACTGGCAAAATCATCCGCATTCCCTCCTGTTTCCTTAATAATATATTTTTTATAACCACTTTTTAAAGGTTTTGCATTTTTAAATGTAACCTGCGATGCCACTGTTTCAGTTCCATGAAATGTGGAAATATCAAAACACTCAATAAGCATAGGCAGAGATTCTAAATTTAAAAAACTTTGTAATCCCATCATCATATTGTTGCTATTTTCATCCATTTTAATTTGTTCATGGAATTTATTTTCAGCATTTTGATTAGAATGGTGGGTTAAATCTTTTAATTTTAAAATTAAATTTTTATTCATATTTGTAATATTTTTTACATATTCTTCTCTTTTGACATAAAAAATATCTAAATTGTTACTTTCCTTATTTAAGTTTTGCTGTTTTTGATGTGCTAAAAATTCGTTTACCATTTTTATATGTTCATTTGAGATTACATTTTTTGCATTTTCAAATAATATCCCTTCAGGAATTGTTTTATTTTGATAATATTGGCAGATAAAGGAAGTCAATATTCTTTCTTGCTCCCGTTTTTTATTATCAATTTCTCCTTCTTCCCCAGGCTCTTCAGTTAAATGTTTTACAATATAAGAATGCCCACCGACAATTTTTCCATCACGTATATTTGTGACATGAAAAGTAACTAATTCTTCATTCCAATAAGAACCTAAAATATCAACCTCAATATCAACGTCTAAAGTAACGGACTGATTTATTGTTAATCCTTCTAAAGCTTTTATTTGATCGCGTAATAATGCTGCTTTCTCAAATTTCATTTCATCTGCTGCTCTTAACATTTCGTCTTTAATTTTTTTAGAAATATCTTTGGATTTTGAATTTAAAATGGCGATCACATTATTTAAATGTTCCCTATATTCTTCAGTGTTCACAGCAAGTTTACAGGGTCCTAAACAGCGTTTAATATCGTAATAGTTGCAAGGTCTTGTTACAGTTTTAAAAACCATAGGAGTGCATTTCACAAGAGGAAAAAAACGATTGATAACATTCATCAATTGCATGACCTGTCCACTTAATGTAAAGGGACCAAAATACAAGCTTCCGTCTTTTTTTCGCTTTCGAACTATGGTAACGCGGGGCCATTTTTCCTGAATATCAATTTTTATATAAGGATAGGCCTTATCATCCCTTAAAAGAATGTTGTAATTGGGTTGATTGTGCTTAATTAAATTGTTTTCAAGAAGTAAGGACTCATATTCCGTTTCTGTTACGATAATATCAAAGTCTGTAATCTTTGCTACCAAGGCTCTGGTTTTTGGGGTATGATTTTCAATACCTGTAAAATAACTTTTGAGTCTTGCATTCAAATTTTTTGCTTTTCCCACGTAAAGGATTTCACCAGAGAGGTCTTTATGTAAATAGACCCCTGGTTTTTGAGGAACTTGTGAAAGTTTTTCGCGAAGATACTTCAACCGGGTTAAAGCACCCGTTTTTTGATGAGTCTGTAAATTCATTAGTGACTTTTCTTTCGTTAAGGTTTATCCCTTTCGGTAAGGATGTAGTCCTACTTTCGCAAGGCCTTTATACTATTCCACAAGGAAGAAGGCGTTTGCTGGCCTTTCATTAATCCCTATATAGGACTTTTAGCTGTGACTGAACCTACTAAACTATCGATTAACACTGATGCCTTTATCTATGCCATAAACCAAGCATTTGAAGCACGATCCAAAGCAAATGGGGATTTTAACTCCCATCTCAGATATGAACCCTTTTTGACAAAAACCTGGATCCTACCAAAAACATTAGATTTTAACTCCTTTAAAAGCTTACTTTTAGAAATCATATCTCACCATTTCAAGGTGTTACCAAATTTTCAGCGCAATGAAGCTGTGGATATCGAAAATATCTCGTGGTTTTCTCACTCTATTGCTACCCTGTTCGCCGATTTAGACTATTTGCTTTTAAGTTTTACCGGCAATAAACTTCCTAGTTTACCAGGAAACAGTATTCCTAAAGCGGTTTCTAGTAAAAATATTATTTTAGCAATTCAAAAATATTCGGATTATCTAAATAATAAATCTGAAGAAAATATGAATGAACCTTTTTCACTGTTACCTTTAAAATCAGAAACAAATGAATCACTAGATCATACATACGTTCAAGAAGTTTGGAGTCTTATTGCTTCTTTTACGAAAAAAACATTTGGTTCTTATTTTGAATTAGTTCAAGCTTATGTTCTATGGAAATATTCCACTAAAGAAACACAAGAAGAAGTCATTGATTGGAATGTACGTCCCCCATGCGGCGCTGCTTATCACAAACAATTTAAAGAAATGTTTGATCGTGAAAGAGAAGAACGCTTTGCAAAACGTAACGAAAGAAACAAAAAAAATCATTCCGATAATCAAAAAAATGATTTTAAATCTGGTGATAAAAAACATTCTCAACCTAAATACAAACATAAAAGCGAAGAAAATATCGCACCTATTCATAAAGAAAAACACCATAAAGACGAAAACAAACCTGCTCCAAAAAGCAGTCACTTTACGCAAAATATATCTTCAATAGATCAAAAACAACAACAAAATATTGAAGAAGCTCTTGATGAAGCTCGTAAAGCAATTCAAAAATTAATGAAAAATAATAATGCAAATGAAATTCATTTAGCCCCCCAAAATTCGTTTGTGCGTAGAGAACAACACTCCCTCATTACGGAAGCCGGATTTGACACAGAAAGCCTCGGCGAAGCAAAAAGCCGCCATGTTTGCGTAAAACGCAAAGCTTAATTACTTTCCGCAATAATTCTCTTGACTTGACGCCAAGAATTTCCCGAGCATTTGACACCCTATCTAGAATTAGTAATCTGATTCTGACTTAGTGGTGTTTTTTTATTTGATTAACAATCAATCCTTCTCTGGAGGACTAAAGTGAAAATTCTTGTTCTTGCAAAACACGTTCCAGATACAGAAACAGTTGTAAAAATTTCCTCTGGTGGCAAATCAATCGATGAAGCAGATTTCAAGTACATGGTGAACCCCTGTGATGAATATGCTATGGAAGAAGCCATTCGCACTCAAGAAAAATTTAAAGGCGAAAGCATAGTTGTGAGCGTAGGCCCTTCTCGCGCTCAAGAAACCATTCGCAAAGCACTGGCCATGGGAATGGATCGCGGCGTTTGGATTAATACCGAAGGCTTTTCAGGAGCACTTGACTCCTATTCCGTTGCACTTGCCATTTCAAAAGTGGTGGCAGAAGAAAAACCAGACGTCATTTTTGCAGGTCTCAATACAACAGATGAAGGCGCAGGAAATGTCGGACCTATGGTCGCCGAATTTGCTGGAATTCCAAGTTTAATAAATATTTCAAAAATAGAATGGCAAAACGAAGGAAAATCGTTACGTGGAGAGCGTGATGTTGAAGGTGGTATTGTTGAAGTCTATGAAGCACAGCTTCCTTTATTAATCGCACCTCATCAAAATTTAAACGATCCTCGTTTTCCTTCTCTTCCTGGAATTATGAAAGCCAAAAAGAAACCTATTGCGGAAAAGAAGGCAGCCGATCTCATCACCGAAAAACCTGTAGTAGAAATCAGAAATTACAAACTCCCCCCAGAAAAAGCTCCTGGAAAAATATTTAAAGGCAAACCTGTTGAGGAAATGGTTACTGAAGTTGTGAAATTATTGCGCTCCGAAGCTAAAGTCATATAAAAAGAGGTCACTCCTATGTCTCATAAAATCCTTGTTTACGCAGAAGTTAGAAATGGGAAGTTAAAATCAACCACGGGCGAAACTCTTGCCGAAGCACGCAAAATGATGGGCGGCAAGACAGAAAACATTCACGCTGTGTTGCTTGGTGAAGGATGCGAACAACACGCCAAGACCGTAGCCACTTTTGGCGCTTCCAAAATTTACGTTGTCGATGCTCCTGAAACAAATACTTATCAGGGTGAACCTACGCTTCAGGCTCTCGATCAAATCATCAAAAAAAATGGCTATACCGTTGTGGTAGGTCCCGGATCCCCGACAGGAAGAGCTTTTTTTCCGCATTTGGCAATACGCAATAAGGGAGCCATGCTCACCGATGTGCTTTCGTTTTCCTTGGATGGCGAAACTGTGGTTGCCGAAATGGCAATGTATTTAGGTAAATGCTTAAAACAAGCGGCTTCAAATGCTTCTGTTACTTTTATCACTTTGCGGCCTAACGTCCGCCCTTCTGAAGTGGCAGACGCCAATGCGCAACCTCATGTCGAAAAATTCAGCTGTAATTTTGATAAATCTAAAATGACAGCCAAAGTCGTTGAAGTACGTAAGGGCAACAGCGAACGCCCCGACTTAACCGAAGCCAGCATTATTGTTTCCGGCGGCCGCGCGATTGGAAGCAAAGATAACTTCAAAATTCTTTTTGAATGTGCAGACGTCGTCCATGGCTCCGTAGGCGCGTCCCGTGCCGCTGTGGACTCAGGTTATGCTCCCTACGATATGCAGGTCGGGCAAACAGGAAAAACCGTCAACCCCGGCCTCTATGTGGCTTGTGGCATTTCTGGATCCATTCAACATCTATCTGGTATGCGCACCTCAAAATGTATTGTGGCTATTAATACTGATGGCGATGCCCCCATTTTCCAAAAAGCAGATTACGGAATTGTTGCCGATCTGTTCCAAGCGGTTCCTATTCTTACAAGGGAATTAAAGAAGATGACGGAATAAGGTATTACCTCCTAATTCTCTTCCTTTTTCCTTGCAAGTCCTAAAAATATGTATTATCGGTTTGCACTCACGCCCAAAGCGCACCTTTTTTTGGGTTGATTGTTATATTTTATGAGGAAATTACAATGGCAAAAAAAATCACAGGGCTTATTAAGCTCCAGATCAAAGGCGCTCAAGCAACGGCAGCGCCACCTGTTGGTCCAGCACTTGGCCAACGTGGTGTAAACATTGCAATGTTTGTTAAAGAATTCAACGCTCGTACACAAAAACAACCAGGCGTTGTACTTCCTACAGTCATTACAGTTTACTCTGACAAGTCTTTCACATTTATCACAAAGACGCCTCCTGCAAGCGTTTTGCTTAAGCAAGCAGCTAAAATTGAATCTGCAAGCAAAACTCCAGGAAAAGCAACTGCGGGTTCTGTAACTGAAAAACAAGTTGAAGAAATTGCGAAAATTAAGCTTCCTGACTTGAACTGCTACGACATTGATGCTGCTAAGAAGCTTATCAAAGGTTCTGCTCGTTCCATGGGTCTTGAAGTCACAGCTTAAATTTTTAGAGGGAGGCCTTAACCGGCCGATTTACCTCAAAGGAAAATCATTATGGCAAAGAAAATTAGCAAAAAATTAAAAGCAGCTAGCGAAAAAGTAAATCCTAGCAAGTCTTACAATCTTTCTGAAGCAAGCCAGCTTTTGAAAGAAATCTCCTATGCAAAATTCGACGAAACTGTTGAAGTTGCAATGAACCTTGGCGTTGACCCTCGTCACGCCGATCAAAACGTCCGCGGCGCGGTTGTTCTTCCTCATGGCCTTGGCAAAAAGGTGCGCGTTTTAGTATTTGCTAAGGGCGAAAAAATCCGCGAAGCAGAAGAAGCAGGCGCTGATTACGTTGGCGGCGAAGATCTCGCTCAAAAAATTCAAGGCGGATGGCTCGACTTCGAAGCAGCCATTGCAACTCCAGACATGATGGGCGTTGTGGGTCGTCTTGGACGTATTCTTGCTCCACGTGGACTTATGCCAAACCCAAAAGTAGGCACAGTGACACAAGATCTTAAAAATGCTGTTAAAGAAGCAAAAGCAGGCCGCGTTGAATTCAAGGTAAATAAAGCCGGAATTATTCAAGCTCCTGTTGGAAAAGTTTCTTTTGATGCTCAAAAAATTGAAGAAAATACAAAAGCATTTATCGACGCCATTGTGAAAGCAAAACCTGCTGCCGCAAAAGGAACATATATCAACTCTGTATATGTAAGCTCTACAATGAGCCCTTCCGTTCGCATCGATGCTGCTGAATACAAAGTTTAATTTTTGTTTCGTAAGGGTCTCAGACTGCTGGTCGTGCGGCAAATTTTGCCACATATAAACCCCGCATAGACTTTGGCCCCTGCGGTTTATCAACCTCGTATTTCCATTTTGCCTGTGGGAATGCGAATAACTTAGGGGAGGCATTCTCTTGGATCGTAACGCTAAACTCCAGTGGCGCGAAAGTGTTGTTCAAGCACTCGACAAATCTGGTGCTGTGTTCCTAGCTAATTACTCAGGAATGACAGTTGAAGAGCTTACAGCTATGCGCCGTGAACTCAAAGCAGTTAATGCGGACTTCCATGTAGTAAAAAACACAATTGCCCAAAAAGCTGTTGAAGGAAGAGACGAAAACGTCATTTCTTCACTCTTCAAAGGCCAAACAGGTGTTGTTTTTGCTTATGGCGACGCTGCTGCTGCTGCAAAAGTATTTGCTGAATCCGCAAAGAAATTTGAGAAACTCAAAGTTGTTGGTGGTTATATGGAGAAATCCTTATTAACTCCTGCATCTGTTGAAAAACTCGCTTCTTTACCTTCACGCGAAGTGCTTCTTGGTCAACTTATCGGTACAATGGTGGCACCACACCGTGGTCTTCTCAACGTACTCAATGGCGTGCCTAGAAACTTGGTACAAGTTCTTAATGCCATTAAGGATAAGAAGGCTGGCTAACAACAATCGCCAGATTGCGTTTTTATTTTGTGTTTAATCTACTAGTTTCGCTATGAAACTTAAATTTTAAAAGGGCTTACAATGTCTACTATTACTAAAGAACAATTCATTTCCTACATCGAAAACCTTACTCTTATTCAAGCTGCTGAGCTTGTTAAAGAACTCGAAGACAAGTTTGGCGTATCCGCAGCAGCTCCTGTTGCTATGATGGCTGCAGCTCCTGCAGCAGCAGCAGCAGCTGAACAAACTGAATTCGAAGTTATTCTTAAAGCTTCTGGCGACAAAAAACTTGACGTTATTAAGGAAGTTCGCGCAATTACAGGTCTTGGTCTTAAAGAAGCGAAAGACCTCGTTGAAGGCGCTCCTAAATCCCTTAAGGCTGGCGTTACTAAAGCTGAATCTGAAGAAATTAAGAAAAAGCTTACAGCAGTTGGCGCAACTATCGAAGTTAAGTAATATTGATAACTTCAATGTTTTCGCAGTCTTATTAGCTTAAGAGTCAAGCTATTGAACATTTCGTTCTATGGCTTGACTTTTGCTGTTGTGCAAATATTGTGTGCTGTGCTCCCATATGGTATGCCCTATGGATGCACACCACAATCTCAGCACAACTTACATTTGTATCCTTTCTTTCTTACGCAGAGGACTCAATATGGCCAACCTGGCATCTAGCTTCGTCCGTCACCGCCGCAGTTTTGCTAAAGTAAAACCAATTATTGGAATGCCAAATCTAATTGACATTCAAAAGAAGTCGTACGCTGAATTCTTACAAGGTACCGATTCCGCTGATTCTCGCATTGAAGCGGGTTTACAAGGCGTTTTCAAGAGTGTTTTCCCTGTGCAAGATTTTGATGCAACAGCTTCTGTTGAATTCGTCAGTTATTCACTTGACGAGCCAAAATACACCGTTGAAGAGTGCCGCTCCAAAGGCATGACTTATGCTGCCCCTGTAAAAGTTCTTATTCGTCTCATCATTTGGGACATTGACCATGACACCGGAGTCAAATCCATTCGTGGTTTCAAAGAACAAGAAGTTTACTTTGGTGAAATCCCTCTCATGACTCAAAACGGAACATTTATCATAAATGGTACCGAGCGTGTTGTGGTTTCGCAACTTCACCGTTCACCTGGTGTATTTTTTGACCATGACAAAGGCAAAACACTGTCCTCCGGTAAATTCTTGTATAACGCCCGCGTTATACCTTACCGCGGTTCATGGCTTGATTTTGAATTTGACACAAAAGATATTCTTTATTGCCGAATAGATCGTCGCAGAAAAATGCCTGCAACTGTTCTGTTAAAAGCACTTGGTTATACCACAGAAGAACTTTTAGGAACATTCTACGAATGCGAAACTGTTGTCATTCGTGATGGTCAGTTCTTCAGAAAAGTTGACCTCGATCGCTTACGCGGACAACGAGCTTCTAGCGATATTATGGATCCTAAAAATCCAAGTAACACTTTGGTAAAACGTAACCGTAAAATTTCAGTACTGCATATTAAACAATTAAAAGCAGCAGGCGTAGAAGAACTCCATTTCCCACAAGAAGAACTTATTGGAAAAATCATTGGTCAAGACATTATTGACGATGACACCGGTGAAGTTTTATTCCCAATTAATACCGAAATTTCTGAAAAAATTGTCGATGCCATTACGCAAAGAGGCATTTCCTCTTTCCAAATTCTCTTTATCGACGATCTTAACGTAGATTCCTCTTTCCGTGACACCCTCATGGTAGATAAAACGTTAAATACAGAAGAAGCTCTTCTTGAAATTTATCGTAGAATGCGTCCAGGGGATCCACCGACACTTGAAAATGCAAGTAATCTTTTCCAAAATTTATTCTTTGAAAAAGACAGATACGACTTATCACGTGTAGGTCGTTTAAAATTAAATGAAAAATTAGACCTTGGTATTGACATTGATTACCGCACCTTAACTCGCGAAGATATCATTGGGACAGTAAAACGTCTTCTCGATGTCCGCAGCGGTAAAATTAAAGTGGACGACATTGACCACCTTGGCAACCGTCGTGTGCGTGCCGTTGGTGAGTTACTCGAAAATCAATACCGCATTGGATTAACCCGTATTGAACGCGCTATTAAAGAGCGTCTGCAATTACAAGATCTCGACAGCCTTATGCCGCACGATCTCGTCAATGCAAAACCTGTAACTGCCGTTGTGAAAGAATTCTTTGGTTCTTCTCAGCTTAGCCAGTTTATGGATCAAACAAACCCACTTGCTGAAGTTTACCACAAACGCCGTTTATCAGCCCTCGGGCCTGGTGGTCTTTCACGTGAAAGAGCCGGCTTCGAAGTGCGTGACGTTCACCCAACGCATTACGGTCGTATTTGTCCTATTGAAACACCCGAAGGTCCAAACATTGGTCTTATCGTTTCTTTAGCGTCCTTTGCTCAAGTAAACAAATATGGATTTATCGAAACGCCATATCGTACTGTTACCGATCGTCTTCCTATAGATGAAGTTCGTTACTACTCGTCTACAGATGAATGGCGTGATCACGTTATTGCGCAAGCACGCATTTATCCTGATCATGAAAATAAAATTAATGCCAACGATCTTCTTAACGCACGTAGTTCTGGTGAAACCAATATCTACTCTGCAGAAGAAGTCGACCTTATGGATGTGGCAACAAACCAAGCGGTTTCTGTTGCGGCATCACTTATTCCGTTTCTTCAAAATGACGATGCCCACCGTGCCCTCATGGGTGCCAACATGCAACGCCAAGGCTTGCCTTTGCTACGCACAAAAGCACCACTCATTGGTACAGGCATGGAACGCACTGTGGCGGCCGACTCCGGCGTTACAGTGGTTTCCCGTCGTGCAGGTACTGTTATTTCTGTTGATGCGGAACGCGTTGTTATTAAAGCAAACGAAGTTTCCTCTGACGTGACAGAAGTGGCATCGGAAGTGGACATTTACACTCTCGTGAAGTTTACACGTTCCAACGTGGACACCTGTGTCAACCAAAAACCAATTGTTAAAGTGGGCGATAAGGTTGAAAAAGGTGACATTATTGCGGACGGTTTTGCAACTGAAATGGGCGAACTCGCTCTTGGCCAAAACGTCGTCGTCGCGTTCCTTCCTTGGAATGGCTACAACTACGAAGATGGTATTGTTGTTTCTGAGCGCATTGTTCGCGAAGATCTCTATACATCTGTTTATATTCAAGAATTTGAATGTATCAGCCGTGATACAAAACTTGGAAAAGAAGAAATCACTTCAGATATTCCTAACGTCAGCGATGAGTCTCTCAAAGACCTCGACGACGCCGGCGTCGTGCGCATTGGTGCTGAAGTAAAACCAGGAGATATTCTCGTTGGTAAGCTCACTCCAAAAGCAGAAACACAACTGACACCGGAAGAAAAACTTCTCCGTGCCATCTTCGGTGAAAAAGCTGCAGACGTGCGTGACACCTCCCTTCGTGTTCCACCGGGAGTACAAGGTACTGTTATCGGTGCGAAAGTATTCTCTCGTGAAGGTGCGGAACTCGATAGCCGTATGATTCAAGTTCAAGAACAAGAAATTGCTAAACTCAAAAAAGATGAGCGCGATCGTATTCAAATTATCCGCAAATCCACTGTTGAGAAATTAGAGTCTCTTCTTGCTGGTGAATCCGCTGCTGTCAGTTTTGAAACAAAACACGAAAGCCAAACCCACAAAATTGCTTCGGGCGAAAAAATCACCAGAGAAGCTTTTGCGGGCATGACAATTGAACAAATTAAATCACTCGAAGTGATCAGCTCCGACAAGAGCGCTCTTCTTGCTAAAATCAAGAAGTCCATGAACGAAAAAATAGCTCTCGTTCGTGAAATGACGGAATCGCAAATTGCACGCGCAAAACGCGGTGACGAATTGCCTCCAGGCGTTATCAAAATGGTTAAAGTTTATGTGGCTATCAAACGCCGTCTTCAAGTGGGTGATAAACTCGCAGGTCGTCACGGTAACAAGGGTGTTATTTCTAAAATCGTACCGATTGAAGACATGCCTTACCTTGAAAATGGCCAACCTGTTGATATCGTGTTGAGCCCTCTTGGGGTTCCTTCACGTATGAACATCGGACAAATTATGGAAACACACTTTGGTTGGGCAGCACGAGGCATTGGTCAAAAAATCAATGATATGCTCGATAAAGCTGCACCACGCAAAGAACTTGAAGACTATATCTGCAAGGTTTGGGACGATCCTTCTGTTCACGAATTTGTAAAATCTTGTACAAACGAAGAATTACGCCAATTCGTACGCAAATATAAAGAAGGCGTCACACTTTCAAACCCTGTGTTTGACGGTGCCGAAGAAGAAGAAATCTTTAAATATCTTGAACTTGCCGACCTCGATCGCTCAGGACAGGTCACACTGTATGATGGTCGTACCGGTGAAAAATTCAATCGCCAGGTTACAGTCGGAGTCATGTATGTGCTTCGTCTTCACCACCTTGTTGATGAGAAAATCCACGCGCGCTCTATTGGGCCTTACAGCCTTGTTACGCAACAGCCTCTTGGTGGTAAAGCCCAATTTGGTGGTCAGCGTCTCGGGGAAATGGAAGTGTGGGCAATGGAAGCGTATGGAGCTGCTTACACACTCCAAGAATTCTTAACCGTAAAATCAGATGACATCGCAGGTCGTACAAAAATGTACGAAGCAGTTGTAAAAGGCGAGAACATGATGCTCCCTGGCTTGCCAGAGTCCTTCAACGTTCTTGTCAAAGAAATGCAATCGCTTGCTTTGGATGTCAGCCTCATACGTGATGAAAGTGAAATCAGTCTTGATGATCTTCAACGCGATGTGCGTGAAATCCAATAATACCGAAGGAGTTTAAGCATGAATATGAATGAAGGTTCCAAAGATGTTTACAGTTTCTTCGAAAAACCTGTAGATCCTTTGAGTTTTAGTGCCGTTAAAATTGGTTTAGCTTCTCCTGAACGCATCAGAAGTTGGTCTTATGGCGAAGTCAAAAAACCAGAAACAATCAACTACAGAACATTTAAACCTGAACGTGATGGTCTTTTCTGCGGAAAAATCTTTGGCCCCGTTCGTGACTTCGAATGTATCTGTGGAAAATACAAACGCAAAAAACACCGTGGAACTGTGTGTGAAAAATGCGGCGTTGAAGTTATTGAGAGCAAAGTACGTCGTGAACGTCTTGGCCACATTAACTTAGCAAGCCCTGTGGCACACATTTGGTTCTTAAAAAGCTTACCATCCCGTATCGGTTGCGTTGTAGATATCTCCTTGAAAGATCTTGAAAAAGTTCTTTATTGTGAGTCCTATATCGTCCTCGATCCCGGGACAAGCGATCTTAAAAAGCATGAGCTTATTTCAGAAGAGCGCTTTGCTGCCAAAGTCCGCGAACTTGGAAACAATGCTTTACGCGTAGGCATTGGTGCCGACGCCTTGCTTGAAATGCTTCAATCTGTCGATGTTTTTGAACTCTCTGAACAACTCAAAGAGTCTCTCTTGAACACGACATCTGATGCGCAAAGTAAAAAATTAATCAAACGCCTCAAAGTGGTGGGTGCCTTTACCATGAGCGATAACCGTCCTGAATGGATGATGTTATCCGTTATTCCGGTATTGCCTCCCGACCTCCGTCCCCTTGTTCCTTTGGACGGCGGCCGCTTTGCGACGTCTGACTTAAACGACCTCTACCGTCGTGTGATCAACCGTAATAACCGTTTGTTGCGCTTGATTGAGTTAAACGCACCTGAAATCATCGTGCGTAATGAAAAACGCATGCTCCAGGAAGCTATCGATGCCTTGTTTGACAACGGTCGTCGTGGAAAAGTATTCACCGGTCCAAACAAGCGTCCTCTGCGCTCCCTCTCTGACATGCTCAAAGGGAAAAGCGGTCGTTTCCGTCAAAACTTGCTTGGTAAGCGCGTGGACTATTCAGGCCGTTCCGTTATTGTGGCAGGTCCTGAACTCCGCTTACACCAATGCGGTCTGCCTAAACTTATGGCTCTTGAAATGTTCAAGCCTTTCTTATTCAACAAGCTTGAAGAAAGAGGCTACGTTTCAACAATTAAAAGCGCTAAGAAAATGGTGGAAAAGGAACGTCCCGAAGTATGGGATCTCCTTGAAGAATGTACCAAAGAACACCCTGTTTTATTAAACCGTGCGCCAACACTTCACCGTTTAGGTATTCAAGCGTTCGAACCTGTTCTCATCGAAGGCAAAGCTATTCAGCTTCACCCTTTGGTATGCCAGGCCTTTAACGCGGACTTTGACGGCGATACCATGTGCGTCCACGTTCCTTTAAGCTTAGAAGCGCAAATTGAAGCACGCGTACTTATGATGTCGACAAATAACATTTTGTCACCTCAGCACGGGACGCCGATTATTGAGCCTCGTAAGGACATCGTTCTTGGACTCTACTATTTAACTCGTGAAAATATTACGCTTCGCGGCGACAGCATGAAATTCTCAAGTCTTGATGAAGTTCGTGTTGCCTACGATCACGGTTTTGTTGAACTCCACACCCGTATTTTCGTTCGCTTAAATCCTGGTGAAAAAGAGCTTGTGCAAACAACTGTAGGTCGTTGTATTTTGAAAGAAGTGATTCCTGAGAACGTTCCTTTCTTCAAAAAATACAATAAAGCCCTCGATCAAAAAGCCTTGGCTGTGCTTGTAAACGATACCTATCGCCTTTGTGGTGCAAAAGAGACTGTTCTTTTAGCCGATGCCTTGCGTGAGCTTGGTTATCGCTATGCGACAGAATCAGGTATTTCTATTGCTATTAAAGACATGATGATTCCAAAAGAAAAAGTAAAACTTTTGGAAGAAGCTTATACAGAAGTAAAAGAAGTTCGTGAACAGTATGCGGAAGGTCTCATTACCGAAGGGGAACGTCACAATAAGGTAATTGATATTTGGTCCCGCGTTCAGGACGAAATTACGGTAAAAATGTTGAAACAATTGGAAACTCAAAAAGCTGTGAACCAAAAAGGCGAAACAGTGCATATCCAATCATTCAACTCTCTTTACATGATGGCTGACTCTGGAGCCCGTGGTTCTAAACAACAGATGCGTCAGTTAGCCGGTATGAAAGGTCTTGTGGCGAAGGCAACGGGTGAAATTATTGAAACCCCAGTGACTTCTAACTTACGAGAAGGTTTCACTATCCTTCAATACTTTATTAACACTCACGGTGCGCGTAAAGGTTTGGCCGATACTGCTCTTAAAACAGCCTCTTCTGGTTACCTTACACGTCAGCTTGTGGACGTTGCGCAAGATACGATCATCTCCGAAACCGACTGCGGAACTCTCGACGGCGTAGAAATCACATCTGTGGTGGAAGGCGGCGAAGTTATCCAACGCGTGGGAGCTCGTACACTCGGTAGAACATCTCTTTACGACATTAAAAATCGTGCTACCGGTGAAATTATTGTGAAGGCAAACGAAGAAATTAACGAAGAAGCCGTTATTCGCATGGATCTTGCAAAGATTGACCGCGTTTACGTCCGCTCCGTTTTAACGTGCCGCACACGCCGTGGCGTTTGTGCAAAATGTTATGGTCGTGACCTTGCAACCGGTAACTTAGTTAACGTGGGTGAAGCTGTGGGCGTTATTGCCGCACAATCCATTGGTGAGCCCGGTACACAGTTGACAATGCGTACGTTCCACTCCGGTGGTACGGCGACAACGCAATCACAAGCATCTTCCTATGAAGCAAAAGTGGAAGGTACTGTTCAACTTTCTAACGTCAGCTTAGTGAAAGGTCGTAGCGACTGGGATACGGCGATGGGTAGAAACGGGGAAGTGATTGTATATGACCTTGACGGCATTGAACGCGATCGTCACTCTATTCCTTATGGATCAAAAGTTTTTGTCAAAGATGGCACCGCTGTAAAAGTCGGTACTATGCTCATCGAATGGGATCCCCACTCTGTGGTCATCGTATCTGAAGTTTCAGGTAAGGTTAAATTCCAAGACCTTTTCGAAGGTATCTCTGTTGAAGAACGTACAGATGAGGTTACTGGTTTAACCCGTCGTGTTGTGATTGAAAACAAAGATACAAAAATCAAACCTGCTATTGTTGTCACAGATTCCTCTGGAACGGCTATCCGCATTACAGAAACCCGTGATGCCCGCTACCCACTTCCAAGTGGTGCGACCATCATGTTTGCTGACAACGATAACGTGTATCCAGGTGATGTGCTTGCGAAAATTCCAAGAGAGCAAGCAAAAACAAAGGATATTACAGGTGGTTTGCCGCGCGTTGCCGAGCTCTTCCTTGCGCAAAAACGCAGAACTTTTGCCATTATTTCTGAAATTGACGGATTTGTTTCCTTCGGTGCAGACATTAAAGGGAAAAGACGCGTTGTTGTCACACCTGAAATGGGTGGTGGGGACAGCCGTGAGTATCTTATTCCAAAAGGTCGCCACGTTGTTGTAACCGAAGGTGACTTCATTCGTGCCGGAGAACCGTTGGTTGATGGGCCTTTAAACCCACATGACATATTAAAAGTTTTAGGTGAAAAAGCTCTCGCTAGTTATCTCGTTTCTGAAATTCAGGCGGTTTACAAATTGCAAGGCGTGAATATCGACGATAAGCACATTGAAATTATAGTAAAACAAATGCTTCGCCGTGTAAGAATTAAAGATCCCGGAGATACTGAGTTTCTTCCCGCTGCTCAGGTGGAAAAATGGACATTTGAAGAGCAAAACGAACTTGCTATGCAAAGAGGAGCACGTCCTGCCAGCGCAGAACCTCTCCTATTAGGTATTGCAAGGGCGGCGTCTTCAACAGAGTCCTTTATTTCCGCGGCGTCTTTCCAAGAGACAACGCGCGTTCTTACGGAAGCTGCACTTGCAGGCCGTAAAGACTTGCTCCGTGGTCTTAAAGAAAACGTTATTATGGGTCGCTTAATTCCCGCAGGTACAGGTGTAAACTTCTATAACAACTTAGAAATGTTTGTAGAAGGTCAGAGTCTTGATGCCGAGGCTATTATTGAGGCATCAATCCCACAGGTTGTTGCTCGCCTTGGATCAGGTTCTCATCACCAAATGAGATAAGAGATTCTTTCTCTTATCTCTGCTTACTTATTGCTCTAATTTTACAATTTTTGCTTGACAATGGGCGTCGTTCTACGTTACGAATCGACGCCCAACGGTTTGGAGTGTAATCAATGGAAAGCCAAAAAATCCGTATTCGTCTTAAGGGCTATGATGTTTCTCTGGTTGACCAGAGCGTAGCTCAGATTATTAACAAGGCAAAAGGCACAGGCGCTAAAATTGCGGGTCCTGTTCCTATGCCAACGATCATTAACCGTTATACAGTGTTGAGATCACCTCACGTAGACAAAAAATCTCGCGAGCAATTTGAAATCCGCACTCACCGTCGTTTAATCGATCTTCTTGAGCCAAAACAACAAACTGTTGATGGCCTCATGAAACTCGACTTAGCAGCTGGTGTTGATGTTGAAATCAACCTCTACTAATAACAGGTTTTTATTTTTTAAACACACTTCTTGAAGCACTGCTTGAAGAAGTTTTAACAAAAAGCTGGCGCTGTAATCTATTGCATCCAGCAGGAGTTAAAGTCATATGGTACGTTATGCTTTTAGCAAAGTTGGCATGACTAGTGCATTTACGCAAAGCGGCACAGCCCAAGGCGTAACTGTTCTAAAAATGCAGCCAGCTAAAGTTCTTAGACACGAAACTTTGGAAAATGGCAAAGTTGTTGTTGTTGTTGAATACGATACAGGTCATAAAAATAAACTTGTACGTGGATGGGTTGTCGAAAATCCTGCTGAATACGAAGTAGGCTCACCTCTTAAAGCTCCTTCTCTCTCTGTCGGACAAAAATTAAAAATTACCGGATTCTCCAAAGGTCGTGGATTTCAAGATGCGATGACTCGTCACGGTTTTGGTGGCGGTCCTGCGAGCCATGGTAGCCGTTTCCACAGATCCCCAGGATCCGTTGGTATGCGCGCAGAGCCAGGTCGTGTTATGAAGGGCAAAAAAATGCCAGGCCAAGACGGTAATGTACAAGTAACTCTCCGCAATGTTCAGGTTGCTTACTGGTCTCATGAAGAGTCAATTATGGCTATCGTAGGCGGTGTACCTGGTGCACGCGGCGGTATGGTATTTGTTTAAATTTAAGTTTTGGGAAGGGATAGCATATGTTGTCTAAAATTGAAACCCTTCCAGAGAGTTTGGTGAGCTACGCTGACCGTAACAAAGGCACTCTCTGGCAGGTTGTTAAGGCTTACAGAGCCAACCAAAGACAAGGAACTGTTGGCGTTAAAACACGCGCAATGGTGAAGTCTACCGGTAAAAAGCCTTATAAACAAAAGAAAACAGGAAGCGCTCGTCGCGGTTCTTTTGTAGCACCTCTTCACGTTGGCGGTGGTGTTGCTCATGGACCTAAAGCGCGCGATTACCGTCAAGCAATTCCTCTTAAAATGAGTCGTGTTGCTCTTGGTATCGCACTTTCTGAGCGTGTTAAGTCTGGCAAAATTTTTGTTGGAGCACTTGATTTTCCAAGTGGGAAAACAAAAGATGCAGCGTCTGCACTAAAGAATGTTGCTGATTTATCTGGAAATACTTTGGTTTGCTTAAGCAATCCAAACGACAGCACAATCCGTGCGCTTCGCAATATCCGCGGAGTTCACCTTGTGAGTCCAGAGCAAGTTAATGCATTTACTATTCTTCAAGCACGCAGTCTTATTGCGAGTCCAGAAGCGTTCAAAGTTCTTGAATCTAGGATAGCAGACTGATTTTTGAAGAAAGGAAATGAACATGCGTTCGGATTATGTTATCAAAGGTTCAGTTTTAAGCGAAAAATCTTACGGTCTATTAGAAAATAAGGTTTACACGCTTAAAGTTGATCTTAAAGCTACTAAATTAGACATCAAAGCAGCTGTTAAAGATGTTTTTGGTGTTGATGTTGTTAACGTAAATACTTCCATTTTACGTGGAAGAATTGTGCGTAAAGCTCGTTCAAAAAAAGGTGGAGCAAACGAAGTGAAACTTCCAAACATCAAGAAAGCGTTCATCCGCTTGAAAGATGGTCAAGAGCTTCCTGCACCTGTAATGACAGCTCCTACTGAAACTGTAACGGAATAATTTTTCTGTTTTTTTTGGTATTTTTTTAGTTTTAATGCGCGGAAAAATCCTCGAATTATCGCGCAAGGATGAGGAAAATGGGAATCAGACAATTAAGGCCATATACGGCCACAACAAGAACACAAAGTTACATCAACTACAGGGAAGTTCTTACAACTGATACTCCTTACAAGCCGCTCTTGGCTGCAAAGCCTAGAAAAGCAGGTCGTAATAATACAGGTCGTATTACTGTTCGCCATCACGGTGGTGGAAACAAAGTTAAGTACCGTATTATCGACTGGAAGAGAAGTCGTAAAGACGTCGAAGGTGTTGTTACTTCTGTAGAATATGATCCAAATCGTACAGCTTTTATTTCATTGGTGAAATTCATCGATGGTGACCGTCGTTACGTACTTGCTACAAATGGCGTTAAGGTTGGTACAAAAATTATCGCTTCTCAAGAAGCTGATATCAAAGCTGGCAACAGCCTCCCGCTCAAAAAGATCCCTGCTGGTACTATTATCCACAGTGTCGAAATGCGTCCCGGAGCTGGTGCAAAGTTAGTTCGTAGTGCTGGTGCATCTGCGACTTTGGTTGGCCGTATTGAAAAATACGCACAAATTCGTATGCCGTCTGGAGAGCTTCGTCTTATCCCTGAAGATTGCTATGCAACAATCGGTACTGTTTCCAATGCAGACCATATGAACGTTTCTATTGGTAAAGCTGGCCGTAATCGTTGGAAAGGTGTTCGCCCAACCGTTCGTGGTGTTGCTATGAACCCGGTTGACCATCCAATGGGTGGTGGTGAAGGTCGTACAAGTGGTGGCCGTCATCCATGCTCTCCATGGGGTCAATTGTCTAAGGGCTACAAAACACGCAAGGTAAAACCTAGCGATAAGTTTATCGTAAGCCGTCGTAAGAAATAATTTCGAATTGCTTAAGGGGTAAAGCATGTCACGTTCGTTAAAAAAGGGTCCTTTTGTAGACACCCATCTGCTTAAAGCAGCAGATAAAAACAAGGGTGCTGCGAAAGTCATTAAAACATGGAGCCGCCGTTCCACAATTATTCCAGATTTCGTTGGACTCACGTTTGCAGTTCACAATGGAAAAAAGTTCGTTCCCGTTTATGTGAACGAAAATATGGTTGGACACAAGCTTGGTGAATTTTCGCCAACTCGTACTTTCCATGGTCATGGTGCGGATAAAAAAGCCGCTAAGAAAAAGTAAGAGGTAATTTATGGACGCAAAAGCAACACACTTTGCTGCAAAGTGTACCGCACGTAAGGCAAGATTGTTAAGACCGCTCATCATCGGTAAAACTGTTCCACAAGCGATTGCCGTACTTTCTGTTGAAAGACGCTCTGGCTCTGTTGCCACAGTAAAGCTTATCCGTTCCGCGTTGGCACAGCTTCCTGAAAATAGTGCTGTAAACACTGTAATTAGTGACTTTGTAGTGAATGAAGGTCCTCGCCGTCGCATGTTCATGCCTCGTGCTCAAGGACGCGCAACGCCAATATTAAAAAAGACGTCGCACTTAACTATTCGTCTTAAACTTAATTAACAGAGGGTACAACAGTGGGTCAGAAAGTACATCCAATTGGTTTGAGACTTGGGATTAACAAGACTTGGGATTCTCGTTGGTTTAGCAAACGTGAATTTGCAAAAAATCTTAACGAAGACTTGAATGTTCGCAAGTTCATCTCAAAAAAATACGCTGAAGCAGGCGTAGCACGCGTTGAAATCGAACGCGCTGCAAAACAAGTTGTCGTAAAAGTTTATACAGCGAAACCTGGTAAACTTATTGGCAAACAAGGTAAAGGAATTGAATTACTTCGTGAAGAAGTAAAAACAGTTCTTAAATCTAATGACAAATCCATCAAAGTTGATGTTTTTGAAGTTAAAAATCCAGATACAAATGCACAATTAGCGGCATTCAACGTTGCACAACAACTTGAAAAACGTATTTCCTTCAGAAGAGCTATGAAGAAGGTTATGCAGCAAGCAATGAAGGCAGGCGGCAAGGGGATCAAAATCCGTGTTGCAGGGCGTTTAAATGGTGCAGAAATGGCTCGTACTGAGTGGTACATGGAAGGACGCGTTCCTCTTCATACCCTTCGTGCTGACATTGATTATGGAACTTCCGAAGCTTTAACAACTTACGGACTCATTGGTGTTAAGGTTTGGCTATTCAAGGGCGAAGTTTTTGGAAAAACAGCTGTAAATCCAGCTATTAATACCAAAAATACACGCAATGAGGAGTAATTAGAAAATGCTAGCTCCAAAAAAAGTTAAATTCCGCAAATCTCACAAAGGCCGCATTAAAGGCGTTGCAGACCGCTGCAACAGTGTAGACTTTGGTGATTTCGCTCTTCAGGCTGTTGAACCTGGTAAACTAGAAGCTCGTCAAATCGAAGCAAGTCGAATTGCCTTGACTCGCCATATAAAGCGTGGTGGAAAGGTATGGATTCGTGTGTTTCCAGACAAACCAATTACAAAGAAACCAGCTGAAACACGTATGGGTTCCGGTAAAGGTGGTTTGGATCGTTGGGTTTGTCCAATTCGCTCAGGTCGCGTTATTTTTGAAATTCAGGGCGTTCCAGCAAATCTTGCAAAAGAGGCATTTGACCTCGCTGCAGCTAAGCTCCCTTTCAAAACTCGTATGATGAGCAGAAGTGAAAAGGTTTGGGAAAATCAATGAAAAAACAAAAAAAGTTTTCTGATTTAAACTCTAGTGATGCAACTGCTCAAGAAGCTTTACTCGTTAAAGAACTTGTTAAGTTTAAGGTTTCCATGGATCCTGCTCTCATTAGTAATGCGGGTGGTATTGCAGGTCTGAGAAGGGATTTGAAAATCATTTCTCGCAGAAAAGCACAATCTGCTAAATAATTGAGGTAATAGACATGGAAAACAATAAAATCGTCACAAAAAATCCAATTAGAGCACGCGTTGTCGCGATCTCTAAAGACACAAAGACAGTTAAAGTAGAAGTACCACGCGTTGTTCCTAATAAGACATACGGCAAGCGTCTTCACCTTCATACTTCTTTGCTTGTTGACTCTTTTGGAGTACAAAATATTGCTCTTGGTAAAGAAGTTGAAATCTTACCTTGTCGCCGTATTTCCAAGAATAAGTCATGGAAAGTTATTTCTGTTGTTACTCACTAAGTAACAACAAAGTAAAATAGTTTCTTTTTTCTTCTCATTTAATGGGGTGTATCGTGATTCAGCCAGAATCAATCCTGGTAGCAGCCGATAATAGCGGAGCACGCACTCTCAACGTCATTCGTGTTATGGGCGGTTCTTTCCGTCGTTATGCACGTGTTGGCGACTTGATAGTTGTGTCCGTAAGAGATGCTGTGCCTGGTGGGCGTGTTAAGAAAGGCGAAGTTCACAAAGCTATTGTGGTTCGCTGTAAGAAAGAAGTTTCGAGAACAGATGGTTCTCGTATTCGTTTTGATGAAAATGCTGCTGTTCTTGTAAAAATTGTCAAAAATGAAAAAGAGCCAGTTGGAACCCGTATTTTTGGACCAATTGCTCGTGAATTAAGACAACGTAATTGTGGCAAGATTATCAGCTTGGCTCCGGAGGTTCTATAATCCATGGCAAGCGAAAAAAATCAGACAGGTAAAAAACCTACTGGAAAAAAAGGTGCCGATTACGGCGCGGTTGTTGTTCGTGGGGAACACACTAAAGGTGTGAAACCAAGATACATGGCAAAGTTCAGCGACAAAGTTTTACCAGAACTTAAAAAGCTTCATCCAACTAAAAATGTCATGGAGCTTCCTAAGATAGTGAAAATCGTTGTTAATACTTGCCAAGGCGAAGCAACACAAAACATTAAAGCACTTGAAGCCGCAGCAGCTGAGCTCGAAATCATTACTGGTCAAAAGGCCATAATTACTCGTGCAAAGAAATCTATTGCGACCTTTAAGCTCCGTGCAGGAATGCCTATTGGCGCTTCTGTCACTCTTCGCAAAGAGCGTATGTTTGAATTTTACGATAAGCTCGTTTCGGTAGCACTACCTCGCGTACGTGACTTCCGTGGAGTTTCATCAAACAGTTTCGACGGTCGTGGTAACTATTCTCTCGGAATCCGCGAACAGATCATCTTTCCAGAAATCGAAGCGGACAAAGTAGATAAAACACGCGGTTTGAGTATCACTATTGTGACATCTGCAAAAACAGATGGTGAAGCTCGTGAGCTTCTTACTCTCCTCGATATGCCGTTCAGAAAGTAAAGGGGATAGATGTGGCTCGTTTAGCAATGATTAATAAGGCAAATAAAAAAGCCAAGTTTTCTACGCGTCAGCACAACCGTTGCAACCAATGCGGTCGTCCTCGCGCTTACTATAGAGATTTTGGTCTATGTCGTATTTGCTTACGTAAAAATGCCCTTTCAGGTCAAATACCTGGAATGGTCAAGGCAAGTTGGTGAGGTGAATAAAAATGAACGCAACTGATCCAATCGCTGATATGTTAACACGTATCCGTAATGCTTCTAGTGCAGGACTCAAGTATACAACTATACCTGCAAGCATTATGAAAATTGAAATTACAAAAATCTTAGAAACAGAAGGTCTCATCCGTGGGTACCGTCTGATTAAAGATAACGGTCAAGGCAAGATTAAAATTGCAATGAAGTACAGTGAAGTCGGTCAGCCTGTGATCCGCGGTTTAAAACGCGTATCCAAACCAGGCTGCCGTGTTTACAAGGGCGTTGCTGATCTTCCAAAGATCCGTGGTGGACTTGGTTTCGCAATACTTACGACACCAAAAGGTGTTCTTACAAGCAAAACAGCTCGTACAGAACGCGTTGGTGGCGAAGTTTTAGCTTATGTTTGGTAACTTTCGAGGACTTTTAGGAGGCTTCTATGTCAAGAGTTGGTAAGCAGCCAATTAAAATTCCTTCGGGAGTAACCGTCAAATTAAGCGGAACTATTCTCGAAGTGAATGGCTCTAAAGGCGCGATGAAACGCGACACCTTTGGACGTATTGCAATTGCTCAACAAAATAATGAAGTTGTCGTTTCCGCTAATGACGGAGAAAACAGCTCTGCGTATTGGGGTCTTTACAGAACCCTTCTTTCTAACATGGTTCAAGGTGTTTCCGCTGGTTTCAGCAAATCTCTTGAAATCCAAGGTACAGGTTACCGCGCGAGTATGGCTGGTAAGGTTTTAAATCTTACAGTTGGTTACTCCCACCCTGTAAATATTGACCCACCTGTAGGAATCACTTTTGAAGTTGATAAAACAGGTAAGGTTGGTATCTCTGGCGTTGATAAAGAGCTCGTAGGACAAGTTGCGGCAAAAGTGCGCTCTGTACGCCCTGCGGAACCTTATCAAGGTAAGGGAATTCGTTATGCTGGCGAAGTGATAGCAACTAAAGTTGGTAAATCTGCAGGTAAGAAATAAGTTTTGCCTGCTTATTGTTTCGTGTTTTCTGTATGTTAGCAGAAAACCAGGAGATGTTATGTATCGTATAATTAATCGCAAACAGATCAGACAATTGCGCAAAATGCGCTTTTGGCGTCGTCGTTCTTCTGATTTAACAAAACCTCGCCTTTGTATCTTCAAGAGCAGCCGCCACATTCAGGCTCAAGTTATTGATGATGCAAAAGGTATTGTAATTGCATGCGCAAGTTCTATTGAAGCCGATGTAAAAGCAACTGGCCTTCGCGGCAAGACAATGGCTGTAAAAGTTGGAAATCTTGTTGCTGAAAGAGCGAAAAAAGCGGGTGTCGGAGCTGTTGTATTTGACAGAAACGGTTTCACATACCATGGGCGTGTTCAAGTTCTTGCTGATTCCGCTCGTGAAGCTGGTCTTCAGTTCTAAGAACTTAACTTTATTAAGGAAGAGCAGAAAATGCAAATGAATAAAGAAGAACAGAAAAAAGATCGTTTTGAAGATCGTGTCGTTAGTGTTTCACGCGTATCCAAAACAGTCAAAGGCGGTAGACGTATGAGCTTTTCCGCCCTTGTTGTTGTTGGTGATCGTCAAGGTACAGTAGGCTATGGTCTCGGCAAAGCTGCTGAAGTTCCAGAGGCTGTTAGAAAAGCGGTTGCACAAGCAAAAAAATCACTCATTACAGTGCCAATGGAAAAACAAACCATTCCATTTGTAGTGAATGCAAAGTTTGGCGCAAGTCACCTTCTTTTGAGCCCAGCTACTGAAGGTAGTGGTATTGTTGCAGGAAGTTCAGTGCGTGCTGTTGCTGAGCTTGCAGGCATTCCTAATATTATGGCGAAAATTCAAGGTAGTCGTAATCCTCACAATGTTGTAAAAGCAACATTTAAGGGTTTAAAACAGCTTTCTACTACTGAAGAATACTTAAAAGCACGTAAGTAAAAGGGGACTCTCTAAAATGCAAAATATTAATACCCCAAAAATTAAAGTGACTTTGCTTCGTAGCTTTGCAGGACGTAGCGAATCACAGCGCAGAACCCTAGTTTCACTTGGTCTTTCTAAAATTGGTTCCTCACGTGTATTACCAAACGTGAACCCAGTACTTGGCCAGGTCAACAAGGTAATTCAATTTATCAGGGTTGAACCAGCTGAGTAAGGAGTAATTAAAGTGAGAATAGAAGAACTTCGCCCTAATCCGGGTGCAAGAAAAGATAGACGCCGTTTAGGTAGAGGCCCAGGTAGTGGTCTTGGTAAAACAGGTGGTCGCGGTGGTAAAGGCCAAACAGCTCGTTCTGGCTCTAGCATCCGTCCTGGTTTTGAAGGGGGTCAAACTCCTCTTTACCGTAGAATTCCAAAACGTGGATTTAAAAACGCTTGCGCAATTAACGTAGAATCCTTGAATCTCAAAGATTCTTCACAATACATTGAAGCGGGCATTTTAGATGGTCGTGGATTTGTAGCGAAAGGCATTGCAAAATTACTTTCTGTTGGTGAAGTTCCTGCAGATCTTAAAACTGTGAAAAACTTTGTTATGTCCGCTGGAGCACGTGAAAAACTGCTCGCAAAAGGCGTAACCATCGAGGAGTAATCAGAGGATGCCTCAGGGAAGTGGCTGGACAGAAAATGTCCTTGTAAAGCGTTTGTTGTTTACATTGTTAGCACTTCTCGTTTTCCGCTTTGGAGTGCATATCCCTGTGCCTGGTATCGATGCGAAAGAGCTTGCTCTTTTTGCAAGTCAACAGGGCGCGGGCTTGCTTAAAATATTTAATATGTTTTCAGGCGGTGCGTTAAGTCACTTCTCCATTTTTAGCCTTGCAGTCATGCCTTATATTTCTGCAAGTATTATTATCCAACTCATGACTGTTGTTGTTCCTTCGCTGGAACAAATGCAAAAAGAGGGTGGCGTAGGTAGACAAAAGATCACCCGCATTACAAGGACCCTTTCCGTTCTTTTAGCCCTTGTCCAAGCCTATTTATTATCGGCGGGATTAGAGGCATCACGGGGCCCTAATGGTGGAATGATCGTACTCGATCCTGGCT
This sequence comes from Silvanigrella aquatica, assembly GCF_001907975.1. Lineage (NCBI taxonomy): Bacteria > Pseudomonadati > Bdellovibrionota > Oligoflexia > Silvanigrellales > Silvanigrellaceae > Silvanigrella > Silvanigrella aquatica. The sequence continues at coordinate 2,699,165 of NZ_CP017834.1, forward strand.
TGTCCTTTAGACTCATGTCTTGTGTTTTAATGGCTGCTGGAAGTTGTTTTGTTATGTGGTTAGGTGAGCAAATCACGGACAAAGGTATAGGAAACGGAATTAGTTTGCTTATTTTTGCTGGTATCGTTGCTTATTTACCTTCATCCGCAAATACAATTGTTGAAATGGTTAAGCAAAATAGTGGTGCTTTGTTAGGAGCGCTTGGTATTGTTGCTTTTGCACTTCTTCTTGTTTTTGCAGTTACGTTTTTTGAACAAAGTTATAGAAAAGTTCCTATTCATTATGCCAAGCGCTTGGTTGGAAAAAGGGTTATGTCTGCGCAAGCAACGCATTTGCCTTTAAAAGTGAATATGGCTGGTATTATGGCGGCTATCTTTGCTTCCACCATTTTAGCGGTGCCTGCTACCTTTTTAAGTTTTAAGGGTGCTGCTGGAAATGTTTGGTTATCGGATTTTTTACCAGGGCATTGGTTGTATAATGCTGTCTTTGTTGTGTTGGGTTTATTCTTTTCCTTTTTCTATGCCTCTATTGTCTTTAAATCAGATGATGTTGCTGAAAACTTGAAAAAGCAAAATGCTTATATCCCTGGTGTTCGCCCCGGAAGTGAAACGGCTGAAGCTTTAGATACCGTAGTGACGCGCCTCACATTTGCAGGTGCTATTTATATGAATCTTATTGTTATCGTCCCTTCATTGGTTGGTGGAACTTTCTCTCAGCAAATGACGTTTGGTGGAACTTCTCTTTTGATTGTTGTTGGTGTGGCTCTTGAAGCAATTCGCCAAGTAAGAGCGCAGCTTGCAACGCAAAAATATGACTTTCTGATTTTCCCATCTCATTCACGAGATACAACAGCGAATGATACAAGGTTATGAAGCAGGGTTATTAATGAAGGTAATCATTTTTTTAGGCCCTCCAGGCGTAGGCAAGGGAACCCAGTGTTCTTTATTGAGCACACGCTTAGGAGTAAAGCATATCTCTACTGGCGCTATCATTCGCCAGGAAATTGCTTCTGAATCCGCTCTAGGATTGAGGGTAAAAAGCATTGTTGAAGCAGGACATTTAGTTGATGACAAATCAATTTTCGAATGTTTGGAGAGTGCTTTAAGCTCTATGAACTTTCAAAATAACGATCTTATTTTGTTAGATGGCATTCCTAGAAACCTTTCTCAAGCAAAAGAATTTGAAGTTCTTATTGGCAAGTTTTCTAGTAAAGTTGATCTCGTCATTTCGCTATCGGCTGACTTGAACAAATTACTAGAGAGATTTGAAAGAAGATGGACGTGTTCCGCTTGCGGGAAAATTGAATCTATCGCACCTCATACAGACATGTCTCATTATGCTTGTAGAAGTTGCGAAAAAACGGGGACAATGTTCCGCCGTAAGGACGATGAACCCGAAACAGTAAAAAGACGTTTTGCTGTTTATCAGCAGGAAACTCTTCCATTGGTTTCATACTATGCTGATAAAAACAACTTAAGCATTATTGATGGGTTACGTCAGCCCGAAATTGTTTATGCTGAAATTGTATCAATTTTGTTAAGAAAATAAAGATTGAACTTGATTTAAGCAGCAGATTGGGATACCCAATAACGCTCTTTGTTCTCATTGGAGTATGAATGTAAATGGCTGAATATGATAATAAACCTAAAAAGGCGAAGTTTGACGAAGACGACAAAGCCAAGAGGGTTGAGCTAGAAGAAGACAGACCTAAAAAAGTTGAATTGGAAGGTATCGTTGCAGAAAAGTTACCTAACAATTTATTTATAGTAGAACTCGACAATAGTCTCAAGGTTTTAGCTCATGTATCGGGTCGAATGAAAATGAATTGCATCAACATATTGCCTAGTGATAGAGTAAAAGTTGAACTAAATCCAAATGATAAGACTAAAGATGGCCGGTTTAGAGCTAAAATCGTTTTTAGGTCTAAATAATAATATTTTTGTGAGTTTTTACTAGGAGTTTATGCTAATGAAGGTTAGAGCTAGTGTAAAGCCAATTTGCGATAAATGCAAAGTAATTCGTCGCGTTGGTGTAGTTAGAGTTATTTGTGAAAATAAAAAACACAAGCAGCGTCAAGGTTAATAGAAAGAATATCGGAGGTTAGTTGTGGCAAGAATTGCGGGCGTTGACATTCCGCGTAACAAGCGTATCGAAATTTCGCTTACGTATATACATGGTCTTGGTCGTAAATCCTCTCAAAAGATATTGGATCAATTGTCTATAAATAGAGACACTCGCACCCAAGATCTTAACGACGATCAGATTAACGCCATAAGAAAGCTTATAGATACAAACCACACTGTTGAAGGTGATTTGCGTCGTCTTGTTCAGTCCAATATCAAGCGCTTAATGGATTTAGGTTGTTACCGTGGCCTTCGTCACCGCAGGGGATTACCTGTTCGCGGGCAAAGAACAAAGACGAATGCGCGTACACGTAAAGGTCCAAAGAAGACTGTAGCGAACAAGAAGAAGTAACTTCTCAAGTGTGAGGAAATTTGATAATGAATAAGGTAGTATCAAAGAAAAAGCGCGTTAAGCGCAATGTTCCGACCGGAATAGCTACTATTTCTGCGAGTTTTAACAATACCATTGTTACATTTGCAGATGCAAATGGTGACGTTATTACTTGGTCAAGTGCGGGTAGCAAAGGTTTCAAAGGCTCTCGTCGTAGCACTCCTTTTGCAGCGCAAGTTGCTGCTGAAGATGCGGCTCGCAAGGCGATTGACTGTGGAATGAAAAGCTGTTCAGTTATAGTAACAGGCCCTGGTTCTGGTAGAGAATCCGCTGTGCGTGCTATTTCTGCAACAGGAATTAAAGTTACACTTATTAAAGATGCAACGCCTGTTCCACACAATGGATGCAGGCCACCAAAGCGTCGTAGGGTTTAATAGCCAAAGCGCCTTTTGTCATAAAAAGGGTGCCTTTGGGCTTTTCATTTTATGAAAAGCCTGGTTTTTTAAATTTTTAAGATCGATGATCTTTATTTTTATAAAGTCTTCGCTATTTTAGTGTGCTCATAAAAAAGTTGGGATTTGTTTGATAAGCAGATCTTTAAAGAAAAGGTAAGGCAGTCAAACTTCTAACGCGAAGTTTTAATTGGTGTTATGAGTTTTATGCTTTATCGTTTTTACTTGGTAAATGGTAAAAAGAGTGCTACAAGGCAACTTGTATCACTTGGTCATGTACTCTGTAAAAACCGGTTCGTGAAATTATTCAAATTCCGGTTCGTGAGCAAATGAATAGTGAAACCTTGTGATTAATAAGTTCAGAAGGTACTTTGGGGCAAAATACGAAACGGAAAAGTTGACGGAGTCAATAATGCAGAGCAACTGGAAGGCGCTGTTAAAGCCGCAGTTTATTGAAAAAGAAGATATTTCTTCTGCTTTTGGGAGATTTATAGCTAAGCCTCTGGAGCGTGGTTTTGGGACTACGTTGGGTAACGCATTGCGTCGTGTTTTGCTTTCTTCTCTTCAAGGTGCTGCTGTTGTAGGTTTGCGCATTGAAGGAGTAGAACATGAGTTTTCGACAGTTCCTGACGTTTCAGAAGATGTAACAGAGATTGTTTTAAACTTGAAAGCTTTAGACGTATGGCTCGATACAGAAGGTGAAAAAACCGCTATTATCGACGTTGTAGGACCTAAAGTTGTCAGGGGATCCGATGTCATTTCAGACGGTTCACTTCGCATTTTAAATCCTGACCACATTATTTGTACTGTGGGTGCGGGTGGAAAATTCAAAGCTGAAATCACAGTTAGAACAGGCAAAGGATATTTAACAAGTGATGCCGTTAAAGACGGTTTACCATTAGGCGTAATTCCTATTGATGCTGTCTTCTCACCAGTTAAAAGAGTTAGTTTTAGCGTATCCGATACTCGTATTGGCCAACGCTCTGATTTTAACAAGCTTATTTTGGAAATCAGCACAAATGGCGCTGTCACTTCCGAAGATGCTTTGGCTTATGCAGCTAAAATCCTTAAAGATCAGCTATCTATCTTTATAAATTTCCAAGAAGCTGACGATGAAGTTCAAGTGATTGATTCTATTCAAGTGGATGCTCGTTTGAATGAGAACCTATATAAATCAGTTGATGAACTCGAACTTTCTGTGAGAGCTGCTAACTGCCTTGAAAATGCAGGTATTCGTTATATCGGAGAACTTGTTATTAGAACTGAAGCTGAAATGCTTAAAACTAAGAATTTCGGCCGTAAAACTTTGAACGAAATTAAAGACCTCCTTGCTGAAATGGGACTCCATCTTGGCATGAAGATAGAGGGATTTGACCCTACTAAGCTTAGGGATAGAATTTAGTCTGATTAAGGATGGAAGAACATGAGACATCGTTTAGCACATAGAAAATTAAACAGAGACTCCGCTGGTCGTAAAGCGCTTCTCCGTGGATTAGCAACTCAACTTATTGAGTATGGCACTGTAGTGACAACTATTGAGCGCGCAAAAGAATTAAGAAAAGTTGTTGAGCCACTCGTTGCTTTAGCTCGCGTTGATAGCGTGAACAATCGCAGAAGTGCTGCCGCAACTCTTTATAGCAAAAAATCTGTTGGAGATCTCTTCTCTAGAGTTGCTCCTGCAAATGCGACAAGACAAGGTGGTTACACGCGAATTTTAAAACTCGGCTTACGCCCAGGTGATAATGCCAGAAGAGCAATTATCGAGTTCGTAGAACCTACTGCCATCAAAGCAGCTGAAACAACAGCTCCTGTTGCTGCTAACTAATTTATATAGTTACCCGCATAAAAAAATAAAGCCCGGCAGAGAAAATAAATATTCTCTGCCGGGCTTTATTTTTATGTTTAAAAAAGAGATTAGCAGTTAAAAAAAATGAGACATGAAAATCTATTCATACAAAAAGAGCTGCCAAAGTAACAAGAAAGAATTACTAAGAGATATCTCTTAGCGATTTCATAGATATCTGCACAAATATAGGAAAAACATATGAGCAATTTACCTTCCTGCCCGCAATGTCATTCACAATACATTTATGAAGATGGAACTTTATTTATTTGCCCTGAATGCTCACACGAATGGTCTAAAACAAGTTTAATTAATGAAGAAAAAGCTATGGATGTTCAAAGTGCCGTGCGTGATGCCCACGGAAACGTGCTCAGCGATGGTGATATGGTAACAGTCATTAAAGATTTAAAAGTAAAAGGCTCTTCCTCAGTTGTAAAAGTAGGGACTAAAGTGAAAATCATCCGACTTGTAGAAGGTGATCACGATATTGATTGCAAAATTGAGGGCATGGGCTCCATGCAATTAAAGTCAGAGTATGTGAAAAAAGTTTTAAATTAAAATCAGCTTAAAAAACATACTTTTAATTCATTCTGTAAAATTTTTAAATCAAGTGAAATTATCGAAAGGACACAATTGAACAAACATTGATTGAAAGAGAAGTTCACATCAATTTGCAATAAAATTGTCATCTAAATGTAATAAATATCATTTTTAAAATTAATTATAATAACACTTTTATCATTATGAATAATTGACATCTTTCAAATGTATTAAAAATTTATTTTTTATTCTTTATGTCGATAAAGATTTCAATATTATATAAAAAAAATAGCTTAATAAAACCAATCTATTTAATATCTAATAGAGTAAAAATTTTATACCGAAAACACGGAGTAGAAGATAAAAAAATAAAATTATGCCATTTATTTACAATAAATTAATATTTATACTTTTAATTATAGGACTAAAAAACGGCGTATATGCCAAAGAAAATAATTATTGCTTACATAAAGTAAAATCTGGAGATACTTTATCAGATATTTTATATGCATATGATTTTAAATTTATATATGGAAAAAATGGTTACTTACAAAAAACTTACAAACTAAATCAAAAAATTAAAAAGGAAAATTCACTTATTTATCCTAATCAAATTATAAGAATGCCATATCCAAATATAATTCTATGTAATTTTTATAATGAGCCTCAAAAAGATAATTTGATTACAAAAAATAAAATTGAAAAATTAGATATATATAATAAAAAACCGGAGAAAACAAATGAAAATAACATGAATTATAATTTGAATAGTTTAAATTTAGTAAGTACTGGTTACTCTTCTTTTACAGCTCAATCCGATAATTATACCGGTTATAATATTTATCTTAAATCATTACTGGCATTGGATGAAGAAAAAGACATCTATTATGGTTTAGGTTTCAAATATGAAAATCTAAAAGCTAGTTATTCTAATAGCTCAAGATTTAATAGTGATAATCTTATTTTTAAGACATATCAATTTGGACTCGATTTATTATATAGAAAATATAATAATGGATTAGATTTTTACTTAAACCCTTATTTATATTATACTTTCAATTTAACTTGGGAAAGAGAAACATATTTGAATAATAATACACTTATTGCTGAAAAAATACAACCCTCTATCATGTGCAATTTTGGTTTAGCAACTTCGGCCTTATATAGATTTTCAAATTTCTATATAGGGCCCTCATTTATTTATTCAATTTATTATATAGATTATTCTTTAAATAATAATTATAATTCTAATTTTAATTATAAACATTATGAAGGCACTTCAGGTTTAATTATAGAATATGAAATAAATTTAACGTTAGGTTATACTTATGAATTTTAAATTTTTGGAGGGATTTATCTTACTATTTTAATTGCTATAGAATAACCAATTCATTTTGAAACTCTCACTTGTATCTGTCAGCTCAAAAAAGTGTTTCCTCTTTCCAGAAATTAATAAATACCAACGCCTCTCAAACCAAAAATGCCATATCCAGGAGTAGGTAATTTACAATCCGTTAACGTCCCATTTGAATTTACATTACATTGTATAACTGATTCATAACCAAAATCATCAATATAAACTACCCCTTCTTTATTGAAAGTCATTTGATCGGGATTCCTAAAGGCTATTCCGACTCCTGTAGTGGCACAATCTGTTAAGGTTCCATTTGCTAAATTGACCTTACAATAAACTATGTAACCATTACCATTACTATTACCAAGATTGCTTATATACGCGTAGTTATTAAAAAAAGAAATTCCACGAGGTTTAATCAATAGCTCACCAGTATTATTACAAGATATTAATTTACCATTTGTAGAATTAATTGAGCAATATCGTATTGTACTGCCACCGTTATTAGCCACATATAAATAATTATTATATGCAGCACTTCCCACAGGACTTATAAACTCCTTATCTCCGGAATCGGTACAACCGCTAAGAGCACCCGTCGAATCACTTACATTACAAACAATAACATTTGTTGTATTTTTTGTTGAATTTGTTCTTCCATAATAAGCATATCCTCCATAAATGCTCAAGCCAATACCAAGGGCTCGATCTAGATCTATAGCTATATTTGTACAATTACTTAAAGAACCATCTACGACACTTACACGACACACACTTGCATTAACTGAAAAATAATTAACGATGTAAGCAAAACCTTTATTAAATATAATATGATGAGGTCCATTAAAACCAGAGCCTGTGCTAGCAGGATTGAAACTGCATGCGCCACTTATTACGTCCACAGGGCATAACCTATAAGAATTAGAACTAAAGCTTGCTATATATAAATTAAAGGGCATGGCTTGACCAAGGGAAGAATTATAAGCTTGGCGCAATGTCTCCATTTGCGCTAAAGGCAATGCTCTGGAGCTATAGGCAGCAGCAAAAGGAATATACCCATTAATTTGTGAAGAGGAATTTGGGGAAGCGTAGGTATAATTTCCAATGACAAAAGCCCCTCCACCTAGGTTAGAATTAGCATATGAATTGGTTAAACTATTTATTTTAATATCAACCATAGAGCCATTTAAGGAGCGCCCTACAAAATTAAATTTCCCTTGAAAAGCATCGGCATAGGAAAGATTATAATTTCCAGATATTTGATCGAGTATGCTATTTGAAGCCCCGTAACCCAAGCCATAACCAGTGGCACTTCCCGATACCATTGTGTAGCCAAACACGCCATTTTGTGTTGCTGTTGGGTTTAAAATAGGAGTTTTTGAAACAGCAATTTGCGTTGAGGGCAACGATGTTGAAAATATTGTTGGTGAAACAGCAATCCCATAGTAAGGAGCCACAGTCGATTTTGTCGAATCTCCTAAAATGCCTTTTGAATCCCAAGTAAATGTGGAAGAGGATAATGTGGCGTTATGGCTATCGCAAAAAAGTTCAAACAAAGTTGTCCCCGTCCCCGCATTTTGATGATTTCTCATGGCATATATGACATCGGGAAAGGGAACATTATTTGTGATTAAATTATTTAAAAAGCCTTGTATTTGAGTTTGACCTGCCGCTGTTAATGTATTCCCACTTACCGTCTGCACTCTTGAAGCATAGCTGCTTAAAATATTAGTGATATTTATTCCATTGCTTGATGCTGTACCACTGCTACAGGAGGTAGTTGTACCCAGTAAATTTTGACACGAAACACAATAGGAAACCACTCTGCATAAATCGCTGGATTGTGTTGTATATGTTGTGCTCGTATTGCTGATGAGTGCATTATTTATATTCCATTGATTCACACAACTTGTAGCATTACTCCAAGAGCCCTGATTTGCTGTCAGAACATTTCCCGATGTTGTAATAATACCAGACGAGCTTAATCCCACACCATTTAAAGTAGGAGCTATGCTATTTATAGGAGGTGAAAAACTTATGCTTATCGCAGGTAAATAATTTGATGCTATTGATTTTCCAGAAGCATTTTTAACAACAAGAATAAAATAATAAATGGTTCCCACAGAGAGATTTATACCAGACACTTGAGTGTTTGAACAGCTTGTAATGGAAATATTATTACAAAATAAAAATGCATTTGAATCTGCAAAAACAGGGTTTGTTGACGCATAAACATAATAAGAAAAAGCGGCACTTCCCTTACTATATGCATCCCAATTTAATCCAATTGCAGTGACACTCGATATTGAGGCTGTTAAGCCTGTGGGCGCAGTTACAGGAATAGTAATTACAGTTAAAATATTTGAAGTTATTGTATCATTCCCATTTGTTGCGACCACTTTAAAATCATAAGATGTATTTTCTGTTAAGCCCGTAATTGAGCATGTCACAGTTGTAGAGGGTGATATTGAAGTTAAAGGTGAAGGTGATGAACAAGAAGGAGTTATTAACGTACCAGATTGATAAATTGAATAATTCACATTTGCAAAACCAATATTTAATGCCCATCTTAAAGTAACGCTTGTCCCTGTTGTATTGTTACTTTGAGATATTATTAAAGAACCGTTTGATGGAAAATTTGTAATAATTGATAAATCACTCGAAGATATTGAGTTAGAGCTCGCAGGAGCATTATTTGAAGCTTTTACCGCAAAATAATATTTCTGATTTGCATTTAAACCACTTACATTACAAATGTTTGTTACACTTGGTAAAGAAGGTGAAATAGCTGGTGAGCAATTTATAACTGTGCCCGTTGAAGTTGCTAAAGGAGAATCTGATTGATAAACAGAATACGAAATGAAATCACTTCCTACATTAAATTTCCATGATAAAGTTAAACTCGTGTCAGTTAAATTAGAAACACTTAAACTATAATTATCAGTTGGATTAAATTTTGTTGTTACAGATATTTGATTTGAAGCACTCGAACTTACAGACTCATTATTCCCGACCGCATCTGTAACAGCAATAATCTTATAATAATATTTTGTATTTTCAATTAAATTAGGGCTTGCATTATCATTGCAACTCAGCTGAAAGGGAGTAGATGAAGTCACATAATATGAACAAGCAAAAACAACATCGTTATCTGTAATATTAAAGCCACTTTTTGTAGATCGATATACATCATAAGTAATTCCCAAATTAATTAAATTGTTATCCCATTGGAGGATTGCAAAATCACTTCCTACTCCTAATATTGAAAAGTTTTCTGGTGCAACTGGAGTCGTAATTATAGAATATTCTGCATTCGCATTTACAATACCATTGGTATTTTTAGCTCGAACCATAAAATAATAATTTGTTCCTGCGGTCAAAGAAATAATAGAAGTTGATTGGGTTGCTGCCCCCGTAGAAATCACATTCACTGTTTTTATATATGTACCAGACAGAGTTCCATAGGTAACATCATAATTACTTGCACCAGCAGAAAGACTCCATATTACATTTGCCGAATTTGAATTAGCAACAATATTTGTAATAGAAAAACTACCTATAGGAATTCCAGATTCTTCTGAACTTATTAAAGTACCTCCTATACTTCTTGTAACAGAAAGTGCAAAATAATAAGTTTGTCCGTTTGTTAATCCTGAAATGACACAAGAAGTCGCTAAAAAAGCATCACAACCAATTACATTTCCATTGATTGCCTGACCTGAAGTCGTTGAATAATAAATTTTATAATCCGTTGCATTTGCAATCGAGTTCCAATTTAGCGAAATTTGAGAATTTTGCGCCGTAACTTTCGGCGAAAAAGAATTTAAAGGTGTTGCTGAAACTTCCGCAGATTGTGTGAAAGCACTGGCATTAATTCCTGAATTTAAAGCAATAATAGTATAATAAATCGTTTGCCCTAGCGTGCCGACGACAAAGTTACACGGAGAAGAAGAGCATGGTGTTAATGTACCTAAAGCCGGCACAGAACCACCAGCTGATATAGAACTGTATACTTTGAATGTGGTGCCGCCTGCGGCGCCGCTCCAAGTTAAATTTATATTTGTCGATGATGTTGTCGTTGAAACAAAAGTTATGGGAACTATGGGAGTGACTGCCGTGGCAGGGCTGTCTGTCAATGAGTTACCACCTGATGTCATAGCCGTTACCTTATAATAATAAGGAGCGCCATCAACAGTAGGAACAATATCGACACAAGATCTGCTTACATCCGAAACATTTGTGCAGCCATTTACATCTTGATAACCACTCCCGATCGTTCTCGATCTCTGAACCAAATAAGTTGTTGTTGCCGCTATCCCAGAACCCACACTTGAAGCCCAAGTTAAACTCACAGAGGCATCCACTGCACTTGCAATGGGGGCTGTGGGTGCCAGAGGCAATGTTGTTACATTAATTGGCTTTGAAGTAACTGTATTTTGAGAATTTGACGCAGTTACAACATAATAATATAAGGTGCTAGAAACCATAGTATTATCTGTACAATTTTTAATCGAAATATTGCTACAAATTGCTCCCCCAGAAGTACTTACTGGCAAAGATAGGGAACGATATAAAGAATAATTAACAGAAGCATTGCCTAAGACTGAATTCCATTTAAAAGAAGCTGTTGTCGTTGAAATGGAAATATTCGTTAAATTAGTTGAATTTGTTAATGCTGTTGTATTTGATTGTGGTAAAGAATTTTTTGGTGTTGAAGTAGTTGATGAATTAGAAGCAGTAACCATATAATAATAAATAGTATTTTCATTTAATCCATTATCTGTATATGTTGTTGCAGTGAATAATTTATTAATAGGCGCTCCCCAACTGTCATCATCTCCTGTTGTTGAACGGTATAATTTATAAGTGACATTTCCATTATTTGAATAAGAATTCCAATTAAGAGTTAGTGAGTTTGCTGAAATATTGGTTGCTGAATTAAATGTAGGAATAGATTGCAAATCTGTGGTAATAGAATAAACTGCTGAATAAATAGCACTCGCACCAGGCGCATTATTTATTGCAGTTAGTGAATAATAATAAATTGTATTTTCATTTAATCCTGTGTCCAAAAAAGCTGTTGCACTTGAAGGAACAATAATTGACGAACCCCAAGTTCCATTTGAACCCGATGTAGAACGATACAAATTATAAGTAACTTTTCCATTATTAGGTAGTTTATTCCAACTTAATTGCACTGAAGTAGCTGAAACTGATGTAGCTGAGGTAATAAAAGTTGGCAAGGTTGAAATTGCTGTTGTAACTAAATAAGAGCTTGATTTGAAATTAGTCACACCAGAATTATTTGTTGCCGAAACCATATAATAATAATTTGTATTTTCTGACAAAGAAGAATCACTATAAAAAGATGTGCTTTTATTTTTATTAATAGCCGTTCCCCAACTATCATCAGCTCCTGTCGTTGAACGGTATAAATTGTATGTGACTAACCCATTGCTTGGTACGGAACTCCAACTTATATTTAATGAAGATGAAGTGACATTTGTTACAGAAATACTCCCTGGTGATGTAGCAATATCAGTAGTTACCTGAAATATTGAAGAATAAATAGGACTAGAATTAGGGGCTTCATTAATAACAGTAAGTTGATAATAATAATTTGTATTTTCACTTACATTTAAATCTAAATAACTTGTTACTGAATCCTTTTCAAAAATAGGGGAACCAAAACTTCCCAGAATCCCCGTAAGGGAGCGATATAAAATATAAGTAACCTTTCCATTATTTGGTAATATATTCCAATTTAATTTGAGTGAATTTGCCGTAATATTTGAAGCTGAAGATATAAATTTGGGAATTGTTATAATTGCCGTTGTGACTTCCGTTGCTGCAGAAAAAATATCAGAAGCACCAGATAAGGAATTCCTAGCAGATACCCTATAATAGTAGATTTGATTTTCAAAAAGATTTGTATCGGTAAATGTTTTTGAACTTGAGGGAACATTAATGGGTCCTTCCCAAGGTCCTGTGGTTCCTGAAGTTGAACGATAAAGTGAATAAATCATACTCCCATTATGAGGAGCAGAATTCCAGTTTAAAGTGATTGAATTTGAAGTGACATTTGTTGCTGGCTCTATAAATGTAGGAATAGTCGATAAGGCAGTAGATATTGATAGCACTGATGAATCTAAAGCAATAGCATTGGGAGCATTGTTTAACGCTGTTACTTTGTAATAATAGTTTGTATTTTCTGTCAATCCCAAATCAGAAAAAGTTAATGCACTAGAGGGAACATTAATAGGCCCTATCCAAGGCCCCGAAGAACTTGATGATGAACGGTATAAACGATAAATCACCGTTCCATTATTAGGGGCAGAATTCCAGTTTAAAGTCATAGAAGTAGGTGTAATATTTGTTGTTGTTGAGAATGAAGGTGCTGTTGCCAAAGCGGTTGTCGTTGAAACAGTTGAAGACCGTGAGGATTCTCCAACTAAATTAGAAGAAGTGATTACATAATAATAATTTGTATTTTCTGTTATTAAACTATCATTACATACATTATTTGGAGAGTTTGTTGATAAAATATTGCAGACAGCGGTAGAAGGATTTGCAACAAAGGGACTAGAATTTATTGTGGATCTATAAATATTATATGTTACATTAGGATTGCCATTTAAAACATTCCATAACAATGATGCCGCTGTCGAAGTCACGCTTGAAATAGACAATCCCGTAGGAATTCCTGCGCGCATGAGTAATTGTTTTTCCGAATTTGCAATAACAGACCCGTAAGCATTTTTTGCTATAACCATGACATAATATAAATTACCGGCAGTAAGACCTGAAAAAGAGTAAGGTAATGTAACACTAGAGCTCACCGTTGGTAATGTTATTGTATAAACTCCAGAACTTGTTCCATAAGAAATATCATAACTTGTTGCTCCTAAAGAAGAACTCCAATTAATAGAAGCAGTCGTTAAATTTGTAGAAGATAAGGAAATAATATCAAAATTTCCTAATGGCACAGCTAGCTCTTCTGTACCATTATATATTCCACCAACAGATTTCGTAATTACAATGGCAAAATAATAAGTTTGTCCATTTGTCAATCCTGCTACAGTACATGATAAAACTAAATTTGCATTGCATCCAATCACTCCTCCACTAATTGCTGTCCCCGGTGTTGATGAATAATAAATTGTATAATTAGTTGCATTTGCTACAGAAGTCCATTCTAAATAAACCTGATTCGTCTGCGCCTTTACAGTTTTAATTGGAGTAACATGAACTTCAGCTGAATATTCATTTGAAGTTGTAGATGCTGATGAATTTACTCCTGAGTTATTAGCAACAATAGTATAATAATAAATTTGACCTAATGAAGCACTAAAAACACAAGGAGAACTAGTACAACCTGTATTTGTGCCCCCATTACTCGGAGAAGAACCAGCTGCACTTAAAGAGCTATAAACGGCAAAACTCGACGCTCCTACGGCACCACTCCAACTTAAAGTAATTGAACTTACGGCCGAGATAACACTAATTGAAGAAATTTTAGTTATAGGGACTACAGCTGTCACTGGACTTGGAGTTGATGATATGTTTCCCGCAGTCAATGCTGTTACTTTATAATAATAAGGATTGCCATCAACAACAGGAACAATATCAGTACATGTTAAACTCGAATTTGATATATTATCACAACCACTCACATTTTGATAACCACCAACAAGTGAACGTGAACGCTGTACTAAATAAGTTATTAAAGATGGAGAACCTGCTCCAGAACTTTGCGGCCACGTTAAGACAACAGTTCCATCTGATGCCACAGCATTAAGAACCGTTGGATTATTTGGCAATGTAGTCACTATAAATGGAGAACTTTCCGTTACAGTATTCACGGCATTTGTTGCCGTAATTAAATAATAATAAACTTCACTTGGTATAACTGAATTATCCGTGCATGAATTAATTATTACGTTAGAACAAATAGCACCAGAAGATGTGCCTACGGGCAAAGAAGTGGATCTATATATATTATAATTTACCGCTCCATTTCCATTTGATGCATTCCATTGCAATGTGACTGAATTTGTAGAAACAGCACTCGCATATAAAGTAGGGGCAGTTAATAATGCTGTTGTCATACTTGCAGATAATGAGTCTATTGTCTTTGACTTAGAAGAATTATTTGAAGCTGAAATCATATAATAATAAATTGTATTCTCAATTAGCCCCGAGTCGCCAAAAGTTGTTGCAGTTGTTAAAGTATTTATAGGACCACTCCAAGATTCTGCAATCCCTGTATTAGAACGATATAAGTAATAATTTACAATTCCATTATTTATTGCTGCATTCCAGCTAATTGTTGCAGAATTATTTGTGATATTTGTAATTGGTAAAATAAAAGAAGGTACTGTTAATAAATCTGTTGTTATGGGAAAAACATCAGAACTTAGCGCTAGCGCCGAGGGCGATGAATTTGTTTCAGTTAACATATAATAATAATTATTATTTTCTATTAAACCAACATTATCTGTATACGTTAATGCAGAGGTTGTTACATTAATAGCATTGCCCCAACTCCCTAACAACCCCGTAAGAGAGCGGTATAATTTATAAGTCACAGTTCCGTTATTTGGAGCCGCATTCCAATTTAAAGTTACAGAAGATGAAGTCACATTGGTCGCAGATGAAATAAAAGAAGGAATTGTTTGCAAGGCAGAAGTCACTTGCAAAATTGCTGAATTTACATCAGATTTTCCAGATAAATTATTACTAGCGGCAATATAATAAAAATAATTTGTATTTTCAGATAAACCCTTTTCATTATTATTGTCAGTATATGAAACTAAAGGACCTGAATAAATAGGATCACCCCAAGTTCCTAAATTACCGCTTGTTGAACGATATAAATTATATATAACCGACCCATTATTTGGCAAAGAATTCCAATTTAAAGTAATTGCGGATGAGGTCACATTTGTTGCCGCATTGAATGTTGGTATTGTATTTATACCTGTGGTAACAGAAACTATATTTGAACTCAGAGCCGTCGCTCCTATAGCATTATTATTTGCTGTTAACATATAATAGTAGTTCGTATTTTCTAGTAAACCAATATTATCTAAATAATTTAATTCTGATGTTGTTGTATAAATATATGCTCCCCAGCTATTCGGTAAACCCGTTGTAGATCGATATAAATTATACGTAACTGTCCCATTATTTGGTAAGCTATTCCACTGAAAATTTATTGAATTATAAGTTGTATTTATAGGATTATTTAATGTAGGTGCTGTCTTAAGAGCTGTGACTGTATTAAATACAGATGATATTTGTTCCGCTGCATTCGCTCGTGCATTTATTGCACCTACTTTATAATAATAATTTGTATTTTCTAACAGAGAACTATCAAAATAAGATAAAGAAGAATCTAAATCTATTGGTTCTTCCCAACTATCCGAAGTACCTGTTAAAGAACGATAAACTTTAAAATTTAAAGGTGCATTTCCAACGCTTAATATCCAATTTAAAGACAGAGAATTTGATAAAACAGAACTAGCCGAGAGAGAAGAGGGCGCTGTTAATAAAGCAGAGGGTATACTTTGCTCAGTAGAGCTTAAAGATGTCCCACTGATATCAGTTGCCGTAACAGAGTAATAGTATAATTGATTTTCTAAAAAAACAGAACTGTCTAAATAATTTAAATTTGGTAAAATATTTGTTGAACTTGAAGAGCCAATCTTATTTCCCGCAATAATTTGAACTGGCGTTAATACCGAACTATAAATATTAAACGTGATATCAGCATTTCCATATAAGGAATTCCAACTTAATAAATTGCTACTGGATGCTACTGATTTAAGTTTCAATGAATTTGGAATTGCCGGAAATGTCGTCGCAGACTGCTCAGTTGAAAGAAGAGAAAAACCTCCCTCATTTTCTGCGATTAACAAATAATAATATAAATTCGCTGGAACTAAATTTACAGCATTATCAGTGCAACTTAATTCACTGATATCAAAACATTCTTCTACAATTGCAAAATCAACATCAAGATCATAACTAGAGTCATAAATTGATTTCAAACTTCGAATTAAAAAATATTTAATATTTCCAGATCCTACAGAAGCATTCCAATTAAGTGTAATGCCACTTGAATTAACAGTAGGAAGAGCACTCCATATAGGAGCTGAAGGAGGATTATATATGGGTACGGAAATAACCTCACTCGATTCATTACCAGCAGGATTAACTGCAATAATTTGAAAATAATATGTTGTACCATTATTGAGTTCTTTAAGTAGATAGGATTCTCTTAAATTGGAAATACTATTTGTTAATTCGGTTGGAGATGTTCCATATTGTAGAGTGTAATTTGTATTTCCTAATCCACAGCCAATATTATTCCAACTAATTCGCACTGCACCTTCTTGGGAAGAAGTAATTTTAAGAGGAGAGGCAGTTACAGTAAGTTCATTTAATGATTTAATGGATCCAAATTTATTTGTTGCAACAACTCTAATAAAATAAGTAACGTCATTTATTAAGTTTGATATTTCACATTTATTAACAGTTATTGAAGTGCAATTTATTGCTTTATTATTATAATTTCCTCTTGAAGTTCCATATATAACAGAATAACTATCAGACTGATCTGAAATACCCCAAATTATATTAACACCATTGTTCTCTGCTAATCCCGCTTTAATTGAAAAATCACCGCCCCCCACAGTATATGGAGGCAAACCACTAAACGGGTTAAAATTACAAGAAATAATCAAGATATTTAAAAATATTATAAATAAATATTTTTTTAACATTTTAATAATTAACAACATAATACCCCATTTAATTAAAATATAATAATATATATTTTAATTATATAATTGTGTTTTAACTATTTAATGATATTTTAAACTATATAATACTATTTTAAATTAATATATATCCTTTTTATTTATTTAAAATAGTATTGTCATATAATTTTTGCATCTGAAATTAAATATTACATTTTGTAATCATTTTTATTACAAAATGTAATTATTTTTATTATTACATTTTGTAATCATTTTTATTTATATTCTATGTTTTATAAATATTATAAACACATCAAAAACAAAAGCATCGGAATGTTTTTTAATATGGAGATCAAATATTTGTATCGTCTTTATTTAAAAAGCTATTTTCATCTTGAATTAAAATTTTTTTTACTTTTAAATTTTGATATACAATTTCAACTTGCTCTTCTGTTGAAAGGCATCCGTTTATAATACAGTCTGCTTTTAATTTTAATTGCTCATCAAAAAACAACGGTCTTGAATAATTTAAATAAAACTCAAGATCATCAATTAATTCTTCTTTGGTTTTATTTTCATTTTTAAAATCGCGCATTGTCCTACGCACTAACGAAATATCGAGCGGAACATCGATATGCACTTGATAGTCAATGAATTGCCCCGTTTGCTCGTGTAATCTTCCTGGAGGAGCATCAAAAACAATAAAAGGCGTGGGAGGTATCACATTTTTAAAAACAGGATGGACAATATGATTGCCCTTTTTTAATTCAAATAAAACATGCGCAAGACTCACATAATTAAATTCTTTATAATCGCTTCCTCTAAAATACCACTGCACATAATCATCAGGTGAGCTTGATATGTCATCAAAATCATCCCAAAACAAACAGGAAGCATTTAATTTTTGAGATAATTTTTTTGCCAGGGTTGTTTTTCCTGCGCCTGAAACACCGCTAAAACCTATAACTTTAATTTTCATTTTACCGCCTATATATAAAATACATTTTTATATACATTTTTATATACATTTTTATATACATTTTTATATACATTTTTATATACATTTTTATATACATTTTTATATACATTTCAAACACGACATTACATTGAAATTTTTACTATTAAGCAAATTTGAAAGTCTAAAAAGTTCGCCAGGAGCATATTTTTTTGTAACCCATTTTTCTTTTCTTGAAACTTCATTAGCAATAATTCTATTACTTAATTTAGAAATGCGATCTTTATCAGTATATCGGTCTTGATATTGGTAAATAGAATCGGTTTTAAGATTAACTTCATTATAAAAAATGAAGTTTGAATTATCACTGCAATAAAATGGAATTTTATTTATACAATGAGCAATTTGATTATATACCTTATGACCAGCACCATGATTTATTCCCATGTTTTTATAATATCTATATGCAATTTGCCTATGATCTGCATACATAAAATAAATCTCTGCTTCCGTATTTTTAGAAAAATACAAAGGTCGATCATAATATTGTATATTATCTAACAAGGGAAGTTGTGGTTTAAATAAAATTCTTTTTTCATTACAAGCATAAAAAATTTTTGCGTGATAAACATTTTCACCAATTTTAAAAGGATTTATTTTATTATTTCTTATAAAATGATCTCTAAAATTTGGGTGATTTTTGATTTTCGAATAGTCAGAACCCGCAACAGGATCAATTAAAAAAAGAAAAATTCTATTCCCTGGTCTTAATTTTGATAATTTTTTAGAAAATGAAATTGCTGTAATAGCTCCACGGCTATATCCGATGATAATGTGGTTATCTTTTTTTGAGTAGCTTAATTGTGCGGCACAACTCAAAGCTTTTGCTTCATTATGCTCCCATCCATTTCCAAATAATTTATTCAGCGTATTAACATAATATGATTTATAGCCATTTAAAAATAAGGAATCAAAATTTGACCTACCTGGTGTTGGATAGGGGATCCCATCATATTCTCCAGGATCAGCACCAGGACCTGGAAAATAAATTTTTACGCATCGATATTCTTTATTTTCTTTTAAAATCACACCCTGGCTATTAATGACTAATGAATTTGATTTATTGAATTCATATAATTCACCTACAACAGACTTACCTATTTCGATCTCTTGCTTACTGTTTAAATTGCTTCCAGTTCCATCAAAAAAATAAGTGATATACTTATTATCAATCATCAGCATGAACCTCAAATACACTTCTAAAAAAATGATTTAATTAATAAATGAAATGCTAATTTATTTATTAAAATATATTTAAAATTTTATTTTTTAAGGCTTGTATAGCCTTTTTTAAAATATACAAAAATTAATTTAAAATTTCAAATTTTTAGAAATATAGCAAATATAACATAATATATTTATAGCAATTAATCAAATATAATGATTTATTCCATTAAATAGTTTGAAAAAATAATTATTTCAAAAAAAAAACCCCGCATCACAAAATGCGGGGTTTGAAATTAAAAGGTAACAATTTAACCATTCATACTATTTAAAAAGTCATCATTGGTTTCGGAGCGTTCAAAACGCTGGAGCAAGAATTCCATAGACTCAATAGGCGACATAGGGTGAAGCACCTTGCGGAGTACCCAAAGACGATTGAGAGTTTCGCGAGCCAAAAGAAGATCTTCACGACGCGTAGCACTCTTATTGATGTCAATAGCAGGGAACACACGGCGTTCTGCCAAGCGGCGATCGAGAACGAGTTCCATGTTACCTGTGCCCTTGAACTCTTCAAAAATAACTTCGTCCATACGGCTTCCGGTATCGATAAGAGCTGTTGCAATAATGGTTAAGCTTCCGCCTTCTTCCACATTACGTGCGGCACCAAAGAAACGCTTTGGTTTATGAAGAGCATTGGCATCCACACCACCGGTTAATATTTTACCGCTCGGAGGAACGACGCTGTTGTAAGCGCGCGCAAGACGAGTGATAGAGTCGAGCAAAATGACCACATCTTTTTTGTGCTCAACCAACCTTTTTGCTTTTTCAATAACCATTTCAGCGACTTGTACGTGACGTTGAGCAGGCTCATCGAAGGTACTGCTCACGACTTCACCACGGACAGAGCGTTCCATATCGGTAACTTCCTCGGGACGCTCGTCAATAAGAAGTACAATAAGCACAGCTTCAGGGTGATTTTGCGCAATAGAATTCGCAATATTTTGCAGCAAAATTGTTTTACCTGTTTTAGGAGGCGCCACAATAAGAGCACGCTGCCCTTTTCCAATAGGAGCAAAAAGGTCGATTAGACGTGTGCTGTAAATTTGCGGATCGATTTCTAATTTAAAACGGAAATCGGGGTGAATTGTTGTTAAGTTATCAAATAATATTTTTTCACCTGTAAAGTCGGGAGTTTCCCCATTTACAGATTCTACTTTTAACAACGCAAAGTAACGTTCATTATCCTTTGGTGGACGAATTTGTCCTGATACCGTATCGCCTGTACGTAAATTAAAACGACGAATTTGCGATGGAGAAACATAGATATCATCAGGCCCAGGCAAATAATTGTAGTCGGGAGCTCTTAAAAACCCAAAACCATCCGGCAAGGTTTCAAGAACACCTTCAGAATAAACCACACCATTGCGGACAGCTTGAGCCTCTAGAAGTGAGAAAACAAGATCCTGTTTTCTTAAGTTTGCTGCGCCATCAATGCCCATTTCCTTAGCCATATGAACTAAATCGCTAATATGTTTTTCTTTAAGCTCTTTTAAGTTCATAACAGGAACTTCTGAATTAAATTCAGGTTCCTTTTCATCGGCACCACTTTGCACCGGACGTGAAGATTCAGGTCTTCTCGCTGTGGTGTAATTATTGCGCGGCATTTGCTGAGAATGACTATTTTGTCCTTGAAACGAACGGTTTGGCTGCTGATGGGAGCTTGTTTGTGACTGCTGCTGCATAGCGGGCGAAGCGGGATGCACCGTAGAACCTCCTCCTGCATTCATTGAAGTCTGTGGGGAGCCCATCCTGTTAGGAGGAGGAGTTCCCATACCAAAGGGCGTCGTGCGCGGCGTAAAACTCGAATTGGAAGACATGCTATTGCTTTGAGATGAAGAAGACGAAGACATGTTTGATGGATCTTTTGATCTCGTAAAAACGCGTCTTGACGGGGTATACGTAGAAATTCCTTCACCATCGGAATCAGTTTGCGAACTAGAAGCTGAAGAAGAGGCATTTTCATTGAAAAGCGTACTTTCTTCGGGAGTTCTACGAATATAGCGTCGCGTTGTTGTATTTGTTGTACGTTTACGAGGGGAAGGAGACTCATTATCGAAGTCATCATTATTTTTGTCATCTACCATGCTAAATGATTCCAAAAGAAAAAAGTTGAAGAAATACTTAAAAAAAGAAGGGATTTTGGGCTGGCTGCGCCATAATACAAATGGGCGCTTATGAAAGCACACTTTTTTTTAACAAGAATTCAATTGGCTGTCAACCCCTTCCCCCCTCGATGACATAACAAATAAGCTTTTTATAAATATTTTCATTTAAAAAATGACCTCTGAAGAGATTTTTTATTCTTTATATAAATAAATACAAAATAATTACAAAATAATGAAATTTCTTTTCACTTCAAACCGATAAGCCACTTTGTTGCTCACCTTCGTTTGGCTTTAGCCATTCACTTTAGGGAACAGTAAGGAGTATCGTTATGAAAATATTGAATAAGTTTATAACTTTTTCAGCTCTTATTCTTTTCACCAGTTCTTGTGGCAAAGGAAATCTGCAGGGCAATAACACCGCCGTGGAGCAATCTAGCAAAATTGTAAGAAAAAAAGCGCTTGCTCAGTTTAGTGAAAACATGCAAATGCTCAATACACAAATAGATGAGCGGCTCGATAACATTGGTAAGGGTTTTAACAGTATCACAGGTCTGAATGTGGAAAGATGCCTTGAAAACGATGCATCTCAATTCCGACTACAACCCTCTGCACAAGTTACTTATGAGGAAAATCTTTCTTCCAATCAATTACTCAATAAACTTGGCTTTGGTATTCAAGCCGATATTCCACTTCATGAAACAGGCGTTCCTGTCACTGTTTCTCCAGAAATTAATTATTCTAGAGAATCTGGGACATCAAGTTTGGCGAGAACTTATAATTTAACAATTGAAATTACTAAAGGCTATGTTGAACTTGTTAAACAAAATCCCAATTCTGAATTTAGATTTAAAAAAGTTCACTATGATAACTTAAAATCTAAAAACGTAAACTTTTTTAATCTTTGCGGGGATCAAATTGTAATTAAACAAAAAGTTAAAGCACAACTTTTAATTACAACAAAATTTATCTTTGCGGATGCGAAAACAAAAGAGGAATTTGATGCATCTTTGGGTGCAAAAACACCACCTATATTTGGCGCCGCTAAAAAATCTAAAAAATCAAATCCGAGCAGCGCAAGTGCCAACGCGGGCAGAAATAACAACACTGCCACTGGTGGAAATAGCACTGCTTTAACTCCCGTAGATTCCAATACTGCTAATGATCAAATAAATCAAACTTTGAACGAAGAACTTGATACGGAAACATGTGGTAAAGATGGATGTGATGGAGATGGTAAAGATGGTGGCTTTTCTATTGAAGCAAAAGCAAAATTTAACTCACTAAGTGCAGAAGTTCGCAAAAACACAACAATATCTATTAGAGCCATTCAACTTGGCGGAACTCCTTCGCAATTATCGAAAATCGTAAATTTCAATTGTTCTTTAGAGCAAGTGAATGTTTGTGATTCTTTATTTCGTCAATTTAAAAATTATGCGGCAAAGGACTTTCCAAACCAATTAAAAGATGAAATAAACAATAGAGATGTAAATAGCAATAATAAATTTTATTACAGCGACTCAACAAAAGTGCTTTATAGCAACAAAGCAATTGTTAATAATGAAAATCAATTAATTAATGATGTTATTTCAAACTATAGCGATACAAGTCCAAGTTTTATAAACTTTAAATATAAAATACAACAAGATTTTAAGTCAAATCATATTCATTACATAAAAGCAGTAGACATATTAGCAAAAGATTCCTATAAAAATCTTGCTAATGATGAAAGAAAACTTGTTAAAGAAACAAAAGAAAATGCTCAATATAATATTACTCAGCTCTTAAATTTAATAAATAAATGTTTTTCCGATACAGTGACTTGTCAAAAAAATTATGCCGAACTAAAGAAGTCTGCTATTAAAAAAGATGGCTTCTACAGAGAATTCAATGAAGAATTCGATGATATTAAAGCTTGGAAATTAATAAGTAGCACTGAAGCAGAATGGAAACCACCACGCTATACACCCGGTAATGTCATTTTTATCTCCGACCGTATGACTGGTGATTTTATGAAATCTTCAAATTTAAGAGGATACAGTCAATTTTTCTTCAAATATATAGATACCAATAATAATAAAATTACAAGCAAGAAATTCGGAGGAATTAGTTTAACAACATCATTCCGTTGCTACAATGCAACAAGTGATGCCTTAGGTTGGATTTGGTTCCATGAAATTAGCCCTTATGATGTTAGACCTGTTACCGATCCTGTTGTAAATTACTGCGATCCAGCCACAGTATTTGCTTGTACCCATAATAGTGACTTGCAACAGCTAAAGAAATTTAGAATTGAATTTTGGGCTCAGTAATACTAAATTTCAATACGAAATGAAGGCACAAAAGATTGAGGTTGTAAATGTACGACCTCAATCTCATTTTTGTAACCATTCTGCCTGCGTTTTAGAAAATACTTCTTTTATGGTATCAATGGCAAATTGCATACTTGCTTCTTCCATCACCAAAGGAGGAGCAAATCGAATGGTGAAATCATGTGTTTCTTTAGCTAAAATACCTCGTTCTTGAAGCAATTCACTGTAAAAACGTCCTTTGCCTGCATTGTGCTGAATTTCAATAGCATTGAGAAGCCCCTTTCCACGAACATCTTTAACAACTTTCGTTGGCAAATTTGCTAACCCATCTCGAAATTTATTACCCAGATCGTATGCTCTTTCAGGAAGTTTTTCTTCAACAATAATTTTTAATGCCGTCTGTGATAACGCACATGCCATAGAATTTCCACCAAATGTGGAGCCATGATCCCCTGGCTTTAATATATTAAATACCTCATTATATCCTACAACTGCTGAAATAGGATAATAAGCGCCTCCTAATGCTTTTCCTAAAATAATAAGATCGGGTTTACAGTTTTCATATTGGTGAGCAAATAATTTACCTGCTCTTCCTAATCCCGTTTGGATTTCATCTGCAATACATAAAATATTGTGTTTTTTACAAACTTGGCTCACAGCCTCTAAATAGCCCTTGGGCGGAACAATAATTCCAGCTTCCCCTTGAATAGGTTCAAATAAAAAACCCACAGTATTTGGAGTAATGGCGCTTTCAAGAGCCTGCGCATCACCATAAGGAATAGAACGAAAACCTCCACAATAGGGTCCAAAATCGTCCTTATATTGAGGTTCACTGGAAAAGCTGACAATGGTTGTGGTACGCCCATGAAAATTATGATCGCAAACAATAATTTCTGCTTTATGCCTCGGAATTTGTTTTACGGTATAACCCCATTTGCGCGCAATTTTGATTGCTGTTTCCACAGCTTCAGCGCCCGTATTCATAGGAAGGGCTTTATCCATCCCACAAAGTTGTGTCAGCTGCTCTAGCCAAGGCCCCATTTGATCGTTATGAAAAGCTCTTGAAGTTAAAGTAATACGGCCTGCTTGCTCGTGTAATGTTTTTTGAAGTTTAGGATGGCAATGACCTTGATTAACTGCGCTATAAGCGCTCAACATATCAAGATATTTTTTTCCATTAATGTCCCATACCCATTCGCCAGATCCCTTAGTAATCACGACATTTAAAGGATGATAATTATGGGCACCAAATTTATCAGCCAAATCAATAAACTTTTTTGAAATTTCAGAAGCATTTTGGTTTGTCATGAGCTTACCTTTATTCTATGTGTGTTTCATAGGGAAAAAACAATACGCTTACCTATATATAGCTTTGTTTTTTATGATAGCCAACCATTAGGAAACAAAAAATGGACAATAAATTTTATCCTTACCAAGAGCAAAAGAGACAAAAATTTTGCTGGATACACATTTCTGAAATTAAAGCTTTTCTTTTTTTAGGTGCGAATGAATTTGAAGAAAAAATAGGACATAATTTAACAATTAACTTATCAATTAAAATAAATTACCTAAATACACATGACAAATTAGAAAACACTGTTGATTATGGTGCTGTTTGTGAACATATTACTGGAAAAATCAAAGAATTAAAAAAAGTAAAATTATTAGAATTTTTAGCAGAACAACTTTTAATTTCAATTGGTGAAAAATTTAAAGATATTTTAACTGCAAAAATTTCAATTGAAAAAGCTTTTGTTCCTTTAAAAAATTTTACTGGCAAAGTAAAAATTGAAGCTGAAAAAGATTATTACTCATAAGAAAAAGGCTAGTCTATGACTAGCCTTTTTAAGTTTTTTTAACTTTCAATAAATGCCTTCAACTTCTTAGAACGGCTCGGATGACGCAGCTTGCGCAATGCCTTGGCTTCAATCTGACGAATACGCTCACGAGTTACGTCAAAACTTTGCCCCACCTCTTCCAAGGTATGATCTGTTTTCTCACCAATTCCAAAACGCATCCGCAACACCTTTTCTTCGCGCGACGTTAAAGTAGCAAGCACTTTTTTAGTCTGCTCGGAAAGACTTTGATTAGCCACGATATCGATAGGGGCACCATGAGCTTTGTCTTCCAAGAAGTCGCCATAATGGTTGTCTTCTTCTTCACCAATAGGAGCTTCAAGAGAGATAGGCTCTCTGGCAATTTTCATGACCTTACGTACTTTTTCAATACTCATGTCCATGCGCTGTGCAATTTCTTCAGGAGTGGGTTCACGACCCATTTCCTGCACCAATTGACGGCTTGTCCGAACCATTTTGTTAATGGTTTCGATCATGTGAACGGGAATACGAATGGTACGCGCCTGATCGGCAATGGCACGAGTAATAGCCTGACGAATCCACCAAGTAGCATAAGTACTGAACTTATAACCACGACGGTATTCAAACTTTTCCACTGCTTTCATAAGACCGATATTACCTTCTTGGATGAGATCCAAGAACTGCAAACCACGATTCATATATTTTTTAGCAATAGAGACAACCAACCTTAAGTTTGCTTCAATCAGCTCACGTTTTGCTTCCTCAGCAAAACGGTTGGCATTGCTAATAACTTGGTACTTTATAGCAATTTCACTGCGGCTTAAGAAACACGCTTGTTCACTTGCTAAAATTGTATTTTGCGCAGAGAGGTAGGTATTTTTAAAGTTTTCCCAATCTCTTTCCGTTAAAAAATTCACTTCAACAGGGCGAGGGGCATTGGCATTGCAATAAGCCGCAAGACGCGCTTCATCCAAGCGCGTTCTGACTTTCACCTTATTGGTTTCTTTCATGCAGTCGGAAACGCTCTTCGCATGGGTATCGAGTTCAGCCACAATCTGTTGAATAATACGGCGATTAATGTTAATTTCTTTAACAATTTCAAACATTTGATTACGCGATTCCAGCAAAATTTCGCGTTCATGAGCAGAAAGTTTATCGAGACCAGGCAAGCCCACTTTATCTTCAATTTCAATGACTGTTTTAGCAAGCTTCATAAAGCTTTCGACAAGGACACGAACCCTTTGGGATTGTCCTTCGTCATTAGCTTGATCCTGCTCGTCATCAAAACCTTTAACGAGGTTCTTTGCTTTAATCACACCATCAATAAATTTTTGTCCTACATCACACATGTGGTTAATACCAATGCGTAAGGAAACAAGATGCTCTAAAAGTTTATTTTCTTCATTTTCAATTTTTTTAGCGATTTCGACTTCGCCATCGCGAGAGAGTAAGGCAACTTGTCCCATTTTTCTTAAATAAACACGAACAGGGTCGTTGCTACGCGCAGAGGCATCGAGTTCTTCTTCTTCGCCACCAAGATCGGCACCAAACTCTTCTGCCGCGAGAAAGTCGTCCTCAGGAAGAGAGACAGAATCGTCCGCTTCCAAGTCGACATCACCAAGAAGGTCTTCTTCTTCCTCGATGTTAAAATCATCGGGTTCGTCGTCTAAAGCAACTTCTTCAAATTGCTCCTCTTCGTCTGAGTCGGAGCCTTTACCTTGCTTCGCTTGTTTTGCCACTTTCTTTGTGGCATCAGCAGTTTTGCTCGCATCCTTCTTTTTTGCAGAAGAACTCGCAGATTTTATTTCTATTTTCTCTTCAACGGAGTTCAATTCAACAGAGGTGCTTTTATTCTCTTTTTTTATTATAGGAGATTTTTCAGAAACTGTTTTCAGCTTTTTATCCTTTGAAGAGACAGGTTCCGTAACCTTTGCTGATGATTTTGCAACCTCAGCCCCTACAGATTTGGGCTTAGACTTGGAGTCCATTGAAATAGAAGTGACTTTTTTTTCTGCGCTTGAGCTTGAAGGCAGGGCAGCAGAAGGCTCTTTTTCCACTTTTTTCTTAGTAACAACAGGATTTTTTGCAGGAGGCGCTTTCACCGCTACTCCCAAATCCGATGATTTCACAAGAGGTGCTTTTACTAACTTCACGCGCGCGGTGGCGGTTTCTTCTTTAGAACTTGTTGCCGGCATGGTTTCATCTGCTTGTTTATTTGTTTTCTTTGTAGGCATAAGATTCTTATTCGTTTTTTCTACTTTTGAGGATACTGTTTTTTCTTTTTCTGCATTTTTGTCTTGACTTTTTGTATCCCGCAGAGCTTTTGTGGCATGCGATTTTACATCTTTATCAGGCTTTGATACCACAGACTTTTTGACGTCTTTTACCCCAAGGTGCTCTTCCCCCTCTGTTGAGTCAGCTGCTTTTGCTGCGGAAGAATGTTTTTTTATACTTTGTGGATTCTCTTTTTTCGCAGCTTTAAACTCCGCAGGTTTTGTCGTATGCTGCGATTTAGCAGGTGCACTCTCTCCTTTTTTAGAAGGATGGGGGGCAGCTTGCTTGGAGCTTGCGGATTTTTCTTTTTGGGCAGACTCAGAGGTACGTTTCTGGCCACCTACTATTGCAGACTTTGACTTGGAATTCGTCATATATTAAAAACCCCCAAGAATCACAAAACAAAAAACCCTATTCAGCGACAATTGAATAGCGCAAAGCGCTTACTTTGAAATAATTTTACGTTTATTGCAAATTAAAAGATTCAAAAGAACCAAATTCCTTACTACGTCTTGTACGCTCTCTGACAAGATCATGAAACTCTTTATCTATTTCATTATCGAAATGGAAGCTCGAAAATGCTTTCAAGGCGTTATCAATATATTCGAGTTCCAGGTGAAGTAAAGTCTCGGCCACAAATGCAGATAAAACACCTCTTTGCGAGGAAAGTTTAATATTACGCAACTGAAACCTCAAAAAACCTGAATTTTTTATATCCCAAATATTCTTAAATGATACCATGGACACACCTGCAGGCAAGTTTTCTTTCAATAATTCCTCCAGCTTATACTG
Organism: Silvanigrella aquatica; assembly: GCF_001907975.1. Taxonomy (NCBI): domain Bacteria; kingdom Pseudomonadati; phylum Bdellovibrionota; class Oligoflexia; order Silvanigrellales; family Silvanigrellaceae; genus Silvanigrella; species Silvanigrella aquatica. The sequence goes on from NZ_CP017834.1 coordinate 2,728,107, forward strand.
ATATAAAAGGTGAACATTTGAATTTGCATAAGCAATCAAAACTTTTGCATGCGCAGAAAACCCATAGTCATCTAAGTTTTCCAAATCAATTATTGCCAAATGGGGATTATCCACCATGAGAGATAATAGTTCCAAGCAAACAGAAAAACTTATTTTACTCATCTGCTTGCTCATAGCCAAAGCGCAAATACGCTCATTTTCCTCTTCGGCACTGGACATCCCTTGAGCCACATTGCGCAAGCGCATTGGTAACTCAAAAAACCTTGAATAGACAAGTGATAAAAGCAATTTAACTTCAGTCACAGAAAAAGCGAGCCATTCTTCAATAGAAAAAGCATCGGACTTTGCAAGCTCTTTAGCAAAATACCCCTTTGGCTGCAACGCAGTTAAACCGTCCATTTCAAGCCGCAGATCACGAGGATATACATTTTCAAAGTATTTGTCACATAAAAAAGAAAGGGCTTCTTCCTGCACTCTTTCATCGGGATGCTGCAAAATTATTGGTAAAATATGTTCTTTTATCAATCTTAAAAATAATTCAGATTTCATCTCGGCTTCATCAAAAAGCCATCTGCACACCTGATTTAATAAGGGAACGCTTTGCGGTATGAGTTCACGAAAGGCCTCGGCGCCATACATTTTAATAAATTCATCGGGATCTTTTCCATTGGGCAGTAGTAAGCACTCAAGCTCCACACCAGAAAAAGGATAAGCCATGGTAAAGCTTCGCTTCACTGCGTTTTGCCCCGCTTTATCGGAATCAAAACAAATAAGAATGCGTTTTGTTACCTTAGAAAGGGCTTCCATATGCGGTGAAGTTAAACTTGTCCCCATCACAGCAACCGTATTTGAGACACCTGCATTTACAAGCGCCATACAATCCATATAGCCTTCAACAATAATTACGAAACCATAGCTCACAATAGATTGCAAAGCGGAATAAAAATTAAATAATATATTTGATTTTGAAAAAATTGCGGACTCAGGTGAGTTGATATATTTAGGCAACTCTTTCAATTTATGAGCTGTATTTTGTAGCCAAATTCTGCCTGATAAAGCAACAAAGTGACCATCGTGACCAACTATAGGAATAATAATACGATCGTGAAAAAAATCATAAAAGCCATTATGATGCCTACTTTTTTTTATCAATCCTAACTCTAATAAAGAATCGGCGGGCACCAATGATTTTTCCACTTTACGACCCAGCTCATGAGATCCTAGACACAATCCCAGTTGCCATTTTTTAATGTGCTCTAAAAAAATTCCTCTTTGTTGCAAATAATTTCGGGCTTCGTGAGCAATGTCGTAATCGGATAATAAAGTTTTATTGTAAAATAGCACTGTTTTAGCAAGGAGATCTTTTTTCTCATTATCAATCCTATGACTCTCTGCAATAGATTCTTTTGATTCTTTTAAAATAATTTTTGGAACTTCCTTCACTGCATTTGAATTATTTTCATAAGACAATGTGCTTTGACTTGGCAAAAAATTCTTATTTATTTGTTGATTTTCTATAAAAAATTTAGATTTATAAAAAATCTTTTTGGAAGAACCAAAATATTGTGATGCAATTTTATCAAGTAACATTTCCCTGCGCGTACGATCTTCAATTTTTTGAAAAAGAGGTAATAATTTTTTACTAAATTCATCGAGTCTTTGCTGCTGTGGAAGCACCTCTAATACTTTTTTAGTCACTTCATCCCAAATAGGTTTTGCACCCATAAACCATTTTTTAATATCTTCGTTTACAAGATTTTCTGCTGAGTGAGGATATAACACGCAATCAATAGTTAAATCACCAACTAAAATGAGCTCTAAAAAAGTTTTCCATAAAATGATATTTTGTTGAGAAGAAGCTGACATAAATAATGTCATTTTAGGAACTTTTTTTGCGAATACTTTCGCCAAAAAAACATCTACTTTATTCTCAATACAAATAATTGAATTTTTAAAGCCTTGGTTTTGCATGACATCATGCTCAAAAAGAGTACTCGTTACAATTAAATGTTTGCTTTGCGCCGCATCGTATCTGGCTTTGTGCCAATTTAAGCAGTATAAAGTTGATTTAGGATAAGGCGTACAGATTTCTAATTGCATTAAATAATTAAGAAGATCTTTCTCAGAAAAGTTTTGATCACAATTCCAATCTAAATTCGATAATATTTTTGCTGAAAATGCAAAACCACTTATTCGACCATTTTCTTTGTACAGAGGAAAAACCAATCTTTCCGAAACGTCAATTCTGAAAAATTGCGCATATTTTGATTTATTCTCAACAAATTTTTGCCAAGATTTTTTATCACCAGAATAATAAAATTCAATTTTTTTGCTGAAATTATTTTTTAAAAAATCTTTTAATTTCTCTGAAATATTTTCAGTTTTATTTTCATATAAATTTAATAAATTTTCTTTAAAAAATTCTTGAGCTTTTTCTAAAAACTTATTTTGTCCTTCAAACATTTCAAATTTTGAATTTTTTTGCCCGTCATCCGCACTTTGCTCATATTCTAATGGAATTTGATAACTTTGCGCCAACTCCTCCACAGCCTCTCGAAATGAAAAACCAGTACGATGCATTTCATAATCAATGATGGTGCCGTGAGCCTTACAGGCAAAACAATGATAATTATTCTCATAAATATAAAGACTGGGCGATGAATCTTGATGAAAAGGGCATTTGGCAACAGCATGACTGCCCGAGCGCTTGATTTCTATGAACCGCTTCAGGTGTTCTTGCAAGTTAATGTTTTGAATGAGATTTTGAATCGAATGCTTGCGAAGTCTCAAAAAAGAACCTCACCACTTGGTTTAAGAAACGAGCCTCGCCCGTAGGAAAAAGATCGTACCACACTCACGGGGAATACAATGAAAAAAGGAGAGCTGCAAAACAACCCTCCCTTTTAACGCATTTTTAAGCTCAAAAACGAATTAAGCCATAAGCTTCTTTTGTTTTTTCAGCGCACGCTTACGCGCCGCCATACGCTTTCTCTTGATTTTAACAGAGGGTTTTTCGTAATGCTCACGTTTGCGAATTTCAGAAAGGATACCTGCTTTTTCACATTGCTTCTTAAAACGACGCATTGCGCTTTCAAAAGTTTCGCCTTCTTTAATCTTAACTACTGGCATATTGTTCACCCCCCTTCATATTTTTTTATATTAGGCCGACCATCTCTCAAATCGGAAGTTGCTTCGTAACGCAAAAAAACAAAGAAGACAAGCTCCTTTGAAGGGAAATTGAGGAAGTTTTAGACGGAATTAAGCTAAAAGGAGTAGATTTCAAAATTAGATATAAATTCTAGGTAGTTATCTTTGTACTAATATAGTGTTAAAATATAAAACTGGGTTATTTGTATTACAATCTCCAGGCTTTCCCGTGTTTTTATAATAGAGTTCGTAATTAGCAGAATCTAGTGTTGAACACGTGTTTTTAGTGCCCGATACCCAAGGTACATCCCAAGCTAAGAAAATGGGTTCTGCTCCATTCACCTTATAAATAGCAAACCCCTCTGTCCCCGTTGCAGATCCACATGCTCCTACAGAAGAAAATTGAGCGACTTGTCCAGGAGCTACAGTCTCAGGAGGAACGACCATCCAACGTCCATGTTTTAAATCAAATTTATCTCTTATCAGAACATGAGGCGTTGTATTTCTAACGGTGACGTATGCTTTTAAATCACAATTTGCAAATGCCTGTGCCGCATTTACTAAACAGAGTGTAAGCAAAGCTGAAGAAAATAAACCCTTAATCATACTCATTTATGCATTACCTTTCTTATCCGTGTGACAAATACAAAGTAACAGAACTGTTACTTCAAAAAAACTTGATCTAAAAATAAAAGACTAAGATTTATTTAATTTTATTACCCATACTTTTCAAAGTGTAAAATATTATAGGCTCAAAATGTCAAATATTTGACACAGCGTATTATTAGTAATTATTATAAATAATAAGCATTTTCTAACAGTAGAGAAAAAATGTTTGATTTAATAAATGAT